>JAWKQO010000002.1:313546-627092 GCA_041390105.1 Gemmatimonadota bacterium
CGAGTGCCAGCGGTGGGGCGCTGGTGCGCACCAGCAGGGTCAGGTGACCGCTCCGGGGGGGATTCTGCAGCAGGCTGATGTACATGGCGGGCGGCGGGTCGACCGTGATGCCCTGGATCCGTTCGTTCTCGACCACTCCCACGATGCGACGGGAGCTCCCCCAGAACGAGATCCGACTGCCCAGCGGGTCTGCGCCGGGGAAGTAGCGGTCGGCTGCTCGTCGGTTGATGACCACGACGGGTTCGCTGTCGCTACGGTCCGACGGATCCAGCGCGCGACCGCGGACGCGCGCCAGGCCAACCGCCTCGAAGTAGCCCGACGTGACCATCCGTACCGACATCTCGCCTTGCTCGGGGTCGTAGGGGCGTCCGTCGATGAGGAACGAGTTGGTGAAGCCGGGATCCAACGGATGGTTGAGGACCACAGCGCTGGCCTGGGCTCCCGGCAAGCGAGCGGTTTCCGACTGCAGGCGGCTGAGGAACCCCGTCATCACCGGCCAGTCGGGCCACGCGTCCATGGGGCCGAAGTAGCGCGACGTCGGCAGGGCCAGCTCCGCTTTCAGCGTGTGGTCGGGCTGGAAGCCCAGGTCCACCTGCTGGAGATGCAGGAGTGTGCGGATCAGGAGTGTGGCGCCGAGGAGCAGCGCAACGGCCAGCGAAAGCTGCGCGGCGACCAGGCCCCGTCGGAGCAGCGCACCGCCCCTGCCTCCGGAAGCGCGGCTCCCCTCTTTCAACGGGTGCTGCAGATCGAGGCGGCGGGTCTGGAGCACGGGGAGCAATCCAAACAGGCTGCTCACCAACACCGCGATCGCCAGCACGAAGCCGAGCACGGAGGCGTTGAGCTGGGGTGACCCGAGGGCGCTGGCCTCGGGAGGTGCCGCCGCCAGGAGCGTGCGTACGCCGATCAGGGCCACGAGCACACCTCCGATCGCGCCCGCCGCGGTGAGCAGCGCGCCCTCCACCACGAATTTGCGGGTGAGCTGCGGACCCGCCGCCCCCACCGCACTCAGCACCGCCAGCTCCTGTGTGCGACCGGTGCCGCGCGCCAGCAGGAGGTTGGCGACATTGACGCAGGCGATGGCCAGCACCACCAGGACGGAGGCGAACAGCACCCAGAGCGTGGAGCGCAGCTCTCCGCGGCCTACATCGGTGAGGCGCTCCACGAAGGCTCCCCGATTCACGTTGGCTTGCGGGTATTCTGCCTCCAGCTCCGCCATGATGCGGCTCAGATCGGTCTGAGCGTCCTCGACCGTCGCACCCGGGGCGAGGCGCCCCACGACTTCTACCCAGTGCGAATAGCGGACCGCGGTGGACTGAGCCTCCTGCAGCGGGATCCACACGTCCGTGCCCGCGTCGGGGTACTCGACATCGGGCGGGAGGATGCCCACGATCTCGTAGGGCCGCTCGTCGATGCGTAGCGCGCTGCCCAGCACCGACGGGTCGCCTCCGAGCTGTGTGCGCCAGAAGCCATCGCTGAGGATGGCCCGGGCCGGTCCACCCGGCACGTCGTCGGCGTCGACGAAAGGCCGGCCCATCTGCAGCTCGATCCCCAGGACTCCCGGGAGCGAAGCGGTGACGGCGGCGACGTCGATCTGGATGGGGTCACTCGCGGAACGGGTGAGCACCGCGGCCCGCTCGGCCACCATGGCCAGGTCGGACAGCGTGCGTGCCCGCGCACGGAAGTCGAAGTAGTCCGCCGGTGAGGCCAATTCCCTCGTGGTGCCGGTGGCCCGGTCGTTCTCCCAGATCACGACCAGGCGGTCCGGCTCCGCGAAGGGCGGTGGCCGCAGCAGGACGCTCTCCAGAACGCTGAAAACGGCCGTGCTGGCGCCGATCCCGAGCGCCAGGGTGACGATCACCACGGTGGTGAAGCCCGGGCTACGCCTCAGGCTCCGTGCGGCCCAACGGGCCTCCCGTACCCATGCCTCCACCATCCACCGCCTCCCCCGGGCTGACACCCGCTGTTGATCGTAGTGCTGACACGCGGCCTCGATGGACCCCACGTCCCCGAACTGGCGCAGGACCTCGGCCCGCGCCTCCGCATCGCTCCACCCACGGTCCTTGAGCTCACGGATCCGCTCCTCGATGTGGAACGTGATCTCGTCGTGGACGTCCGCTTCGATGTGCCTGCGAGGGAAGAGCGCCCTCCAAGCGTCCCGCCACTCCATCCCCTCCTCCTCCCGCCCCTGGGGAAGCGCTGCACACGGGGGGCACCATGCGCTCAGGCCTGGGCGGTCACGCTCCCAGCAGTCGTGCGACCACCTCGGTGTGGCGGACCCAGCGCTCGGTCTCACGCTCGAGATGACGCCGCCCCGTGCGGGTGAGTCGGTAGAACTTGGCGCGGCGGTTCTCGGGGGTTCGGCCCCACTCTCCCTCGATCCAACCGTCCCGCTCCAGGCGATGGAGTGCGGGATACAGGGCGCCCTCTTCGATCTTGAGCGCTCCTCCGGCCTCGTCCACGATGCGGCGGATCACCCCCAGCCCGTGGAGGGGCCCCGCCTCCAACGCGCGCAGGACCAGCAGGTTCAGCGTCCCGTAGAGAGAATCCGCCTCGATCCCACCCACCGTGCCTCCCGTAGTCTAAACAGCTTAGGTTAGTCTAGCCCGAGAGCGCGCTGCGGGCAATCGGGGTGGAAGGGCCGGTCGACGGATGGCTGGCCGGTGGGTGGGATGTACGTGCGGGGCGGCGCCACCGGGCCGGTGCGCCTGGGTTGGCGGCAGGCTCGCCTCAGAGGGCCATCGACACGCGCAGGCCCACCAAGCGCTTCTGCGAGTAGAGCAGTGACACGGAGGCATTGAGCCCCGGATCCGGATCCCACCAGGTATGAAGGGTCTCGTCGCCTTCCTGTGTCACTTCGTACGAGTCCCACTCCACGTGCAGACCGCGCTCCGACGCGTAGCGCTCCAACAAGCTCCGCGCCTCCGCGTCGGCACCCAGTCCCTGGGGAGCCCGCAGGGTCAGGATGCTCGACTCCGGTGGAAGCGTGGTGAGCTCCAGCGAGGCACCCTCGGCGAAGCCGAGTCGCACCGTCCCGAACACAGCGCCGGCCTCCTCCATTCCGATGCTGCCTTCGCAACGGAGCGGAGGGCCGAACCGTTGCACTGCGTGTCCGGCCAGCCGGTCCTCGGCGAGCAGGCGATCACGCGTCTCGACGAGCCAGGGATGGGCGCCCGGCCCGTCGCAGGGCTCGACGCGCGCGAGAAGGTCCGCGGAGGCGTCTCGGGAGGTCTCCGCCCGGACGGGTCCGAGCCCGAACAGCGTCCAGAATGCGCAGGTGCGGTAGACGAAGCGGCGCCACTGCACCGCCTCCCGGCGCCCCGCGGACGACGGCCGGCCGGCCGCCGGGCCCGCCTCGCCCCCTGGCCGACGGTTGGCTAACGTGAGCGTTCTCACCTCCTCCAGTACCCGTGATCCAGACGATGATCCGATTCGCAACTGAGATGATCTGCTTCCGGAGCGGCCGGGCCCTTGGCCGCCGCTCTCGCTCCGCGGCCACCCGCCTGGTGCTCCCCTGGCTGCTCTGGTGCGGCGCGGCGCCGGTGGCCGGGCAGGGGCTCGGCCTGGACCGACGCATCACCTCCGCCCTCAACCAGGTCTCTCCGGAGCGGCTGGCGGAGTACCTCGAGACCCTGACGGACTTCGAGACCCGGCATTCCCTGTCGCTCTCGGACCGTGACGACTGGGGAGTTCGCCCCGCACGCGAATACATCCTCGAGACGTTCCAGAGCTTCAGTCCCCGCCTTCAAGTGGACCTCGACTGCTACCAGGTGACACCTCAGGGGCGGATTCCGGAAGAGGCGGAGCTGTGCAACGTCGTGGCGGTGCTTCCTGGCCGCAGCGCACGCCGCATCTATGTGAGCGGTCACTACGACTCCGTGGCGCGCCGAGGCGACGGCAGCTTCGATTGGGGTCGCTGGGACAATCCGGCGCCGGGCGCGAACGACGACGGCTCCGGCACCGTGCTGACCAT
The DNA here is from genome assembly GCA_041390105.1 of Gemmatimonadota bacterium. Taxonomy (NCBI): domain Bacteria; kingdom Pseudomonadati; phylum Gemmatimonadota; species Gemmatimonadota bacterium. Next base: position 317,517 of record JAWKQO010000002.1, read on the forward strand.
GGAGGTGGCACGCGTGCTGTCGCAAAGCGGTCTCGACTTCGACGCCACGTTGGTCTTCGTGGCCTTCGTCGCCGAGGAAGAAGGATTGGTGGGGGCCAGCCTGCACGCCGCTCGCGCGCTGGAGGAGGGCTGGAGCATCGACGCGGTCTTCAACAACGACATTGTCGGGAACAGCACAGGTGGCAACGGCATCCAGGACTCCCGCACCGTACGCGTCTTCTCTGAAGATCCGATGGACTCGCCCTCACGGCAGTTGGCGCGCTACATCCGCCGCTACGCGTCGCTGTACGTGCCGGGACACGAGGTACGGCTGATCGCCCGCGAAGACCGCTTCGGGCGGGGCGGGGATCACACCGCGTTCAACCGACAGGGCTTTACGGGCGTGCGCTTCTCGGAGTCCCGGGAGAACTACAGTCGCCAACACATGCCGGAGGACACCTTCGACGGCGTGGACTTCGCCTACCTGGCGCGCAACACCCGGGTCAACGCCGCCGCGGTGGCCAGCCTGGCACTGGCGCCTCCTGCACCCGACGTCATGGGGCGCGGCGGTCCGCGCCTCACCCGAGGCGAGAGCGGCTACGACGCGGAGCTCGCCTGGGCGCGCTCCCCTGGCGCAGTCGGATACCGGATCGTGTGGAGGGAAGCGTGGACTCCGGACTGGCAGTACGAGGTGTACGTGGGTGACGACGACGGCCTCACGCTTCCAGACATCTCCATCGACGACTACGTATTCGGAATCGCCGCCGTCGGTTCGGACGGACACGAGAGTCTCGTAGCCGCCTATGTGCGACCCCCCCGTCCTCGCAACGACGTTCAGACCCGATGACCCATCCTTGGCTCGACTACGATCCACACGGAGCTTCTCGATGATCCGCATCCGGCACGCGGTAGCCGCCGTTCTGCTGCTTCTGCCCCTGCTGCCGACCTCGGGCGCAGCGCAGGGGACCCGCTTCCTCCGGCAGCCGTCGGTCGGTGCCGACCAGATCGCCTTCGTGCACGCCAACGACATCTGGGTCGTGGGTCGCGAGGGTGGACTGGCTCGGCGCCTGACCAGTGACGACGGGGCCGAGACCGACCCGGCCTTCAGTCCGGACGGCCGCTGGATCGCATTCAGCGGCGAGTACGGTGGCAATGTCGACGTCTACGTGGTCGCCGCCGCGGGCGGACAGCCGACGCGCCTGACCTGGCATCCGGGTGCGGATGTGGTACAGGGTTGGACGCCGGACGGGCGGGTCATCTTCCAGTCGGGGCGGGAGGGTCAGCCCACCCGGCTGTGGCGCTTCTTCACCGTGGCGCGCACCGGCGGCTTCCCGGAAGCCTTGCCCGTGCATCAGGCCTATCTGGGCGAGATGAGCGATGATGGCCGCATGCTGGCCTATCAGGAGATCGGGTACTGGGACCCCGAGTGGCGCAACTACCGCGGAGGACAGGCCCAACCGATCCGCGTGGTGAACCTCTCGAATCTGGAGCTGACCAACACGCCCTGGCAGGGCGAGCGTCACATGGATCCGACGTGGATGGACGGCGTCGTCTACTACATGTCGGAACGGGATTGGGCCAGCAACGTGTGGTCTTTCGATCCGAGCACGGGGCAGGAGCGACAACTCACGCATCATGCCGACTTCGATGTGAAGAGCCTCGACGCGGGGCATGGCGTGGTCGTGTACGAACAAGCGGGCTACCTGCACGAGTTGAATCCGGCCACCGGTGCCACGCGGCAGTTGGAGATCCACGCGGCCGGCGACCAGAACTGGGCGCGCGCGCGTTGGGAGGAGGTGCCCGCGACTCAGCTCTCCAACCCACAGGTCTCCGCCGACGGGAAGCGGGCCCTCTTCGAGTACCGGGGTGACGTGTTCTCGGTGCCGGCGGAGCACGGGAGTTGGCGCAACCTCACCCGCACGTCCGCAGTGGCTGATCGCTACCCGGCCTGGTCTCCGGACGGCGCACGCGTGGCCTGGTTCAACGACGAGGGCGGTGAGTACGCCCTGGTGATCGCCGACGCCGATGGAGGGGCACAGCGACGCGTGGCGATCGCCGATCCCACCTTCTACTTCCGCCCCACCTGGTCTCCGGACGGCTCGCACATCGCGTTCACGGACACCGATTTCCGCGTCCGGATCCTGGATGTGTCCAGCGGCCGCACCTCCGATGTCGACGGAGAGTTGTACGCGGATCCGCGTCGCAGCATCGAGCCCGTGTGGTCTCCGGATTCCCGCTACCTCACCTACACACGCCGGCTCGAGAATCTTCTGCGCGCCGTGATCGTCTACGACACCCAGGACGGCTCACTCCATCAGGTCACCGACGGCATGGCCGACGCCCTGAGCCCGGTCTGGGACATGTCGGGCAAGTACCTCTACTTCCTGGCGTCCACCGATTTTGCGCTCAATTCGGCCTGGCTGGACATGACGGCCTATGACCGACCGGTCACACGCAGCCTCTACGTGACGCTCCTGCAGGCGGACGGGGCCTCGCCCTTTCTCCCACGCTCCGACGAGGCGGGGACGGCCGCAGAGCCCAAGGCCGATACCACCAGCGGGCCGATGCGCATCGACTTCGACGGCATCATGGGGCGCGTGCTTTCTGCACCCGACCTTCCGGCGCGCGACTACTCCGGGCTGCTCGCCGGACCCGCCGGTATGGTGTTCGTCACCGAGAGCGTGGCCAATCAGCCGGGATCCGTCTTACACCGCTACAGCCTGAAGGACCGCAAGCCCACGACCTTCGTGGAGCGCGTGAACACTGCGGTTACGTCCGACAACGGCAAGAAGCTCCTGTTCCGCACCGGCTCCAACTGGAGCATCGTCGACGCCGGAGCAGCACCGCCGAAGAACGGGGACGGTCGACTCTCCCTGGGAGACCTGCGCATCCACATCGAGCCTCAGGCCGAGTGGGGGCAGATGCTGCGTGACGGCTGGCGCTTCATGCGCGACTTCCTGTATGTGGACAACACGCACGGGGCGCCCTGGGACGACGTATGGACCTGGTACTCGGCGTGGCTACCGGATGTCGAGCATCGGTCGGACTTCAACCAACTGCTGGACATGGTCTCCGGGGAGATCTCCGTGGGGCACTCCTACGTGCGCGGGGGCGATTACCCGGAGTTGGCCAATCCAGAGACCGGACTGCTGGGTGTCGACCTGCAGTTGGACGGCGAGTACTACCGTATCACGCGCATCTACAGCGGCGAAGCGTGGAACCCGGGTCTGCAGGGACCGCTTTCCGTACCTGGCCTGGGCGTGCGCGAGGGGAACTACCTGCTCGCCATCGACGGCCAGCCGCTGCGGGCGCCCACCAACCCCTATGCGCTCCTCGAGGGCACTGCGGGTAGGACGATCACGGTAACCGTGGGCGACCGCGCCGACCTGGCGTCGGGCCGTGAGATCGTGGTGGCGCCCGTGTCCAACGAGGGACAACTGCGCACGTGGGCCTGGGTCGAGGACAACCGGCGCAAGGTCGACGAGATGAGCGGGGGACGACTCGCCTACGTCTGGCTGCCCAACACGGGGCAGGGGGGCTATACCTACTTCAACCGCATGTACTTCGCGCAGCAAGACCGCAAGGGCGCGGTGCTCGATGAACGCAACAACGGAGGGGGGTCGGCCGCCGACTATATCATCGAAGTGCTGGACCGCGAATTGACGGGGTATTTCAACTCCCGGACACCGTCCCACAAACCGTTCACCCAACCCATGGCGGCGCTCTGGGGCCCCAAGGTGATGGTGATCAACGAGCGGGCGGGCTCGGGCGGGGACCTCATGCCCTATCTGTTCCGCTTCAAGCAGATCGGTCCGCTCGTGGGCATGAAGACCTGGGGTGGCCTCGTACACACCGCGGACACGCCGCCCCTGATCGACGGCGGGCGCTTCGTGGCGCCGCGAGGCGGCTTCTACGATGTGAACGGCGAGTGGCGCGTGGAGGGGGAGGGCATCGCTCCCGACATCGAGGTGGCCAATACGCCGCGGGAGGTCAGGGACGGAAGGGACCCGCAGCTGGAAGCCGCCGTGCGCGAAGCGTTACGCTTGCTGGAGACCCAGGCGGTGACGCTGAAACCCGAGCCACAGGCGCCGGTCCGCTACCGGAGGCCGGGAAGCCGCTAGGGAAGCGTCCGCCCCCAACGCGGGCGTCTGAGCGCTCCTTGGACTGCTGAGCGGGGCCGTCCCGGTGGGGACGGTCCCGCTTTCTATCCTCAGGGGGTCGTAGCGGGCGAGTCTGCGGTGGCGAGAGGGAAACACACCCGCTCGGCATCGGCCCCCGATCCTTCGATCCACCGCGAGCGCTTCCCGTTCTGACGCGCGATCTCCCTGCTGAAGGCGTCACGCTCCGTGCCCAGCACGTGGGCAGAAAAGATCCAAGCGCACCCGGTGCGGGCATGGGCACGGATGCGGGTTACCTCGCTGGATGCCCAAGCAGGGTCGAGAAGGTGGCCCCGGTCCGGTGGGACGGTGTGATTGATCCGGAACCCGCTCGAGCGGCCCATCAGGACGGTGCGTCCGGCGGAGTCATGGCGCGTCAGCAGCGCCAGCTGCGGCTCCGTGACCGGACCCATACCCCAGGCGTTGACGTAGATCGGGCCTCCCGGCCTTCCCAGCTCGAACAACTCGGCAAGATCCGCGGGTGGAGCCGACCAGTCCGTTGTGTAGAGGAGCCAGGCCGGCGCGCTGCGCGCGAACACGTAGGTGATGTCCTCGCGCTCGATCTGCGCCTTCAGGTCGTCGATGACCGGTCTGGAGTGCTCGCCCAGCTCGGGATGGCGCGCCAGGTAGAAGGCCTCTCGCCCGCGCGTGCCCAGCACCACCAGGGACAGTAGCACGGCGACGGCGGGCTTCAGGATGGCGGGCCGATGGGTCAGGAGCAGGTAGACACCCGCCACCGCCAGCAGGCTGAAGGTGGGTAGCGTCCACAGCCAGGTGCGGCCGGCGAACGGGTATTGGCGGGCCATGGTGGCCGCGGTCGCAGTGAGGAGCGGGACCACCACCAGAGCCACGCCTCGTTCCCCCGCGGTGCGCTTCACCTGCACCACACCCAGGAGGAGCAGCAGCACGAAGGCACCGATCTGGACCAGGTCGCCGCCCGGGAGCGGGATCAGGGTCACCCGGCTGAATCCACGGAGGACCTCCTGGGCATACGACCATTGGGCTCCAGGGTCGATGAGGAAAGTCCCCTGCCAATACCGGAGCATCTCGGTCTTGGTGGCGGCGTCGCTGCTGAGCAGGACCGAAGCACCCGTTCCCGCCATCCAGGCGCCGCCGGCCAGCAGCGAGGATCGATCGATGCGAAGCGTTCCCTCGCGCAGGAGCAGCGCCGTCACCACGCCGGCACCGACGAAGGCTGTGGGAAGGGAGAGGAACGGAAGCAACAAGAGCGCCCAAGCCAGCCGCACGGCCGTGCCTTCGCGCTCCAAGGCCCTCAGCGTCAGCACACACAGGAGCACCGCGCTGAAGACGTCGAAGATGTACGGCTTGGCCTCGTTCGAGTAGCGGACCAGGATGGGCATGCAGGCCAGGGAGGCCACCACGGGCAGAGCAGCCGACGGGTGGATGAGTCGGCGCGCCACCGGGATCATCAACCACAGGACCGCGATGCCCAGGAGGAGGGGAACGATGCGGAGCGCCCATTCGGAGGGACCGGCCAGGGACGTGACCACGCGTTCGATCCAGAGAAAGCCGGTCGGAGCGACCTGGAGCCAGTCCAGAGGCGGGCGCAACTCCCGGAGGTCGCGGCTCAGGATGTTGAGCGCGAGGAAGGCTTCGTCGATCCAGAGCGAACGACGATACAGGTATTGGACGATCCGTAGGCCCGCCCCGAACAGCACGGCGAGCAGGAGTGCCATCTCCAACACACGCGCGACCGGGTCGCCCGAGGGGGGCGTCCGGACGTCGGGGGGGCGCTGTGTAACAGCGCTCGCGGGGCGGTTGGCGGCGGTCTCAATCATGGCGCAGTCGGTTGGCCTAGTCGCGCAGGCGCTGCGCAAGACGGGACACATGCGACACGATGGGGCGAGATTCCCGACCCGATCTCCCCCACCCAGGGCCGAACTCCCGGCGCGATCCGCTCCGAATCCATGTGGTCCTCGGCTGAGCCCTTGGCTCTAAGTGGTTGTAGCACAACTTCTTACGAAATTGCTCCCGCCCGGCACACGCTCTGCCCCCCACTCCTGCGGACCTACAACCCCGGAGGACGCATGATCGAGAGGGGCAAGTTGGGGGCCGCCGTTCTGAGTTGCGCCGCGGTCGCGGCCCTGGCGGCATGGACGTCGGAGACACCGGTACGTGCCTGCGAGGCGAGTTTCACCCCGTCGGCGGTGCGCGTTTCTAGCGATCCCGTGTCGGTGCTCGTCGAGATGAGCGAGCCGATCGGCATGATCCAGGAGGTGGCGGCGGAGGATGGCAGCGGGATCGAGCCCGGCGGCTATGACGCGCAGATGAACGCGCTGGAGTTGTCGGTGGCCGAAGCTCATGCGGGCGACTGGGAGATCACCTTCCACGGTGCCGAGGAGATGACCTGCACCGGCTCGCTCACGGTGGAGGAGGGCGACTAGTGCGCCTGGCCCGGACTCGAGCTTCGGTCGCGCCGGCGACGGGCTCGTTCGCTGAGATCGTACGACTTGAGCTTGGTACGTACGGTCTTGACATCCATGCCGAGTCGGCGGGCGGCTTCGGTCTTGTTGAAGCCGGTCTGCTCCAGCGTCGCGAGGATGAGCCGACGCTCCGCGTCGGCCGCCGTGATCCCGATCGGGATCACCAGGCGTGCCGGGGGGGAAGCCGAGTTCGGGCCCTTCACTTCGCCCGGAAGATGGTGCGGTCGGATCCAGCCGGAGCGGGCGCGGATCGCCGCGTGCTCCACGGCCCGACGGAGCTCCGGGATGTTGCCGGGCCAGGGTGCGCCGCGCAGGCACTCCGCCGTGGGTTCGTCGAGCCCGTGGACGGTGAGCCGATGAAGGGCATTGGCACGGGCCACGACGTGCTGGGCCACTGCCAGCACATCCGTGGGGCGCTCACGCAGGGGCGGAACGCCGATCACGAACACCCCCAAGCGATAGTACAACTCTTCACTCAACTCTCCGTCCTCCACCAGCGCCAGGGGAGGATCCGTAGCCACCGCCAGGACCCGCGGGATCTGGTGGGACTGGTCCGCGCCGACGGAGTGGAATCGATCCAGGAGCACGATCAGTTGTTCCTGCGCGAGGGCGGGAAGATCGGAGAGGCCCTCGAGGAGAAGCGTTCCCCCCGGTCCATCGGCGATGAGCTCGGCCAGTCCTTCCGCAGACATCACACGAGCTGGGCCATCGGCGGGGAGTGTTTCCACCGAGAAGGCCGGCGCGCGGGGCTCCTGCTGGGCAACCGCACGGACACGCAGCAGGGTCTGGGCGCGCCGGCGGCTGAGCGCATGCACCGCCAGGGCCAGCGTGCGCCGACCCGTGCCGGGTTCCCCCCAGAACACGGCAGGTGCCTCCGTGGCACTGAGCATTTCGAGGTCGCGCAGCACGCCGAGCATGGGCGAGTCGGGACCGACCGCGATGGAGGGGCCCCCCGCCTCACAGATGCTGCGCAGTATCGCTGGACGAGGCTCCTCACCCGTGGGGGGAACCGGTCGCTGGGTTTCCGAAAGCATGGACGACGCCAGGGGGACGGTACCAGATCCGACGGGGGGTGTGGACTCTTCTGCTTCAACGCACGATGCGTTCCGGATGGGACAGCGCGTGGTGAGGAGGTCTGTCGGGAGGGGCGGCGACAGGTGAATCGGCCCGAGGTTCGGCCGCTTGCCAGGGGTAGGGCCTCGGCCGCCCCTGGAGTGCGGCGCGCAGCGTAGACGGCACAGGTGGACCGGGATAGCGCAGCGTCGTTTCAGAATCGCTACAGCGAAAACACGACCGGGGGCCGGGTGGGACTCCGGTGGCACCGATGAACGTAAGGAGTGTGCGATGAAAGGGGTGGTGATGCGATGGGCGCTGATCTTGACGGCGCTCACCTGGGGAGTCGGAGCGTGCGACGATGAAGGACCGCTGGAGCCCACGACCGGCACGATCCGGGTGACGACGGTCACCTCGGGGGCCGATCCGGACACGGATGGGTACACCGTTTCGGTCGATGGCGGCGCGGCCTTGGCCATCGACACGACGGCAGGTTTCCTGGTGATCGGTACTGTGGACCCGGGCTCCCATTCGGTGGAGCTGGGGGGAGTGGCAGCGAACTGCAGCGTGGATGGCTCCAACCCGCTTTCGGTATCCGTGGTGGCTGGAGATACCGCCCTGGCCGCGTTCTCTGTGACCTGCACCGCCCTGGGCGGCACCGTACAGGTCCGCACGGTCACCACAGGGGACAGTCTGGATGCGGACGGTTATCTGGTCCGTCTGGGCGGTGACAGCGCGACTGTCGGCGCCAACGATTCAGTGACGTTCGCGGATGTACCCGCCGGTGATCAGGCCGTCACGATCGAGGGGATCGCGCCCAACTGTACGGCGGCAGCGACCTCGCAAACCGTGTCGGTGAGTGCGGGCGCCACGGCGACAGCGGACTTCTCGGTCGCTTGCGTGGCGCCGGTGACCGTGACGGGCACGGTGATCGTGGCGACCACGACCACGGGTGACAGCCTGGACACGGATGGCTATTCGGTGACCATCGGGTCGCTTTCCGATAGCATCGGCATCAATGACACGCTCACCATCGAAGGCGTGCCGGCGGGCCTCAGCCTCGTGCAGCTGGGGGGCGTGGCAGCCAACTGTAGCGTGGCCGCGGCGGACACGGTGTCGATCACCCTCCTGGGCGACGACACCGCCAACGTGTCGTACGCCGTGACCTGTACAGCGCCCGCTCCTGTGAGCCCGGACCGGATTGCCTTCACCAGCGACCGGGACGGCAACGACGAGGTCTACATCGTCCAGACGGATGGGAGCGGCGCCTTCAACCTGAGCAACGACGCGGCGGCGGACGGACAGGCGGCCTGGTCGCCTGATTCGACGCGCGTGGCCTTCCGATCGGACCGCGATGGCAACGGTGAGATCTACGTGGTCAATGCGGATGGCACCGGGCTGATCAACCTCACCAACGACGCGGGCGACGACCGGCAGCCGGCGTGGTCGCCCGACGGCACCCGGATCGCATTCGTGACCGACCGTGACGGCAACGACGAGGTCTATCTCATGAATGCCGATGGAAGTGGGTTGGCCAATCTGACCGGAGATACCGCAAGCGATTCAGCGCCGGCCTGGTCGGCCGACGGCACCCGGATCGCGTTCGTGACCGAACGCGACGGCAACGCCGAGGTCTATGCAATGGATGCGGACGGCCAGAATCCCACGAATCTCACCAACGATGCGGGTGCGGACAGCGCACCGGCGTGGTCACCCGATGGGACCAAGATCGCCTTCTCCACCGACCGCGACGGCAACGCCGAGGTCTATGTGATGGATGCGGACGGCCAGAATGCCACCAACCTGACCAACAACGCGGGCGCGGACTCCGCGCCCAGCTGGTCGCCGGATGGCCTCGCGATCGCGTTCGGGTCCGATCGCGACGGGAACGCGGAGATCTACTGGATGAACGCGGACGGGACCGGGGCTGTGAACCTCACGAATGATCCCGCGTCCGACCGCGATCCGTCCTGGGGAGCACAGCGATAGGAGGGGATCCACCGGCTCGATGCCGGCCCAACCCGAACAGGGAGCGCGGGGCCCGCGGAGGGGAAGCACCACCCTCGCCCATCGTGGCGTCCGACTCGACCCCCCCTTTGTGGAGGTCCCGCCTCCCGATCGGTCTCCTCGCCTTCGGGCGAGGAGGCCGATTGCGTTCGCGGTACGGGTGCCACGCACCGAGGAGCCGTGCTATCCTGCGTGGTCGGGCCGCACGAACCATTGGAGAGGCGGGCATCATGGCAGAGGATACGATCTTCGCGCGCATCGTTCGGGGCGAGATCCCGGCGGACATCGTCCACCAGGATGAGCTCGTCACTGCCTTCCGGGACATCCATCCGCAGGCACCCACGCACATCCTCATCGTCCCCAACCAGATCGTCCCCACCGTCAACGACGCTTCTTCCCACCACGAGGCGGCCCTCGGTCGCATGTTCACGGTGGCCGCCGACCTCGCTCGCCGAGAGGGGATCGCCGAGGACGGATACCGCCTGATCGTGAACTGTGGAACGCACGGCGGTCAGGAGGTCTTCCACGTACACATGCACCTCCTGGGAGGCCGTCCACTGGGCGCCATGCTGGACCGACGGGGCCTCTGAACGGGCAGGAGAGGCGGGGCGGCTGCCCGCCACCCCCCGTGGTCCTCAGCTGACCGGGCGACGTTCCGTCCGTGGGGGCACGACGATCGGGTCGATGCCCAACTCCCGGATCAGCCGATTGAAGGCGGCGACGTCGTTGGCCAGGAGCGACTCCAGCGCAGCGCGGTGTCCCGCCCATTCGCGCTGAACGTCCCGCAGACGCGTCTGCGCTCCCTGCGTGAGGGGAGGCTCGGTGCCGTCCACCGACGCGATCAACTCCAGGACCTGGGCGTCGAGGCGGTTGGTGAAATTGATGACGTCCTGGAACGTCTTCTGGCGTCGTTGCACCAGCGGATCCTCCCAGCCCGTGATCTTCTCCACCAGCGCTTCGCCCGCGGTCCGGATGGTGTCGGCGCGGGGATGCTCCCCGGTGCTGGCGATGAGCGCATCCACCTGCTCCGAGACCGTCGCCAGGCTGCGCACCGACTCGTAGAGCTCGCCGACCAGCGCCTGGGCCTCGGCCAGGAACCGGTCTTGTGCCACGAAGTCCGACGTGGTCACCTGCCAACGTGGGTCGGGCAGCAGGTCGAACATCGCGGTCTGGACGTCGGGTCCGTGCGTGAGTCGCACCTGGTAGGAACCGGGTGCGGCCACTCGACCGTTCAGGCTCCCATAGTGCTGGTAGCCCTCCAGGGCTTCGAGGCCTTGGTGGCGGAAGTCCCAGGCGAATCGGTTGAGGCCGGCGTGCGGCGCCGGCAGGCTGTCCCGCTGGGAAAGCCCCGCGCGTTCGGGATCGGTGGCCCAGGCGCGCACGATCCGTCCCTCACCGTCCAGGATCTCCAGGGTCAGGAGGCTGTCGGGCGCGTTGGCGAAGTGGTAGAAGATCTGCGGTCCGGTGGGCGGATTCTGGCCAGCACGCCCGTCACCGCCGCCGCCCCACGCCACCAGCGCTGCGGGCCGCGGGGCCAGCAGGGTCATGGGCGGTAGCGGCTCGCGTCCGCCGAGCTGCTGCAGGGGCGAGAGGTCGTCCAACACCCAGAACCCACGTCCCTGTGTCGCCGCGATCAGATCGTTGCCCTGGAAGGCAAGGTCGGTCACCGGCACGATCGGGAGATTCAGCTGGAAGCGCTCCCAGTGCTCGCCATCGTCCAACGACAGGAACATCCCCATCTCGGTACCCGCGTAGAGCACTCCCGCGCGCAGCGGATCCTCCCGCACCACGCGTACCCAATGCTCGTCGGGGATCCCGCGCACGATGCGGTCCCAGGACCGTCCGTAGTCCTCGGTGCGGAAGATCAAGGGGCGGAAGTCGTTGAACTTGTAGCGTGTGGCCACGACGTAGGCACGCGCGGGGTCGTGACGGGAGACCTCGATCGAATTGATGATCCCCTCTCCGATGTCGTCCGGGGTCACGTCGACCCAGTTCGCCCCTCCGTCGCGCGTCAGGTGCACGAGGCCGTCGTCCGAGCCTGCCCAGAGCACGCCCACCTCATGGGGCGACTCGATCACGTACATGATCGTGTTGTAGTTCTCGCCGCCCGCGCCCTCGTTGGTGAACGGCGCGCCGCCCGCGCCTTGCTTCTCCAGCTCGTTGCGCGTGAGGTCCGGAGAGATCTCCTCCCAGCTCTGCCCCCGGTCCGTGCTCTGGAGAAGGACGTTGCCTGCGTGGTAGAGCACACGCGCGTCGTGAGGAGAGGAGACGATGGGCGCGTTCCAGTTGAAGCGATACTTCTGGTTCTGCGGATAGGTGCCCAACCCAAGGAAGGGGTAGGCCATGACCGGCTTGGAGCGAAGCGTCTGGCGGGACCAGCGATCGATCAGTCCTTGATAGCAGCCCCCGAAGACGTCCCTGGGATCGTCCGGGTCGAACGCCAGATAGGCGCTCTCGCATCCCGACACCGAATAGAAGTCGCTCCAGGTGATACCACCCGGTGCGGCGCTGGCGATTCCGATGGCGGAGTTGTCCTGCTGCCCGCCATAGATGTGATAGGGGAACTGATGGTCGGTGATCACACGGTAGAACTGTGCGGTCGGCTGGTTCTGCTGCGTCGACCACGAGCGGCCACCATTGAAGGTGATGTTGGCGCCACCGTCGTTGGCGTTGATCTGGATGTCCGAGTCGTTCGGGTTGATCCAGAGATCGTGGTTGTCGCCGTGCGGCACCGGCACGTTGGAGAAGTGCTCCCCCGCGTCGACCGAGCGCAGGAAGGGTGCGTTCAGGACCACGACGGTGTTCTCGTCGTTGGGGTCGGCGAACACCTCCATGTAGTACCAGGAGCGTGTCTGGATCTCGCGACTGGCGTTGACGTGACGCCAGCTCCGGCCTCCGTCGTCCGAGCGGTAGAGTCCGCCCTGCTCCGACTCGGCCTCCACGATCGCGAAGACGCGGTCGGGATTCGCGCGTGAGACATCGACGCCGATCTTGCCCATGAGCGCGGGGAGTCCGTTGCCCAGGCGCTCCCAGGTGTCGCCTCCGTCGCGGGATTTCCAGATGCCGCTGCCTTCACCGCCCGACCGCATCTGCCAGGGGAGACGCAGGTGGTCCCAGTACGCTGCGTACAGGATGCGGGGATTGGTCATGTCCATGGCGAGATCGGCCGCGCCCGCCGTCTCGCTCACGAAGTGGACCCGCTGCCAGGTGGCGCCTCCGTCCCTGGAGCGATAGATGCCGCGTTCTTCGGTTGGTGCCCCGGGGGCGCCCTGTGCGGCAACGTACACGAGGTCCGGATCACGCGGATGCACCCGGATTCGTGAGATCTGGCGGGTGCGCTCCAGGCCGAGGTGGGTCCAGGTTCGGCCGGCGTCGGTCGAGCGGTAGACTCCGTCCCCGTGCGAGTTGGCGACGCCGCGCACGGCGTGCTCCCCCATGCCCACGTAGACCACGTTGGGGTCCGACTCCGCGACGGCGACCGCTCCGACCGAGCCGGTGCGGAAGTATCCGTCGGAGACGTTGCTCCACGTCTCGCCTCGGTCGGTGGTCTTCCACAGGCCGCCCCCCGCCGCTCCGAAGTAGTAGACCGCAGGGTCCGCGGCGACGCCGGAGACCGCCACGGAGCGGCCGCCCCGGAAGGGGCCCACCAGACGCCATTGCATGGCCCCCAGACGCTCCGCCTGTGGACCGTCCGGGGGTTGCTGTGCCGACACGGGAGGCGGCGCGGCGAGCCACAGGAGAGCAGGGATGACCACTGCGTACAGCCCACCGACCACGCGGCGGGAGCAGGGCGCGGCGTTCGGGACGGAGCGGATCATGGGGACCTCCACCTCGGATTCCGGAGCGACGGGGCGCTCAGCCTACCGAGGTGGGAGTCGTGCTGGCAAACCGGCGGAGGCGCCGGCTGGGTCGCTCAGACGGTGCCGGGCCCTGGGCTGATCCGCCCGTTCCCGCCGTCCGGCCGCCCTCGCGGTTGCTCCGAGCGTCTCTGCTGCCCGGCGGCCCGTGCTGCGTCCACGTCCAGGATGCGACGGATGGCCTCGAGCTTCGCTTCGACTTCGCCCGGCGTGTCATCCATGGAGCCACGGCCGGTCAGCAGCCAGTGGCCGTTGATTCCGAGGGCTTCGGGGAGACGAAGAAGCTGGTCCGCCTTGGGCTCAGAGGGATTGGTGCGGCTGAGCCATTGGCTCACAGTGGCCTGTCGCACGCCGATGCGTTTTCCGAGTTCCGTCTGGGTCACGCCACGGATGCTCATGGCGAGACGCAGACGGTCGCGAAAACCGGCGAGGACGTCACCGTCGGGGGCGTTGGTCAATTCCGGTTCGTCCTGATCCGATACTCCAGCAACAAGCGGGGCGGTCTTGGACGACCGAACCGCCAACAACTTACACGACGCAACAACCTAGACCCCTTTCCGGCCGCCTCGCAAGCGACAGGAAGAGCGTTCGCATCGACCCGGAGAAACCCTTGGGCTGGCTCGACATCCTGCTGCCGATCGCCCTGGGTCTCGGGGGAACACCTGACGTCGCCGGGGCCTGGCGAACGCCCCGGATCGTCCTGGCCGGGGACGGCTACCATTGCCTGGCTGAAAACGTCGTTGTCCTGATCGAGCTCGAAGCCGAACAGGGGCTGGGCGGCCAGTACTGGGCCGAAGTGCGCTGCAGTTACCTGGGCGCCGTCCTGTATCAGGAAAAACGCAACGGAGTGATCGAGGGCGTCATGCGCGCGGACGGCTCCCTGGAGTTCACCGTGGAGGGCGGACCCGTCTACCGCGGACGTGTGCTCGGGAACTCGCTCCAAGCGAACGGAAACTGGGAGGTCAATGGCGTGCATCTGCGGGGGCGGATCGAAGCCATCCGACCCGCGGAGCACCGTGGGGCCACCCTGCGGATGCGAGCCCAGACCGGCACCAGCGGGGGCAACCCCCCGCGCTGAGCCCCGCCGGGCCGGGACCCCCCGCCATCCCCGGGGACCGCTGCTGGCCGGGTCCCTCCGGCTCCAGTGACCTGCCCCAAGGGGGCGCTGTGCCCGTCCGACGGCCCCCCGCCTTGTCCCCCCGGGGGCGCCGCGACTACCTTTCCAGGCTCGAAACCACTGGAGCCCGGATCAGAGCGGTATGGCCAAGAAAGGCAAGATCGAAAAGAACGACAAGCGTCGCGAGCTGGTACAGCGCTTCGCGGACCGGCGGCGCGAGTTGGTCGCGGTGCTGAAGGACCCCAACGCCACGCCCCTCGAGAAGCGGGAGGCGCAGGCCAAGATCCGACGCATGCCCCGCGACGCCTCCAAGGTGCGGATCCGCAACCGCTGCCAGTTCTCCGGGCGTCCCCGGGCCTACCTGCGGCGGTTTGGACTCTCCCGGATCGCGTTCCGCGACAACGCTCTGGAAGGCCTGATCCCTGGAGTCCGGAAGTCGAGCTGGTAACCAGACCTCCGCACCCCGCATCACAGAAGAGGCCGCCGGCTCAGGGAGCCGGCGGCCTCTTTCGTTCGGTACCGCCGGGTGAGCCGGCAGCCCCTGGTCTCAGAAGTTGGCCACGATCGCGACCGTAAAGACCGAGTCGGTCTTGCCCAGAGGGGCCAACACCGTGCCGCCGGCGCTCAAGGGCACCGAGACCAGGGCCGGCTGGTTGTCGAACAGCAACTGCAAGCTGGTCTTGAGGGCGAGGCGCTGCGACATCGCCACGGTCAACGAGTTGACCCAATCGGCGCGCAGGTCGGACGTCTCGTTCAGGTTCTCGTCCATGGTCAGAACGCTGGCGAACGCGGTCGTCTCGGTGAGCTTGCGGAAGGCGTCGTAGGAGGCTCGCAAGCCGAGGAAGGAATCCTCCACGCTGGGGTCGGCCACCACGTCATCCTGGATGGTGTAGGTGACACCAAGATCCGTCTTGAAGCGGCGCTCCTCCGAGTCCACCCAGGCCTTGCCCGCGCCGGACACGAATCCGTAGCGGTTCTGGATACCCGCGAAGGTATTCCGGTCCCAGCCCGCCCCGCCGAAGAGGTACGCTCCGTCGAGCTTGTGGTCGTAGCGCGACCGCACGAAGTAGTTCTCGGCCGTGAGTTCCTTGTCGGTGGTCTCCTGGATCTGGAAGCTCTGCTGCGAGCCCGTCGCCGTGCGCGTGGTGAGTCCCGACTCGGTGCGGACCCCGCCCGCCGACAGCTGGAACGACGAGGTGGGCCAATAGTGCGTCAAGGCGTTCTTGAGTCCGAAAGTGCTCGAGGAGGCGTTGCCTGCGGTCATCACGAACGTGAGCTCGGCCTGGTCTGTCCACCCGACCGGCCGGTCGTCCTGGGCCGCTGCGGAACCGGTCCCGAGCGCGAGGATGGCGACGACCATCAGCCCGGGAGTGCTGCGCCTGAACCCTGCCATGTCCTGACTCCTTCTCCACTGTGTTGGACCGCAGGCGCCACGTCCGGCGCCCAGCGGTTCAGAAGCACATCATGGGAAGAAAGTCACATTCGGCAGGGTGCCTGAGAAGGGGAATCGTGCCCTACCCCTGCTTCACGACCTCCTCCAGAAACGTGGAGTTGGCCACTGCGACCGTGCGACCGGCCTGGTCGAGGATGGTCTGCGTCGGTGTGATGGCGGTCAGCACTCCCCGCTCGCCACGGATCTCCATCTCCTCGCCGATCTGGAAGGTCTTTCGAGCGTAGAAGCCGGCGATGATGTTGCGCGTGACCTCACGGCTTCCCAGGCCGAAGGAGAGTCCGAATCCCAGGACCATGGCCGCGAGCAGGGAGGTGACCACGATGCGCACGATGTCGGTCTCCACCTGGAGTTGGCCGATGGCCATGATTCCGACGATGGCCAGCACCACCCCACTGACCATCCCGCCCAGCGAACCGGCGAACTCGATGCCTGAGTTGGTGGCGGCTTGGGTGACCGCCCGCCCCGCGAACTGGGCCGCGGCGCTGCCCAGCACCAGGATCACCACGGCGGCGAAGACGTTGGGCAGATAGCCCATGAAGGTGCCGATGGCCTCGGAGACCGACGTCAGCCCTAGCCCGTCGGCGGCGGCCCGTGCCAGCAGGACGAGGAGCAGGTAGTACGCCACCTTGGGCAGGATCACGCTGAGCGGCGCCCCCACGCCCAGGCGCTTCAGGGTCTGGTCCAATCCGGCCCGCGCGATCAGCGCGTCGATGCCCACGCGCCGCAGCACCGTTCCCAGAATCCAGGCCACGACCCGGGAGACCACCACTGCCAGGATGAGGAGGAGCAAGGCCACGACGGCCTTGGGTACTCCGGCTGCCAGCGCCAGTCCCAGATCGCGGAAGGCCTGGATAAGCTGTTCACGCATTTCGTTCATCTTGCCCGCTCGCTGTGGTTCACGGCTGGAAGGCTAGCTGGACTCCTGATCGGGCCCGGAGCCCGGTTTTGGCCCGAAGGCCTCGAAGAGCACGGTCAGGTACTCGAGGAGCACGAGAAAAGGGGTCCAGAGCGAGAAACGCGTTACGTCCGCGGCCAACTCGCGACGTCGGATCGAGTTGTGCACGCGCCCCAACAGCGTCGATGGCACCGGGTCGCGCAGGGCGCGCAACTCCCCCACGGGGGCCCCGAGGGCGTCCTCTCCGGGATCCTCGTTCGCGTCGCTCGTGTCGTCCACCATCCGTCCCTCAGCTCGCCATCGCGGTGACGTGGTGCAACTCCTCGTAGCGACGTCGGAACTCCTCCCGCCCGCGCTTGATCCGCATCTTCACCGCGGAGAGCCCGATCCCAAGCTCATCGGCGATCTCCTGATACGAAAGCTCGTCCATATCGCACATGACCAACGGGACCCTCAAGGTGTCGTTCATCTGATCCAGCACCCGGCGGATCGTGTGCCGCTCGGACTCCAGCTGCAGCGTACGCTCCGCCTGCGGTGCGACGTGCAACGCCTCGGATGCTCCGGTCGGGATGTCGTCCAGAGGCTCCAGCCGTTGGCGGCGGCGGCGTTTCATGAAGTTGAGGCAGTGGTTCACCTTGATCCTTTGCAGCCAGGTGCTGAACTGCGACCTCTGCTCGAAGCGCTGCAGTCCGAAGTAGGCCTTGACGAACACTTCCTGGGTCAGGTCCAGGGCATCGTCGGGCGAGCCGGTCAAATACCGGCAGTTTGCCGCGGTACGCTCCTGATAGCGGTGGACCAGCTCGTCGAAGGCGCCCAGGTCTCCCTGGCCACCTTCGCGGCTACGTTGCACCAACTGGTCGTCCGTCAGGGAGGAGAGGCCAGTCCGATCGTCCTGCATCGGGCGTGTAGTCCTCGGGGGGTGGGGTCCAGGGTCGGCATCCAAGGCGCCGATCGTGTCCATTGCGGTGGAGCAAACAACGCAGATGGGACCGGAGGCGCAAGGACCGAAGTGTGGTGGGGCGTGGCGGGCCTGCAGCGACCAGCCTAGGTTGCCCGCACGCTCCAACGCAGGGGAGTCGGGCACCGGCGGAATCGCCGGGCTCGGCTGGACACTGGCACCTCAGAAGGGAGGTTCAGGTGCTCAAGGAGTTCAAGGAGTTTGCCCTGAAGGGCAACATGTTCGACATGGCGGTCGGCATCATCATCGGTGCCGCGTTTTCGACCGTCGTGGGTTCGTTGGTGGCCGACGTCGTCAGCCCCGTCGTCGGGCTGGGGGTGGGAGGCCTCGACTTTTCCCAGTTGTTCCTGGTCCTCAAGGAGGGGACTCCCGCCGGACCGTATGCGACGATGGCCGCAGCGGCGGAGGCCGGGGCCGTCACCCTCAACTGGGGCAAGTTCATCAACGAGATCATCACGTTTCTGATGGTCGCCTTCGCGACGTTCATGCTCGTCAAGGGCTACAACGCCGCGAAGCGCAAGGAGGAGGCTGCGCCGCCCCCGCCGGCAGAGCCTCCTGCGGACGTCAAGCTGTTGACGGAGATCCGCGACCTGCTGGCCAAGCGCTGATCACAGGCTCGCGCTCCAGAAGGAAACGGGGTGGAGGATTGTTCCTCCACCCCGTTCGTGTTTCAGGGGCGCCCGCGTTCGTGCTCAGGGTCGCCCGCTGGCGTCCAGGCGCGTTCGTGGAGCAGGCGCGCCCGCCGGCTTCGGCCCGCCCCGTGCCGACCCCTGCGGTCCTAGGCGTCCTCCCGTGCTCGCTTCTCTGCGTTGGCCACCGCCACGCGCACCCGGATCAGTGTGTCCGGAGTCACGGACATCGAGGTGATCCCAGTCTCCACCAGGAAGGCCGGGATCTCGTCCGGGTAGTCCGACGGAGCCTGGCCGCAGATGCCGATCTCCAGGCCGCGCGCCTGGAAAGCCCCCACCGCGCTCCGGATCATGGACTTCACGGCCGGCGAGCGGGCGTCGACCGGGTGCCGGTAGTGCTCGAGGTCGTCGCGTGACACCGCGTACACGGTCTGGACCAGGTCGTTCGATCCCACCGAACCGCCGGCGAGCTGCATCTCGTCGATGAAGCGCTCCGCCTCGATGACGTTGGACGGGAGCTCGATCATCAGGAACAGGGGCACGCCGGCCCGATAGGAGAGGCCGCGTTCGTCCAGCAGCTGGACCACGGCCTTGCCCTCCTCGGGAGAGCGGCAGAAGGGCACCATCAGTTGCAGGTTGTCGAGCCCGATCTGTTGGCGGACGAAGCGGAGGGCGTCACACTCCATGTCGAATGCCGGAGTAAAGGCGGGATCCAGGTATCGTGACGCACCTCGCCAGGCGATCATGGGATTCTCTTCGACCGGCTCGAACAGGCGGCCCCCCAGGAGGTCGCGGTACTCGTTCGACTTGAGATCGGAGAGTCGGACCAGCACGGGACGTGGATAGAAGGCCGCGCAGATCAAGGCCACACCGTAGCGGACCTGGTCCACGAAGAACTCGCGCCGGTCGGCATAGCCCGGGGTACGCCGCTCGATGGCTCCCACCAGAGCGCGCAGCTCCTTCCTGCCTTCCCGTTCCAACCGTTCGCGGTAGGGCTCCAGCTCGGGCGCCAGGCTTCCCCCTCCCGCATAGTCGCGCAGCTCCTCGAAGTACAGCAGCGCCAGCGGGTGGATACCCACCTGTGCGGTCAGGATGAACTCGAGGCGTGCCAGACCCACGCCGTCGGAGGGCAGCATGGCATCGTGCAGCGCCTTGTCCGGAAAGCCCACGTTGAGCTTGACCTGGGTGTCGAGCTCTCCGATGTCGCCGATGTCCACTTCTTCGACCGTGAAGGGGTGACTTCCCTCGTACACATAGCCCGTCTCTCCCTCCGCGCAGGAGCCGGTCACCGTCATCAAGGGCTGCAGGAGCTTGGTGGCGTCCTCGCAGCCGACGATGGCAGGGATCCCGAACTCACGGGCCACGATGGCCGCGTGCGAGGTTCGCCCACCCTTTTCAGTGACGATGAGGGAGGCCTCCTTCATCAGAGGTTCCCAATCCGGCGTGGTCATCTCGGTGACCAGAACGTCCCCGGGATCGAACACATGTTGCTCGGGCGGGATCTCCGACAGCGCGCGACCGTCCTTGATCTGATTGCGGAGAGCACGCTTGCGGACGATGACCTCCTCGTAGCTCTTGTAGACGCGCACCTTGCCGGATGCGATCCGGGTGCCCACGGCGCTTCCGGTCGCCAGCACCTTGCCGTGGCTCTTGAGGGAGCGCACCAGCGCCGCATCCATCTTGTAGGTGCGCAGCCGGCTCCGCCCGTTCTCGCCGTGCACGGTCTCGGGTCGGGCCTGCACGATGAACAGCTCGCCCGTGTAGCCGTCCTTGGCCCATTCGATATCCATGGGCCGCCCATAGTGCTCCTCGATCAGCAGGGCCATGCGCCCCAGCTCCACGACCTCCTCGCGGCGGAGCGACCACTGACGCCGGCGGCTGGCCTCGACGTCGACGCTTTCGGTGGCCGTGCCCCCCTGCATCGAGTAGACCATCTTGCGGTCCTTGGCCCCCAGGGTGCGGTGCACGATGGGGAAACGGTTCTTGCGCAGCGCGTCCTTCCAAAGCAGCACGGTGTCCGGCGACACGCTGCCCTGCACGACCAGCTCTCCCAAGCCGTAGGTGGAGCTGACATGGATGATGTTCGGATTCCCCGAGTCGGGATCGATCGTGAACATCACGCCGGAAGAAGCCAGGTCCGAGCGGACCATCTTCATGATCACGACGGAGAGGGCGCCCTCGAGCGGGTCCATGCCTTTGGAGAGCTGGTAGCCCACGGCCCGCTCCGTGAAGGCGCTGGCGGCGCAGCCCTTCCAGGCGTCCAGCACCGGCTGCATGCCGCGGATGTTGAGGAACGATTCGTATTGGCCGGCGAAGGAGGCCATGGTCGAGTCTTCACGCGTGGCCGAAGAGCGCACGGCCACATCCACATCCGGGCCGTACTCGTCGATCAGCCGTTGGTAGCCGTCTCCGATGGCCTGGCGCACCTCTTCCGGTAGAGGCGTAGCCCGCACGAAGGCACGGGCCAACTCCGTGCGGCCGTGCATGGCCAGGTGATCGTCCGTCGGTGCATCGTGGAACAGCAAGCCGAGGGCCTCGCGCAGCGTACCCGCGCGCTGCGCTTCCAGGCGCGGGCGGCCTACATGCTCCACCTCGGGCACCGCGTCCCAGGTCCCTCGAGGCATGGGAGCGTCCAGGAAGCGGCGGTAGGCCGCCACCGTGGTTGCGAATCCGTTGGGTACCCGGAGCCCCTTCGCCACCAGCGCCGTGTACATCTCGCCGAGCGATGCGGCCTTTCCCCCCACCACTGCGGTGTCGTTCATCCCCACCTCCCGGAACCAGAGGGTGAGACGTTCGGCGTCGCGGCTTCGGGCCTTGGCTGAGACCGCCGCTGTCTCGGCGAGGCTGGAATCGGGGGAGGGGTGGGCGGCGGTCGTGGCGGTCGGGCCCGCGGCCGGCCGGTCCGAATCGGGGATCTGGCTCATGGGGCGCCCTTGGCACGGGGATGGTGCGGTCCTGCAACACGCTCGGGCGGTCGCTCCCCAGGATCAACCCTCAGGTGGGGGGGCAACGCCCGCGGCAGCGTTCGGGTGCAAGCCGCGTTCCGTCCGTAGCGCGCCTTTCGGGGCGGGGATCGGACAGGTGGGAGGGCAGCGGGCAGGGGCCCCGGGCGCCCAGTCGCTCGACCGCGTACGGAGCGGTGGCCCCGTCGAGCTCGGCTAGGCGGACCGCTGGAGGCTCACCCGGGCCCGAGCCGCCTCCACCACCGCCTCGGCCGTCACCCCGAATCGGCGGTAAAGCTCGTCTGCCGGTGCGGAGGCGCCGAAGTGGTCGATGCCGATGCTGGCGCCTTCCGGGCCGACCCAGCGCTCCCAGGCCAGCGTGGTCCCGGCCTCCACCGATACTCGTGCACGCACTGCGGAGGGCAGGACCGATTCCCGATAGTCGGCGCTTTGCTCCGCGAAGAGGCGCCAACTGGGCATGGAGACCACGCGGGTGGGGATCCCCTCCCGCTCGAGCTGGGCGCGGGCCTCGATCGCCAGACCGACCTCCGAGCCGCTGGCGATGACGAGTGCGTCCGGGGTGCCTCCGGAGGCCTCGACCAGGATGTACGCGCCCCGCCGAAGCCCTGCTGCCGCGCCCCCCTCGACTGCCCGATCCAGGATGGGAACGCTCTGCCGGGTCAGCGCCAGGAAGGTGGGACCCTTTCGCTCCACGGCGACCCGCCACGCTTCCAGCGTCTCCGGCCCGTCGCAGGGGCGCAGGTCCACCAGTTCCGGAATCGACCGCAGAGCCACGAGCTGTTCGATGGGTTGGTGCGTGGGACCGTCTTCGCCGAGCCCGATGGAGTCGTGCGAGAAGACGTAGACGACCGGAAGCTCCATGAGCGCGGCCAGGCGGATGGACGGCCGCATGTAGTCGGAGAAGATCAGGAACGTGCCCCCGAACGGCCTGAGGCCGCCATGCAGGGCCATGCCGTTCATGATGCCGCCCATAGCGTGCTCGCGGACGCCATAGTGGACGTTCCGTCCAGCGGGAGAAGCCGGCAGCAGCGGTTGCGTATCCTTGATGGTCGTCTTGTTGGAGCCGGCCAGGTCGGCGGAGCCGCCCACGAGATTGGGGATGCGGGCCGCAAGGCCCTGGATGATGCGACCCGAGTGGTTGCGGGTGGCGTCCGGCTTGGCCGAAGTGCCCAACCCTTCGAGCTCGGCGTCCCAGCCGGCGGGTAACTCACCAGCCATCAAGGATTCGAGCTCGGCGGCGAGCTCCGGATGCTCGGCGCGGTAGCGCTCGAAGCGAGCGCTCCAGTCCGCCTCGGCCGCGCGGCCGCGCTCCGCGGTCTTGCGCCATTCGGCACGGGCTCCTGGATCGACCCAGAACGGCTCGGTGCTGGGATACTCGAGGTTGGCCTTGGTGGCGGCGATCTCGGCCTCGCCCAACGGCGCGCCGTGCGTCTGCTCGGAGCCGGCCAGGTGGGGGCTGCCGAATCCGATCACCGTCTGGAGCGCGATCAGGGAAGGCCGACTGGTTTCGTTGGCGGCCGCGGTCAGCGCCGCGTCGATGGCCGCCAGATCGTTCCCGTCCTCGACCCGCTGCACGTGCCACCCGTATGCGGCGAAACGAGCCAGTTGATCGGTGCGACTGGCCAACGTGGTGGAGCCGTCGATGGTGATGCCGTTGTCGTCGAAGATCCAGATCAGCTTGCCCAGCTCCTGGTGACCCGCGATGGCGCCGGCTTCGTGGGAGATGCCCTCCATCAAGTCGCCGTCGGAGCAGAAGACCCAGGTGCGGTGGTCGATGATCGTGTGGCCCGGTCGGTTGAAGCGTGCGGCCAGCCACCGCTCCGCCAGAGCCATCCCCACCGAGTTCGAGACTCCCTGCCCCAAGGGACCGGTCGTGGTCTCGACGCCGGCGGTGTGCCGGTACTCGGGGTGGCCGGGGGTGAGCGATCCCCACTGCCGGAAGTGCTTCAGGTCCTCCAGGGACAGGCCGTATCCGGTCAGGTGAAGCAGCGAATACAGGAGCATGGAAGCGTGACCACAGGAGAGCACGAAACGATCGCGGTCGAGCCAGGCGGGGTTCCCTGGATTGTGCTTCAGGTGCCGCGTCCAGGTCAGGTAGCCCAGCGGTGCCAGGGCCATGGGCGTCCCCGGATGCCCGGAGTTGGCGCGTTGCACCGCATCCATCGAGAGGACGCGCACCGCGTCGATCATCAGTCGTTCGAGGTCGGGGGCGGGACGGGACGCGGGCTGCTGGCTCATTTCGGAGTCTGGACCGGTTCGGCGGAACGGGGGGGGCGACGCGCGCTAAGGTACGGGCGCGAGCCGGGTGGGGGGAGGGTTCGGTCTCCCATCGCCGTCCGAGCCCGGTCCGGTCGCGCAGTCCGGCGTTCCCCACGCACCGCGTACCGCTCCCAGGTGTTGCCGCGCGCGCCAGCGGGACCAGTTCCAGCCGCGCCACCCGTCGGTGGCGGCGTGGCCCCAGCGCTCCTGCAGGCGCGTCCTCACAACGCAGGCCTGGTCGGGAGGGAGCGACGGGAGGACAGACAGGAGCGCCGGGACGGCATCGGCGCTGAGCGACGCGGCGTAGTCGACGTCGAAGCCGGTGGGGTCTGACGAGATCGCGAGGCCCTGGACGCTGCCCGGGCCGCGTCGGGCGTTCGCACGCACGAGGACCGCATCGGGATTGGCAACCGTCACGGCGCCGAGCAATACGAGGGCGCTCCACGCGCACACGGGCAGGAACGCAGAGCGACGGCCTCGCGCGATCGTAAGACCCGTCCACACGAGCACGAGCGCCAGCCACGCCATGAACACCTGCGTGTAGAACCGCAGTTCCGTGAGACCGAAGAAGCTCTGGTACAATCGCATCCGCGCGAACGCCGAGACCAGCATCACGCCTGCGGAGGCGAGCAGCAGTGCAGAGAGCGTGTGCACCCGACTGCGGCGGTCCGGCGCCCTCGCCCCGGCCACCCAATCCGCGGCGACCAGCAGGGGCACGCACAGAGCCACGACCGCGACCAGCTGGAAGAATCCGCTCCGTGCGTACGCCGAGTAGGTGAGATCCAGCGTGTGGAGCACGTAGTCGGCGCCACCGAACAGCGCGCTCGCCTGTACTGCCAGGAAGGCGGCGAACAGCAGCTGGAGCAGCGACAGCGCCACCACGATCTCCGTGCCGCCCAGCCGGGGCGTCGCGGGCTCGGGCGGCGGCCCCTCCTGCCGGGACGACCAGAGCGCCATCAGGGTCCCGGCGGCCAGCCAACCGAACACGGTGATGATCCAGCCCCGGCGCAGCAGCGCATCGAGATCCCAGGTGAACAGCCCCTGGACGTAGTAGTTGAAGACGGGATCTCCGGAAGCGAGGAGAAGACCGAACACCGCCACCAGAGGAAGCCCGAGCAGGATCCCACGCAACACGGAGGCGCGTCGGGCGCGGACGGCTGGGGGGGTCCGACCGCTCGCCTCGCGACCTCCCTGCCACAGCACAGGAAGCATGGGGAACGCCCCGGCCGCACTCGCCCTCGTCAGGCGGCGGACTGCGCCCAGGAGCGCGGCCGAGCCGCTCGCCAAGGGTCGGCCGGTCCCGGCACCGGACACCGCCAGTGCCATGCCGCCGGCGATCAGGCCCAGATAGGCGAGGCGGAGGAAGTCTGAATCCCGCCACATCACGCCCAGCCCCGCGCCGACCACGAGAAGCAGCGGCCACAGAGGCGCCGGTGGGGCGGTGCCCGCGCGCGCCTCCAGGCGGGCGGCCAGCGCCCACGCCAGCAACCACAGCAGCACATTCAGGCCGGGCGCTTGCGAGCGGAGAAGGAGGTCGGCCAGCACGCCCAGCGCCAGCGCTGAGCGGGCCAGCCGCGCCGCCTCCCGGAACGAGGGACGGGATCGGGGGGACGGCCAGGGGTGGGTACCAGGGCCAGCGACGTTCGCCATGGGGACCTCGCAATGTAGAGTACTCTACAACACAAAGTATCGTCGTCGGGAGGTTCGTCAATCCCGGCGATTCCACTCCGCCCCCTCTGTACCTAGCTTCTCTGCGCTCCACGAGCGGGATGTCCCCGTCTCGGAGGCGGGCAGTCCGACTCCATGCGTCTCGTCTCCTTCGATCCCCTGCGCACACTGGGCCTACCGGGCGTGCGTGCGCTCAAGCCCGAAGCCTGGTTCCGCGAGCAGGAGATCGTGCGCGCGGCGGAATGGGTGTTGTTTCCTGCCTATTGGCAGGTGAACGCGCTCGCCTATGCGTGGAAGAAGCGCATCTTCCCCAACGTGGCCACCTACCATCTGGGGCACGACAAGGTGGAGATGACCCGCGCCTTCGAGGCGGCCTTTCCTCGGCACACCCCTCGTACATTGATCCTCCCCAACGAAGCCTGGGCACGGGAGCAGGTCCTGGACGAGCTGTCCTTTCCCTTCGTCGCCAAGGACCGCAGGAACAGCATGGGGCGGGGCGTCTGGCTCGTGGGCGGACGCGCCGATTGGCGTGCCTACCATGAGCATCGGGACGAGCTGTACGTGCAGGAGCACCTGCCCATCGACCGTGACCTGCGGGTGGTGTGGGTGGGCGATCAGGTGCTGACCGCGTATTGGCGGGTGGCTACCGAAGGTGCCTTCTACAACAACGTGGCCCAAGGTGGAGCGGTGGTGTTCGGCGGTGTGCCTGCTGAAGCGCTCTCCTTCGCGGAGCAGGTGGCCACCACACTGGGTCTCGACCACGCCGGATTCGACATCGCCTGGGTGGACGGGTACCCCTACCTGTTGGAGTTCAACGTCCGCTTCGGCACGCGGGCCCTGGAAGAGCAGGGCATCTCTCCGGTGCCGGCCATGCTCTCCTGGCTGGAGCGCCGTAGCGACTCCCCCATCGAACCGGACCGACCCCTCTGGCCCCGGGCGGGCTGACCGCACCGCGGCGGCCCCTGGCCCCCGCCTATGCCGCGGCTTCCAACCCCCGCGGTGTGAGGTAGCGCTCGAGCCGGCCCAACAGCGCATCCGCAAGCAGGGCCAGCACGGCGGCCGGGAGTGCGCCCGCCAGGATCAGCCGGGTGTCGTTGAGATAGAGGCCGGTGACGATGGGCTCACCGAGGCCGCCTGCACCGATGAACGCCGCCAGCGTCGCGACTCCGATGCTGATCACGGTCGCGGTGCGGATGCCCGCCAGGATGGTGCGGGTGGCGATGGGCAGTCGGATCCGGAGCAGGATCTGCCGCTCCGTGAGTCCCAGGCCGCGCGCCGCGTCGACCAGCACGGGGTTCACGTCCCGAATTCCGGTGAAGGTGTTCCGCAGGATGGGGAGCACCGAATACAGGAACAGCGCCACGATCGCCGAGCGAGCCGAGAGGCCCAGGCCTGGCACCGCGATCATGAAGGCGAGCAGCGCCAGGCTCGGGACGGTCTGGACGGCCCCGGCCGCGCCGAGGCTGAGACGCTGGCTGAGCGGGTGGCGGGTGATCCAGATCCCCAGCGGCACCGCCAGGAGGGTCGCCAGCAGAACGGAGATCAGCGTGAGCTGAAGGTGCTCGAGGCTCAGGCGTCCAGTCTCCCGCCAGCGGGAGAAGAAGAACTGCAGGAAGCTCCCCTCAGAGCGTGACTGTCGGGCTTCCTCGGAGGCGGCCGTCGCATCGAGAAGGCCCTCCTCTTCGAGGAACTCCCGCGCGACGTCGGCAGCGTCCGCACCCTCCGCTTCGACGGCGTCGTTCAACGCCATGATGCGGTCGTTGGGGAGCCTGAATGCCAGCAGATCCAGCACGCCCCGAATCTCGGGATGTCGCTCGAGGGTAGCCGCGCGAATCAGCGGCGCCGCGTTGTACGGCGGAAAAAAGCCGCGATCGTCCTCCAGCACTCGGAGATCGTATCGCAGGAGCTTCCCGTCGGTGCTGTACGCGTCGATCAGGTCGACCGCTCCAGTTCGGATCGCCTCATAGGCGAGGCCATGCTCCAGGGAGCGGGCACTGCTCAACTCGAGACCGTAGAACGGGGCCAGACCCAGCCACCCATCCTGACGGCTCATGAACTCGATGCTGAACCCCGCTGCGACTCGGTCACCGACACGCGCCAGATCCGAGATGCGCTGTACCCCGAGCTCGTCGGCACGCGCAGGAGACATGGCCAGGGCGTAGGTGTTGTTCAGCCCGAAAGGGGACAACCAGGTGAGTTGGTAGCGGTCGGCGAAGGCCTCTTGGACCTCGAGGAAAGTGCGGAGGCGGTCGGAGATCCGCTCCTGGCGCTCGAGGATGATCGACCATCCGGTCCCGGTGTACTCGGGATAGAGATCCACTTCTCCACTGCGCAGCGCCTGGAAGCACACGAGCGTGCCACCGAGGCCGCTGCGGTGCACGACCTGCAGGTCCGTGCGGGCCCGCAGCAGCTGCGCCATGATCTCCGCGAGCACCGCCGATTCCGTGAAGTTCTTGCTCGCGATCGTAATCGTGGATTCCTGGCCCTGCAGATCCACCGCGCGAAGCGGAGTGAGGGCCAGCGCCAGCAGCGCCGTCAGGGCGGCCCTACGCGGTGACACCCGCTTCCTCCAGGTGACGCACGAGGAAGCGGTGCACCTCGCGCGTGGCGGGGGAGTGCCGGAAATCATCGATGGTACCGGTTTGCAGCAGCTGACCTCGCGCCATGAGCGCGACGCGATCGCCCAGGAAGAACGCCTCGTTCAGGTCGTGGGTGACGATCACGAACGTCTTTTGCACGGTGTGCTTGAGCGCATGGAACTCCTCCTGCAGCTCCCGTCGCGTGAGGGGGTCCAGCGCACCGAACGGCTCGTCCATCAGCAGGATGTCCGGATCGAGGGCCAGGGCGCGGGCAACGCCTACCCGCTGGCGTTGACCGCCGGACAGTTCGGACGGAAACCGGTGCCCGAAGTCGCGCGGCGAGAGTCGAACCAACTCGAGCAGCTCGTCCACCCGTGCACGGACCCGTGCCCGTTCCCATCCCTCCAGTCGCGGAAGCAGACCGATATTGGCCCGCACCGTCAGGTGCGGGAAAAGGGCCCCGCTCTGGACCACGTAGCCCATGCGTCGCCGCAGGGCGATGGGATCCACGGTGGCCGTGTCCTTCCCTTCGACGAGAACCCGGCCCGCGGTTGGCTCGAGCAGGCGGTTGATCAAGCGTAGGGTGGTGGTCTTGCCGCAGCCGCTTTCTCCGATCAGGCAGAGGCTTTCCCCGGCAGCGACGTCGAGAGAGACATTGTCGACGGCGGTCGTCTCACGCCCATCCTGCGTGAAGGAGCGGGAGAGCCCGTCCAACCGGATCACGCGGGTGCGTGCTCCGGCACGATCTCGTTCAGCGAGAACCAGCCCCTCCGGTCGAGCCACTGCTTCCGGAGCCGCATGCCGGCCACCGCGGCCAGCCGCCGCAGCGCCGCCGGCGTGAACTTCCTGGAAATCCCCACCTGGATGGGGTGCCCGGGCTCCAGCCGCACCTCCTCGCCGAGCGCCCGAATCCAGCTGCTCTGCGCCGACCGTGGTGCCACTCGCAGGTTCATGCGGCGCGTGCCGATCCCCTCGTACTCCGCTTCCTCGACGTACGTGGAGGCCAAGTCGAATGCGCGGGGATCGAAGTCGGCTCCCAGGTGACGGTTCACCCGCCGGATCATGTGGACGAAGAACTTCCGGCAGGCCTCGTTCTGGTTGTAGGCGGCGTCCAGCACGCTCGAGTCCTTGTCCAGGTCGACGCCCACGATCAGGCGATCCTCGTGCCCCATCCGATCCCGGATACTACGCAAGAACGCCACGGTCTCCTCCAGCGACTCCAGGTTTCCGAGCGAGGATCCCAGGAAGAACAAGAGCTTCTTGGGGCTCTTGGGAATCGCGGAGAGCACGTCCTCGAACATACCCTGCCGCGGTTCGACGCGGACCCGGGCCCCGTACCGCCGCCCGATCTCCGCCCGAGTCGCAGCCAGTGCGCCGTGCGAGACGTCGATCGGCATGTACCGCACCGGCGCCGCCGAGGCCTCTGCGCATACCGCCAAGACATGGGAGATCTTGCGGGCCGAGCCACATCCCAGCTCGATGAGGAGGGATTCGTCCTCCCAGATCTCTTTGGCGTGATCGCGTAGGATCTCTTCCTCGCAGTCCGTCAGATAGTACTCGTCCGAGCGAGTGTAGCGCTCATACAGGCGGGACGCCGTCGAATCCCAGATCCATGCGTGGTCGAAGTGGACCACGTCCGAGTCGGGGTCGAACGCTTCGCGAGCCGCGTCTTCGAAGGCATCCCCTGGTGGAGGAAGCACCGCACCCGTGACGCGATAGCACCAGACGGAGAAGGTGGCGTCGGGGTCCTTGCCGGGCAGGTAGGGGGCAGGCTCGGTCCGTTCCACCAGCGTCCAGGCCCCGAGCTCCTCGAGCTGGTGCATGTGGGTGCGGAAGCCCATCGCGTCCTCTTCGTAGAAGTCGGAGCGCATCGTGAAGGTGATGAGACCGCCGCGGCGAACCAGGCGCAACACCTCGTCCAGCGCCGCCGCCGGTGCCTGCCCATAGGAGAACACACCCACCAGGACGGCGGCGTCGAACGCCCCCGCTCGGTATTTGTCCACCGGTAGACTCAGATCGGCCACACCGAGCTCGGAGTAGACGCCCTTTGCGCGCGCGACCTCCAACATCTCGCTGGACAGATCCAAGGCGTGGATCTCCTGGAAGCCCACCTCCCGGAGGGCCTCGCCGCCGGCGCCGGTTCCTGCGCCGGCATCGAGCACGCGCGCGACATCAGGCCGGGTCAGGTGGCGCGCGAGGACATCGGCGGTCCTGTGATGGCCGAAGAAGCCTATCGCTTCGTGGTCCTCGTCGTACGTCGTGGCCCACTTCGCGTAGAGGCGCTTGAGGTCGTCTTTGGTCCGGGCTTGGTAGGCCATCGACCAGATCTGGTCGACGCGCGCTGCGACTGCAGGAGAGAGGTCGGTGGTGGAGATCGGAGTGGTGTCGGCTGGTCGGTTCATGACTCCCTTTGATCGACACGGGCCACCGCATTGTCGGCAGCGCCACGGCTCGATTGCCTTCGAGGATGCGCACTCGGCAGACTTCAATGTCTACCGCAAGTGTCCGGCATTGTCCACTCGCAGCATAGAAGCCTCGCCTCGTTCCGTGTTTCCGCTCCAGCGCCATATGGCCCGGGTGGGCCGAATTCTCGACGGCGCATCCTGGTGTCGGATCAGCGCCGCCCTGGGCGCATCACGACACGGGCCGCCGGCCGAACTCGAACTCCTTGGGTGGTTCTGCTCCCAGCAGGTGCTTCACGAAGTAGTCCCAGCGCCGTCGCATCATGTACGGCTCCATGGCGAACCCATGACGACGGTTCGTCATCATGATGAGATCGAAGTCCTTGTTGGCCGCGATCAGGGCGTCTGCGACCACCAGGGTGTTGGACGGGGGCACGTTGTCGTCCATGGTGCCGTGGGCAAGCAGCAGCTTGCCCTTGAGGTTCCCGGCCAGCAGCTGGTTGGCCTGGTTGTCATAGGACGTGGTGCTGTCGGAGAGGGTCTTCAGCAGGCCCTGCCACTTCTCACCCCAATCGTCTTCGTAGTTGCGATTGTCGTGATTGCCCGCCTGCGAGACCGCCACCTTGTAGAAGTCGGGAAAGCGCAGAATGCCCGCCGTGGACGCGAAGCCACCCCCGCTGTGGCCCCAGATGCCCACGCGGTCGAGGTCCATCCAGGGCCGATCGGTAGCGAGCTGGCGGATGCCGGCGACCTGATCGGGCAGACCGTTGTCACCCATGTTGCCGTAGTAGGCGGTGTGGAACGACTTGGACCGCATGGGCGTGCCCATGGCATCGAGCTCGACCACGATGAAGCCCAGCTCGGCCAATGCCTGATGATCACGACGCGCCGAGTTGAAGGTCCGACTCCCGACCGAGCCCGTCTGCGGGCCCGGGTAGATGTAGTTGACGACCGGGTACTTCTTGGCCGGATCCAGGGTGCTGGGCGTGTACATGAGCCCGTACAGATCGGTGACGCCGTCGCGCGCCTTTACCGTGAACGGGATGGGGGGCTTCCAGCCCGCCGCCAGGAGGGCCGCGCTGGACGGTCGCTCCAGCACCATCCGTTCGCGCCCGCGTGCGTCCCGGAGCACCACCCGCCCAGGATCGACCGGGGTCGAGCCGGAATCCACGAACCAGCGACCCGTGGGTGAGGTGGCGATGTCGTGGTGCAGGCTGTCCGGCGACAAGAGCGAGACCCGTCCGTCGTCCAACCCGACGCGGTAGAAGTACTCGAAATAGGGGTCACCCGGCTCACGACCCGCCCCGGTGAAATACACCTGACGTTGATCATGGTCGATGTGTCTGACCTGGAGCACGTTCCAGTCACCGGAGGTCACCTGTCGCTTCAAGCGGCCGCTGGCCAGGTCGTACAAGTAGAGGTGGCCCCAATCGTCCCGCTGCGAATACCAGAGCACTTCGTTGGACTCCGGGAGGACATGCCAGTTGACCATGTCGTTGCCGGATTCGAAGAACGTCTCCACCCGCTCCATCAGGACCTCGCGGACCGCACCCGTCTCCGGGTCGGCCATGCGAAGGCGGGCTTCCTTGTGGTCCCGGGTGCTGGAGACGAACGCCAGTTCTTCGCTGTCGGGCGTCCACTCCACGTCGGAGAACTCGCCGCCACAGGAGATATGGTCACAGATGGTGGAGCGATGCACGTCAGGGGGGATCTGCAAACGGACTACGCGGCCGTCATCGACATGCAGCACCACCCGCTGGATGCGGAAGACCACCGAATCCTCAGGGAGCGGGTACTTCCAACGGTCGAGCTCGGGGTGCCCCACGCCCGTGCTGACGAGATACATCTCGCCCACACCGCGGGCGTCGTGTTGAAACGTGGCGATCTTCTTGGAGTCGGGCGACCAGGCCAGGACAGGTCGGTCCGAGCGCACCCAGCCCGCGTTGTTGGTGGCGTAGCCGAAGTCTTCGACACCATCGCTGGTCAGTGCGCGCTCACTGCCGTCGCTCAACTCGCGGACCCACAGGTTGTGGTCGCGGATGAATGCAGCGCGCCGTCCGTCGGGGGAGACGATGGAGTTGGGCGGCACGCTGGTGCGATCCTCCCGACAGGGTCCCTCGGTGGGGCAGAACCAGAGCTGACGCTGCAGGGAGAAGCGAATGCCGCCTTCGGCGTACTCGAAGCTCCCGAAGGGGAGGTTGTAGGGATCGATCTGGAAGCGAGTGGCCGCCGACAGCGCACGGGCCAGGGCTTCCTGATCGAACGCGGGTGTCTTCCGGCGCCGTTCGGCATCCACCCGCAGGAACTCCCACCCCCGCTCCGTGCGTCCGCGGTACCAGAAGCTGTTGTCGCTGATCCACGTGGGTCGGATGGAGCCCGAGACCATGGCGGCGCCGAGGCTCGAGCCCAGCAAACTCTCGGCGTGACGGTAGTCGTCGGCGGTGAGCGAGTCAGGTGCGTAGGCCGCCGGGGCCGGGGTCTGGGCCGACAGGTCGCTCACGCCCAGGCAGGTGGAGAGGGCGACGACCGGTAGCAGGCGCGTGCACTGGAGCTCGAGCGAACTGAACATAGCTACCCCACCACGAAGTTGAGGAGACGCTCCGGAACATAGATGACCCGCCGCACGTTCGTTCCTTCCAGGTGTCGTGCCACACCGACGTCTGCCCGGGCGGCGGCCTCAGCCGCTGTCTGGTCGGCCCCGGCGGGCACCTGGATCGTCGCGCGCGTCTTCCCATTGACCTGAACGGCCACGGTCACCTGCGTCTCGCGGGCCTTGTCCGAGTCGAAGGTCGGCCAGTTGCCACCATCGAAGATGCTGGTGCCGTGGCCCAGGCGGGACCACAGTTCCTCGGCGATGTGCGGCGCGAAGGGGGCCACCATGACGATCAACGGTTCGATCTCCGCACGGCAGGAGGCCCGACCGCCGGCGCGCACGACATTCAGGCACTCCATCATGGCCGCGATGGAGGTGTTGTACTGGAGCTGCCCGAGCTGATCGGTGACCTGGGCGATGGTCTGGTGCAGCTTGCGCTCCACGTCCGGGTCGGCTGCGGGAGCGACGCCGTTGGCTTCCGACTCCGCGACGGAGACAGCGGTGTCCCACAGCCGGTGCAGGAAGCCGAAAGGACCCTGGATGCCCTCGTCGCGGTAGTCGCCGCCCTCCTCGAAGGGGCCCAGGAACATCAGGTAGAGTCGGAACGTGTCTGCTCCGAACTCCTCGATGATCGGATCGGGAACGATGACGTTGCCCTTGCTCTTGGACATCTTGGCGCCTTCACGGATGATCAGTCCGTGCGCGCGGAAGCGTGTGAAAGGCTCCTCGAACTCCAGGTGGCCCAGGTCACGCAACGCCATGGTCACAAAACGCGAGTACATCAGGTGCAGGACCGCGTGTTCGTTGCCGCCGATGTAACAGTCGACGGGCAGCCAGTTCTTCGTCACGCGCTCATCGAAAGGGCGGTCGGCGAAGTCGGTGGACGGATAGCGCAGGAAGTACCACGCGGAATCCAGGAACGTGTCGGAGACGTCCGTTTCGCGACGCGCTTCGGCTCCACAGGACGGACAGGTGGTCCGGTACCAGCTCTCCACACGCGCCAGCGGACTCACACCGGATTCGTCCGGCTTGAAGTCGTCCACCCGGGGCAGGATCACCGGCAGTTCCGACTCCGGCACGGCCACGGGTCCACACGCATCGCAGTGGATGACTGGAATGGGCGGGCCCCAGTAGCGCTGGCGTGAGATGCACCAGTCGTGCAGCCGGTAGTTGATGCGACGATCGCCGAGATTCTCGTCGACCAGCCAATCGATGATGGTGGCCTTGCCGTCCGCCACCGACAGTCCGTCGAAGCGACCCGAGTGGACCAGGCGCCCATTCTGGTTGTCCACGTAGGGCTCGGTGAGCGGGTCGTCCGCCGACCCGTCCGGAGGGGCGACCACGCGCACGATCGGCAGCCCGAATGCCGAGGCAAACTCGAAGTCGCGCTGGTCGTGTCCCGGCACCGCCATGATGGCGCCACTGCCGTATCCCATCAGCACGTAGTCCGCCACCCAGATGGGGATGTCCTCGCCGGTCGCCGGATTGCGGCAGTGTCCACCCGTGAACACGCCCGTCTTCGACTTGTCCGTCTTCTGCCGCGACACCAGGTCGGTGCGCCGTGCCTCGTCGCGGTAGGCGGACACGGCCGCGCGCTGCTCCGCCGACACGACCTGATCGACCAGTGGATGCTCCGGAGCCAGCACCATGTAGGTGGCGCCGAAGATCGTGTCGGGCCTCGTGGTGAACACCTCGATGCGAGCGTCGCTGCCCACCACGGGAAAGTGGATGGTGGCCCCTTCGCTACGCCCGATCCAGTTCTGCTGGGCCTTCCGTGTGGTGTCCGACCAGTCCAGCGTCTCCAGGTTGTCCAGGAGTCGACCGGCGTAGTTCGTGATCTTGAAGAACCACTGCGCGATGCGGCGCTGCTCCACCGGGGTGTCACAGCGCTCGCAGCGGCCTGCGATCACCTGTTCGTTGGCCAGCACCGTCATGCAAGACGGGCACCAGTTGACCGGCGCCTCCTTGCGTTCGGCCAAGCCTGCGTTGAAGAGCTGCACGAAGATCCACTGCGTCCAGGCGTAGTAGGCCGGGTCGGTGGTATCGACGGTGTGCGTCCAGTCGAACATCCCGCCGATGCGACGCAGCTGGCGCGTGAAGTTGGCCACATTCTTCGGGATCAGGTCCATCGGGTGCACGCCCACTTTGAGCGCGAAGTTCTCCGAGTGGATCCCGAATGCGTCGAAGCCGATGGGCTCGAAGACCCGGTGTCCGAGCAGGCGGCGGTAGCGGCCGTGCACGTCCGCCCCTGTGAACGCATAGATGTTGCCCACGTGCAGCCCCTCGGCGGAGGGGTAAGGGAACATCATCAGGTTGTAGTAGGGCCTCTCGGGCGTGCCGCTCAGTTCCGCCAGGGTGAAGCGGTTGGTGCCGCGTTCCTCCCAGGTCGACTGCCACTTGTGTTCGACGGCGGAGGGGGAGTAGGCCGTCCGGGTCTCGCTCGCCATGGGGTCATCCGAGTCGTTGGGGCTGAACCAATCCGTAACCTAAGGCGGCGGTCCAGAGGCGCGAACCCCCGTCAGGCTGCGTGAGCCCGCGGCGCCCGGCCGCGGAAATCAGCGGCCCGTCGGCAGCAGCTCCCAGGGGTCGGCGACGGTCGCTGCCTGGGCCCGCAGCGCACGCAAGACCCCAGGGAGGTCCTGATCCATCCCTCGCCACAGCTGGTCGAAGTCGCCGAGGCGGTGGTAGTACCGCATGCGGCCCAGTAGGGTCGCGTTGTTCAGAGGCTGGTCCAGGAAGCTCTGGTAGCGGCCCGCCTCGAAGGTGGGTTGGACCTCGGACGCGAAGCGTTCGCGGTGGCGCTGGAACACCGCTTCGCGACCGGACAGCTTCTCCGCTTCCGACAGGTCGGTGCGGCCGTAGAGCGTTTCGAGCTCGGCGACCAACCCATCGATGAACTGCGAGAAGCGGATCTCGTCCCGCCAGCGGGCCTGGGCGCGTCGGCACCACACGGTGTCGGCGCCTCCCCCCGGACGTGTGCAGAAGAACCGCATGGCGCCCACGTTGCCCACGAACTGCGCGAAGCTCTCGTTGAAGGTGACCTGGCCCGGAACGAACAGGTGGTTGTGGGAGAGCTCGTGCAGCACCGTCTCGACCAGCGACACCTCGTCCGCGCGAGCGGTGGTGGACAGGAGGGGGTCGGCGAACCAGCCGAGCGTGCTGAACGCCGAGGTGGGGCGGAGGAGTGCGTCGAAGCCCTCCGCTTCCAGCTTGGCGCGTTCTCGGGCACCTGCTTCGAAGTCGAAGTAGGCGCGGTACGGTACGTGTCCCACGATCGGGAACCACCAGGTCCTGGCGGCCAGCCGCGTGCGATAGGCCGCCGAGACGACCATGGCCAGCGTATCTCGCTCGAGCGCGGAGTAGCTCGTGAACGCGTCTCCAGCGTCGAGGCCGAGCTCCTCGACGGCATAGATGCGCGCCTCACGCGTCAGGGTCAGCTTGCCTTGCAGCCGCGCATCGGTCTGGCCGTCCAGGATGACCTCGGCCAGGGGCCGCCGCGCGGACAAGATGCGAGCTTCGGCCAGTCCGGCCCGGATCACGTAGAGGGGCGAACAGGCTGAGGTCCCCAGCCAGAAGGCGAGCCCCACGAGCAGGCGGCTCCCGTGGCGCCGGGCGGAGTCCGTGCACGGGCCGCGCCGGAGTGCCGCGCTGCCCCCCGCGCCGGGACGGTCCATGGCGCCTACGCGCTCATCTCGCTGCGGATCTCCAGGTAGCGCCGCTCCTGGGCCTCCGGGGTCGGATCGCGGAACCGGATGAGGCCGGCCGGAAAGCGCTGGGTGGACAGGCCCAGCACGCGACTCATCTGCACGGAGGATTGGTCCAGGATCTCGGCCACCATGCGCACCGAGGTCGGTGTGCTGCCGTCGCGGAGGGACCGAAGGCCGAGGAGCTCGGTCAGTCCGGCGCGCAGCGCGGGAGAGAGCGCCAGCGTGCGGGGCTCCTTGTCCATGAGCTCTTTGCTGCGATGTCCGAGGTGGACCAATAGCGCCTGTGCGCTCTCCGACGGCTTGTCGTCCGCCTCGATGGAGGAGATCAGCCCGAGCAGCTCGTCCGTCTCCATGCCCGGCGGCCCGCCCTGCCACACACGCACCACCCGCTCGATGTCGTGCAGGAAGCTCCAGGCCAGCTCCCGCGCGCGGTCATGCAGGCGTCGGCGCTCGAATAGCCAATCCACCACCGCTACGGTCACCACGATCCCGAAGAACTCGGTGCCGAGGTTGACCAGAATGGAGCGAGCTGTCTCGAGATCCGGCCGGCCGCGGAGCAGCCAGGCGATGGCGATGGTCGACCCGGAGAGCAGCAGGGTCGCCAAGGCCAGAGCGGTTCGCACCACGGCCGGCCGGTCCTCCGCTACCGCAGGTTGCGGATGAGCGGGATCCCGCCTTCGGTGGGCACATAGACCACGTTGCCCTCACCGAGGCTGGAAAGCTGCTGGATGTAGAAGAAGGTGAGGTATTCGGGGGTCAGGCCCTGTGAGATGATCCGTTGGGCTTCCGCGATGCCCTTGGCCTCTTCGGCCTGCTGGCGTGCCTTCTCCTGGATGATCTCCGTCTGGAAGCGCTCCGCGGCCACCTGCTGCTCGCGCTGCAGCTTCTCCTCGATGGCGGACCGGACCAGGTCGGGCGCCTGGATGTCGCGCACGAAGACGTCCAGTACCTCGATGCGGTCACCGGCTTTGGCCTGGATGGCCGACTTCATCTCGGTGGCGATCTCCCTCCGGTTGGGCGAGAAGATCTCGTTGATGGACTTGGTGGCCACTGCGTCGCGCACACCGTTGCGGACGGCGTTCAACACGATGCTGCTCTTGATCTGTTCCTCGGTGCCCAGGCGCTGGTACAGATCCGGCGCCCGCGCACCGTCCAGCTTGAAGAGGATCGAGACCTCCAGCATCACAGTGAGCTGCTCCGAGGTCTGGGCCTCGATCCGCTCCACGCCTCCGTCCGACGGGAACGCCTGCTCGCGGACGGACATCTTGGTGATGTTGGCGAAGGGGTTGATGACGTGCACGCCCTGGAAGAGCGGATCGGTGTCCACCCGCCCGAGGAAGTGCTTCACCCCCACCTCACCGACGTCCACCATGGTCACGGTGTTGGCGAAGGCCAGGAACAGCCCGAAGAGCATGATCAGATAGCTCGCGACCTTGGTGCTCCCCGGTGCCTTGGTTCGCGTCCCCGCCAGGCGCACCAGGCCGCCTACCAGGATCACCATCACCGCCAGGATCATCAGGCCCATCGTCGACTCCTTATGATTCGGTCAACCCTTGGGAGCGCGCCCTGCCGCCCCGCGGGTCCGTCTTGTTACGTGGTACACTAGCTACGGGGCACGGGCCGGGGGGCTTCACGCGCCCTCCAGCATGGGGCGGCTATCGGGGTCGGGCGCTTCTCTCACCTCGGCCAGGTCGGCGCTGGCGACCAGCTCAGCCGGGAGGGCCCGGACGGCCGCCTCCAAGGCAGCGGCCAGATCGGGCGCCTCCAGCTCCAGGGTGTGGTACAGGTGCCTGGGACGACCGTGGCGGATCACGACGCGGTAGCGCACCCGAGCAAGGTAGGGCGGCGCCACTCGGCCGGGAACCGTCGGGCGGGGGCGGGCCACCCGTTACAATGGGGGGTTGCCAAGTCCAGCCAGGGCAGGCAGGGTCATGCACCTCGCCGACGAAAGGTCTTCCGCAGCCGATGAGCGACGCCGCCCGCCTTCCCGAGATGACTCCGACCGAGCTCAAGGAACGGCTCGATCAGGAGCAGCCCGTGGTGCTGGTCGATGTCCGCGAGCCACACGAGTGGCAGATCGCGGATCTCGGCGAATACGGTCCAGTGCGAATGCCCATGGGCGAGTTCCTGGAACGCATGCGCGAGCTGGATCCGTCCGCAAACGTGGTGGTGTACTGTCGTTCGGGGGGCCGCAGCGCCTGGGCGGTGCGCCAGCTGCTCCATGCCGGCTACTCGAAGGTGTTCAACCTCAAGGGTGGGATCCTCGCCTGGCGGGACGAGGTCGACCCTTCGCTGTCGGCCTACTGAGGGCGTGCGCGCGCCGGCGCCTGCAGCGTATCAAGCCGCAGACCGCACGAACTGCAACTCGTAGAGTCGGGCGTAGAGCCCTTCCTGCTCCAACAGCTCGGCGTGGCTTCCCTGCTCGACCACCTGCCCGTGGTGCAGGACCAGGATCCGGTCTGCGTTCTGTACGGTGGAGAGCCGGTGGGCGATGACCAGCGACGTGCGCCCGGCCATGAGGCGATCCGTGGCAGCCTCGATCTTTGCCTCGATCTCGGAGTCCACCGAGCTGGTGGCCTCGTCCAGAACGAGTACGCGAGGGTCGAACGCCAGCGCCCGGGCGAAGGAGATGAGTTGTCGCTCGCCCACCGAGAGCGACGCGCCCCGCTCTCCCAGCTTCTGCGAGTAGCCTCCGGGTAGGCGCTCGATGAAGGGCGCCGCCCCGATCTGTTCGGCGGCGAAGCGCACCCGCGCGTCGTCCACGTCCGGGGATCCCAATCGGATGTTGGCGTGCACGTCGTCGCTGAAAAGGAATACGTCCTGGAGCACCAGTCCGATGGAGTCCCTCAAGTCCCGTTGCCGCAGTTCGCGAATCGGGATGCCGTCCAGGAGGATCTCGCCGCGTTGGGGCTCGTAGAAGCGCATCAGCAGGTTGATGATGGTGGTCTTGCCTGCCCCGGTATGGCCGACGATGGCGAGCTTCTCGCCGGGCTCCACCACGAAGCTCACATCCCGCAGCACCCAGTCGGGCTCTGCGCCCTCCGCCTCGTACGCGAACCATACCCCCTTGAACTCCACGCGCCCTTCCACCTGAGTGGGGAGCGGGGTCGGATCGGGGACATCCCGCACGGCGGGTCGCCGGTCGAGCAACTTGAAGATGCGCTCGGATGAGGCCATGGCGCCCTGCAGCAGGTTGTACTTCTCGGACAGGTCCTGGATGGGGCGGAAGAAGCGCCGTGCGTACTGGATGAAGGCCACCATCACGCCGACCTGGATGGTTTCTGCCAGAACCTGGCCGCCTCCCCACCACAGGATCAGCGCCAGGGCGGTGGCCGTGAACAGCTCGATCAGAGGAAAGAACAGTGCGTAGTACGTGATCGAGCGGAGATGCGCTTCCAGATAGGCCCGATCCAAAGCCCGAAACGCGTCGGAGTCCCGCTGTTCCCGATTGAAGAGCTGGACCACCCGCATCCCGGTGAGGCGTTCGTGCAGGTAGGCGTTGATGCGAGCCAGGCGCAGGCGGATGTCCCGGTAAGCGACGCGGACCTTGGCGCGGAACACGAAGGCGGTCACGAACACCAGGGGGAGCACCGCGAAGGTGATGAGCGCCAAGCGCCAGTCCATGCGCAGCATGGCCACCACGATGAACACCAGAGTGAAGACGTCGCCGAACACCGTGACGATCCCGGAGCTGAACAGCTCGTTCAGCGTCTCGACGTCGCTGGTGATGCGGGTCATCAGCCGCCCGACCGGGTTCTTGTCGTAGTAGCGGAGGTCGAGGCGTTGCAGATGCGCGAAGATCTCCCGCCGCAGGTCGAGCATCACCTTCTGGCCCAACCAGGTGGTGAGGATCTGCTGGACGTACTGAGCCAGGAACACACCGACCAGCGAGCCGAGGAAGAGCAGCGCCAGTACCGCCAACTGGTGTCGGTCGCCGGCGGGGATGGCCTCGTCGATGGCCATCTGGGTGAGCCAGGGTCCCACGACCTCCAGGGCGGCGGAGGCCACCAGGACCGCGATGGCCAGTGCCACCAACGCTGCGTGGGGATGCAGGTAGCGGAGCAGGCGTCGCATCAGCGCGGCGTCGTACGCCTTGCCGAGCGCTTCTTCTTCCTGGATCGGGACGGGGTCAGCCATGGCAGAAGGGTCCTCGCTACCCGGGGCCGGGGAAGCCAGTTCCGAAAGCCAACCCCGCGCTGGGGCACATGGCTCTAACTTCGAGGAGCCCCGCCTGCGACCAGGAGAACGACATGCTTGCCCGACCCGCGCTGGTCTTCTCGTCCGCACTGCTGCTGGCCGCTTGCGGCACGGGGGACTCTCCCGGCCTCCCCGTCGTGGTCACGGACTCCGCTGGCGTGAAGATCATCGAGAATCCCGCTCCCACCGAGCTCGGCCCCTGGACCCGTACGGTAGGAGCGACACTCCTGCGCCACGCGCCCGGCGCCGATGCGCCCGAGCCTCCTCTCTACCGCATCTCGGGAGCCCGACGACTGTCGGATGGTCGACTCGCGGTCAGCGACCAGGGGGCCAAGGGAGTGCGGTTGTACAGCGCACAGGGGGTGTGGGAGCGCACGATGGGAGCGGAAGGGCAGGGCCCCGGTGAATTCCAGAATCCGGTGCTCCTCGGTCTGGTCGGAGAGGATTCGCTCGTTGTGGGCGACGTGGACAACCGCCGCATCACGATCCTGCATCCCGACGTGGGGCTGGTCCGCACTGCGGCGATTCCTGACGCGGCCGGCGGCTACCCGATTCCACAGGGCCTGTTGGACGACGGCAGCGTGCTGGTGG
The DNA here is from genome assembly GCA_041390105.1 of Gemmatimonadota bacterium. Lineage (NCBI taxonomy): Bacteria > Pseudomonadati > Gemmatimonadota > Gemmatimonadota bacterium. The sequence continues at coordinate 359,025 of JAWKQO010000002.1, forward strand.
GCGGCGGGTTCTTCTTCTCGTCCGGCCAGGGTCGCCAGATGCAGAGCGGTGTGTCGAGGGGCCCGACCACGTTTGCCGCGTTGTTCCCGGACGGAGCATTGCGTGCGGCCCTCGGTGAGTTCCCCGGGATCGAGATGTACTGGGAGGTCAGCGCCTCGGGACTGCGGGGCCGCCTGATCCCCTTCGGCAAGATCCCCGTGGCGGCGGCGGGTGCGTCGAGGATCTACCTGGGGACTTCGGACCGCTACGAGATCCTCGCGTTCGACCAAGAAGGAGCGTTGCGTGAGATCATCCGCAGCCGGTATCAACCGCCCGCGGTCAGTGCCGAAGATCTGCGGCACTACCGGGATGAGCGGCTCGAGGATGCGGATGACGCGGAGGAGCGCCGCCAGATCGAGGACGATCTGAACCAGACGCCTCCGGCCGAGCGTTGGCCGGCCTACCAGAGTTTTCTGGTGGACGGCGCTGGCCGTCTGTGGGTCGGGGCCTATCGCGGTCCCGGGGACGACGATCCGGTGTACGCGGTCTTCGCAGCCGACGGCAGGATGCTGGGTACCGTGGCGTTTCCCCCGCGCTTCCGGCCCTTCGACATCGGGGACGACTACGTGCTGGGGAGTCGCTTCGACGAGCTCGATCAGGAAACGCTGGAGATGGTCGCGCTGCAGGGCGGGTGACGGTCGGCGCTGGGTCGCCGCTTGCGATGCCACGCGCGCCCTGACGACAATGGGCCGGCCGGGCTCCTCCGCGGAGCAGGGCACCCACTCCCTCCGTCGGAGCGCACCCATGAAACGCACCTTGCTCCAGAGCGCCTGCGTCGCGGCCGCGGCGCTGTGCCTGGCTGCCCCTCACGCGACGTCGGCGCAGCAGACCGGTGGCTACGACCCCGAACAACGACTGGTCGAGTTGGGGATCACCCTCCCGCCGGCACCGAGCCCCGTGGCCAACTACGTGAACGCTGTCCGCACAGGGAACCTGGTCTTCCTGGCTGGGAAGGGACCGAGGCGTGCGGATGGATCCGAGATCCATGGCAAGCTCGGAGCCGACGTCTCCATCGAAGAGGGATACGAGGCGGCACGTCTCACGGCCATCAATCAGCTGGCAGTCCTCAAGTCCATGCTGGGTGACCTCAGCCGCGTGGAGCGGGTGGTGAAGGTGTTGGGCATGGTCAACTCGACTCCCGACTTCCTGGAGCAGCCCGCGGTGATCAACGGGTTCTCGGACCTGATGGTGGAAGTGTTCGGGGAGCGCGGCCGGCACGCCCGGGCGGCGGTGGGGATGGCGTCGCTGCCGCGGGGGCAGGCCGTGGAGATCGAGATGATCGTGGAGGTCCGGGACGGGGCGCCTCGGCCAGCGGAGACCGCCGAGCCCATCCTGTTGAAGTACTTCGGTGCCGCCGGATGGGAGATCCGGGACGGAAACGTCGTGGTGCTGGTCGACCCCTACATCTCTCGCTTGAAATACGCCGGGGAAGGACATCCGGACGACACCCGGACTCAGTTTCCGCGGACCGGCCCGGGCCAACCCGACACGGCGTTGATCAACTCACTGGTCACCGAGGCCGATTTCATCCTGGTGCACCATTCACACTACGATCACCTGGGTGACGTGCCCTACATTGCGGCCCGGACGGGGGCCAAGGTCATCGGCACCGAGACCACCACCACGATCCTTCGTGCCTATGGCATCCCCGAGGAGCAGCTCTACGCCGTGCGTGGCGGGGAGGACTACCAGTTCGACGACTTCTCGGTGCGGGTGGTCCCGGGGATCCACTCGGCCCTGAACGACAAACACTACTACGACGGCCGCCAGTACTCGGCGGCCAGCGGCCTGAGGGCGCCGCTGAGGATCGATCAATTCATCGAAGGAGGCTCACTCCAGTTCCTCGCGCGCTTCAAGAACCACGAGGTGCTCACCATGGGATCCATGAACTTCGTGGAGCGCGAGCTGCAGGGCCTCCGCCCCGACATTCTCCTGGCCGGGATCAACGGGTCACGGCTGGGGCTCTACCAGTATGACGAACGGCTGCTGAAGGTGACGGGGTATCCGCGCGTGGTGATCCCGACTCACTGGGACAACTTCCAGTATCCCTACGGCTTCTCGCAGCAGGCCAACTACGAGAACAACCTCGTTCCGTTCATGGAGGCGGCGAGGATGATCTCTCCGGGCACCACCGTGCTGCCGCCCACCCACCTCGAGACGTTGGTGGTTCGCTGAGGCTTCGGCCGGCCCCGCCGGCACGCAGGTGCCGGCCGGGGCGGTGGCGCTGCCGACGCGGAGTGCCCCGTGTTCAGGGGTCTGCTACGGCCGTTCCCTGCGGCTCAGCTCCTCCAGGACGCCGGCGAGCGGGCGACCGGCACCCACCAGTGCGACCAGCACGTGATAGAGCAGATCCGCGGCCTCCTCGTCGATGCGGTCTCTCTCACCACGTGCCAGCGCCACGACCAACTCGGCACACTCCTCGCCCAGCTTCTTGAGCCTCCGGTTCTCGTCCGCCAACAGCTCCGCCGTGTAGCTGGTGGCCGGGTCCGCGGTCCTGCGCGACTCCAGTCGCCGCCACAGCCGGTCCACCACCCCGGCGGTCAGGTCGTTTCCGAAGCAGGTCGCCGCGCCCGTGTGGCACACGGGACCGGCGGGCCGGACCTGGGCCAGCAGGGTGTCCCCGTCGCAATCGGCCTTGAGCGCGTGGACGTGCAGCACGTTTCCCGACGTTTCCCCCTTCCGCCACAGCTGCCTGCGGGCACGCGACCAGAAATGCAGCTCGTGCGTCTCCAACGTGCGTTCGACCGCCTCACGGTTGGCGTGCGCCATCATGAGCACGCGGCCCGTGTCGTAGTCCTGGGCGACGACGGGGACCAGCGCGTCGGCACCACCGAAGCGGAGTTGGTCCAGATCTTCGAGAGCGCGGATGGGCGTAGGCAGATTCATCGGATGGCCATTCCCCGGTCGAGAAGTTCGCCCTTGAGTGTGCTCACGGTGGTGAGCCCGTCGTGCAGGACGCCGGCGAGCAGTACGGCGGAGGCGCCGCCGAGTGTCAGGCCCTCCGCCAGATGAGCGGCGTTGGCGGCCCCGCCCGAGGCGATGACGGGTACGCGGACGCGGGCGGTCACCGCCTGCAACAACTCGATATCGTATCCGGAGCGGGCGCCGTCCTGGTCGATGGACGTGAGGAGGATCTCCCCGGCCCCCCGCTCGGCGCAGGCCGCGCACCAGTCCACGGCGTCCAGGGCCGTAGGCCGAGTGCCCCCGTGCGTGAACACCTCCCAGCGCACCGGCCCCTCCGACGGGACGCGCGCGGCGTCGACGCTCGCGACCACGCACTGCGCGCCGAACGCGTCGGCGGCGGCCGACAGAAGCTCGGGGTCGGTCACGATTGCGCTGTTGAGGCTGACTTTGTCCGCGCCGGCCCGCAGCAGCCCGCCGATGTCCGCGACCGAGCGTACGCCACCACCCACGGTGAGGGGAACGAAGAGGGTCTCCGCGGTGCGCGTCACGGTGTCGCGGAACGTTCCGCGTTCTTCCAACGAGGCACTCACGTCCAGGAACACGACCTCGTCGGCTCCGTCGGCCTCGTAGCGGCGCGCCAGCTCCACCGGATCGCCCACGTCACGCAGCCCCTGGAAGCGCCGGCCCTTCACCACGCGCGCGTCCCGTACATCCAGGCACACGATGAGTCGCGGTCTCAGCATGCTCGCCGCCCCCTCAAGGCTCGTCCCGCCGGATGTGGACGGCGCCCTTGGTGGAGAAGAGCTGGTCGCCCTCGGCGATCGCTTGCCGCAGCGCCATGCCGGTGGCTTTGATGGCCGCTTCGACGATGTGGTGGCGGTCGAAGCCGCGAACCACCTGGACATGCAGGGTAGCGTCCATGGCGAAGGCCAGGCTGCGCAGGAAGTGCTGGTAGAGGCGGGAGGGCAGCTTCCCGCCGTACCAGGCCCGTCCCCCCAGATCGAGGGCCGCGTCGACCCAGGCGTCGTCCATGGGGATCGCGGCCCATCCGTAGCGGGCGGCCCGGGCGGGCGTGAGGTCTTTGAGCGCGAGTCCCAGTGTGATGGCCACGTCCTCGACGATGTGGTGCTTCAGATCGCCACGAGCATGCACATCCAGCTCGAGTCCAGCATAGCGCCCGAACGTATCGAGCATGTGACGGAAGAACTCGTCTTCGACATCGATGCGCGAGGCGCCGTTCCCCACGGCCACGCCCACGCGGATCGTGGTCTCCTTGGTGGAGCGCTCCACGCGCTTCATCGGCCGAACTCCTCGAGGAGCGCGTCGACGTCGATCGCTCCGGTATAGATGGACATCCCCAGCACCAGTCCGTCCGCCCCCGCATCGTGCGCCGCCCGCACGTCGGTCAGGGATCCGATGCCGCCCGCCACCCACAGGGAATGGCGGGTGGCCTCCCGGGCCTGGGCCACCCGCTCGGTGTCGAGCCCTTCCAGCCGCCCCTCGCGGGAGACATCGGTCACCAGGACGCCGGCCAGCGGCAGATCCTGCCACCGCTGCAGCACGTCCTCGAGCGCCTGCCCGCTCTCGCGCGTCCAGCCCTGCACGACCACCGTGCCGTCGCGCACGTCGGCGGCAGCCACGACCCGACCCGGGTGGGCGCCGGCGAGCGTCTCCAGCCAGGTGGGATCGCTCAGCGCACGCGTGCCCACGATGATGCGGGCCGCACCTGCGCGTAGCAGCGCACCGGCGCGGCGATCGTCACGCACGCCGCCTCCGACCTGCACGTCGTCGCAGAGCGGGAGCAGCGAGTCGACCACGGCATTGTTGTCGCCCTCGGCGAACGCAGCATCGAGATCCACGACGTGCAGATGACGGAACCCTCTGCCGATCCAGGAGCGGGCGGCTTCGAGGGGGGACGGTAGCGAGATCCGCTGTACGTCGGGATCTCCCCCGACCAACTGCACACAACGTCCTTTGCGGATGTCGACGGCGGCAGCGACGATCAACGTGCCTCCTCCAGAAAGCGCTCAATCAGCGCGAGCCCCGAGCGGGAGCTCTTCTCCGGGTGAAACTGCACCCCCCAGGTGCGCGCGTGTCGAACGGCCGCGGCGAAGCGATCGCCTTCGTACTCGCTCCAGGCCACGACGCAACGGGGGTCTTCTGGTTCGCACACATACGAATTCGCGTAGTAGGCGACCAGGGGCGAGGGGTCGGGGAAGAGCGGGTCCGGATCGGCGCGCACGTCGTTCCAGCCCATCTGGGGCACGATCTCGGCGCGCAGTCGCCGCACCGTACCCGGGATCAATCCGAGGCCGTGCCCGGCGCCTTCCTCGCTGGCATCGAACAGGAGTTGCATGCCCAGGCAGATCCCGAGGCAGGGGAAGCCCGCGGACAGGGCGGCGCGCACCGGGGTCACGTCGGCCGGCAAGCTCCGCACTGCGGACTGGAAGGAGCCGACGCCCGGAAGCACCAGGGCGTCGGCGTGCAACGCCTGGCCCCAGTCGCGGGTGATCTCGACCGCGGCTCCATGACGCACGATCGCCTTCTGCAGCGAGTGCAGGTTCCCGGCCCCGTAGTCCAGGAGCGCGATCCTCATGGTGCCTCTCCCAGCTCGGCCAGCAATCGCTCCATCCAGGGCCAGGGACCGACGGTCAAACGCATCCAGCGGCTCCCGTCCGGGAAGCGTACGGCTCGCACCCCGATTCGGCCCCGAGCCAGGCGGTCCGCCACTTCGGACCACAGTGGCTCGGCGACCGGGATCAGCACGAAGTTGGCCTCGGAGGGGAGCGGTGCCCAACCGCGGCTGCGCAGCTCGGCGTCGAGGCGCGCTCGGTTGAGCAGGGTCTCGTGGATGATCTCGTCCAGCCACGACGACCCATCCGCCAGGGCCGCAGCGGCCGCGGCCTCCGCGGACCGGCCTACCTTGAAAGGCCCGCGGGCCTTGTTGAGCTCGAGAAGCACGGCAGGCGCGGCCACGCCGAAGCCCACGCGCAGGCCCGCGAGTCCGTACGCCTTCGACATGGTGCGCAGCACCAGGAGTCGGCCGTGCCCGGGTGCGCGCTCCAACCAACTCTGGTCCGTGAAATGCGCGTAGGCCTCATCGATGAGTACGATCGGAGCCTCCGCCAGGGTGGCCACGCGGTCGAGCAAGGCGTCGACCCAGGGCGCGGGCAGACCCGTTCCCGTGGGGTTGTTGGGTGTGCACAGGTAGACGAGGGCAGGCGCTCCCTCGAGCACTGCCTCGGGAGCGGGGAGGGCGCCCCCGCCCGCGTAGTCCACGAGGTACGGCCGACGCTCCAGGCTGTTGGTGAGGGCCGCGTGCTCGACCATGCTGAACGTGGGAGCCAGGTAGGCGAGGGCCTCCCCTGGAGCGGCCAGACCGCGAAACGCCGCGTCGATGAGATCGTCGGAGCCACAGCCGGTCGTCACGCAGTCCATGGGCACGCCGAACCGGGCAGCGACGGCTGCGCGCACCGCGTCGCCATACGCGGTGGGATAGCGCGCCACGGAAGCGGCGCTCTCCGCGAGCGCCTGCAGCGCAGCCGGATGGGGACCCCAGAGGTTCGTGTTGTCCGAAAGGTCGAGATCGACCGGTGTCGGATCCTGCGCGTAGGGCGCCAGGTCGCGGAGGTCGCTTCGGGGGAAGCTCATGAGTGGCCCCCTGCCGCCCAGGCCGCGGTCGCGTGCGCGGGGAGGCCTTCCAGCTCTGCCAGCCGGCGCACGTCGGCGGCCAGCGCCGCGGCCCCGACGGGGTCGATCCTCTGCACCGTGAACGAGCGCATGAAGTGGTCGGTGGCGAGTCCCGAGAACGAGCGGGCCCGGCCCGCGGTCGGCAACACGTGGTTGGCGCCCGTCATGTAGTCGCCGAAGGCCACCGAGCTGGTGGCCCCTACGAAGACGGTACCCGCGGTGCGCAACCGGTCGATGGCCGGGCCAGGCTCGTCCACGAGCAGCAGCAGGTGCTCCGGCGCGTAGGCGTTCGCGAACAGGAGAGCCTGCTCCGGATCCGTGGCCAGGAGCAGCGCGCCGTTCGCCGCCAGCGCCGCCTCCGCTACGTCGCGCCGGTCTGCGGCCGCGACCCGCGCCTCCAGGCGGGCCCGGGTGCTGGAGAGCAGCTCCGCCGCGGGCGTCACCAGGACCACGGCCGCATCGGGATCGTGCTCGGCCTGGGCGACCAACTCGCGAGCGATCACGTCGGGATCGGCACCCGCGTCGGCCAGCACCAGGAGCTCCGACGGCCCGGCCGGAGAGTCGATGCGCACCCACCCGGCGACCTGCTGCTTGGCTTCGTTCACCCAACGGTTGCCGGGGCCAACGATCACGTCCACCTGGGGGACGCTCTCGGTTCCGTAGGCCAGCGCGGCGATGGCACCGGCGCCGCCGAGGGCGAACAGCCGATCCGCTCCACCGAGCCAGGCCGCTGCGAGCACCCCGTCGCTCACCCGGCCGTCCGGCGACGGAGGTGAGCACACGATCACCTGGTCCACCCCTGCGGCCCGGGCCGCCACCACGCCCATGAGCACGCTGCTCGGATACGCGGCCCGCCCTCCGGGCGCGTAGACGCCGGCGCGCCCCACGGGAACCCAGCGCCGCTCCAGGGAGACGCCGGGTTCGCTGATGTGTCGGGTCGGCTCCGGCAGGAGCGCCTTGTGGAAGCGTTCGATGTTGACGGCGGCACGCTCGAGCGCGGCGCGCTCCGGTGCGGCCAAACGCTGCGCGGCCCGCTGCCATTCGTCGCGGGGCACGGCCAAGGTGTCGAGATGTGCGCCGTCCAGTCGGCGGGCGAGATCGAAGAGCGCGGCGTCGCCTTCCCGACGAACGCGCTCCAGCAGGCTGCGCACCGTGTCCTGGACGTCTTCCTGGTCCGGCAGCGCCCGGGTGAACAGATGGGCCTGCTCTGCCTCGCTCAGTCCGGCGATGGGTCCTGCGATCGCGACCTTCACGGCATCAGCCTCTCGATCCGGGTGACCAGGATTCCTTCGGCACCCAGCGCCTTCAGGCGAGCGATCGTCTCGAAGACGTCGTCGGCATCGACGACCGCGTGGGCGGCCACCCACGACCCCCGATCGAGCACGTCCACCACCGTGGGTCCGGAGATGCCGGGCAGGAGCGCTCGCACCTGCTCCAGACGCGACCGCGGCACGTTCGCCATGAGGTAGCGCTTCTTCTCCGCGCGCAGCACCGACTCCAATGCGGCGACCAGGGTGTCGATGGAGGAGCGTGTGGCGAGCCCCTCGGCTGCGGCACGGTTCGCGACCAGGCGCGCCGTCGACTCCAGGATCGTCCCGATCTCACGCAGCCCGTTGACGCGCAGTGTGGAGCCCGTGGACGTGAGGTCCACGATCACGTCGGCCACACCCAGGTGAGGCGCGATCTCGGCGGCGCCGCTCACCGGCGCGATCTCCACCGACACGCCGATCGAGTGGAAGAAGCTGCGGGCCAGGCGCGGAAATGACGTGGCCACGCGGGTCCCCGGCGGTAGGGCCGCCGGAGCGTCGGCAGTCGCGTCGTCCTTGACCGCCACCACGAGGCGACAGCGACCGAAGCCCAGGTCGAGCAGCTCCGTGATCTCGCGCCCGGACTCTTCGATCAGGTCCGCACCGGTGATCCCGAGCTCGGCGGCACCGTCCGCGACGAACTCCGGAATGTCCTGCGCGCGAACGAAAATGGCCTGATACCCTTTTCCCAGGCCGGCGACCAGGGCGCGCTCGGCGCGAAAGCTGGGCGGCAGGCCCGCCTGTTCGAAGAGGGCCAGGGCGCGCTCGGCCAGGCGTCCCTTGTTGGGCAGTGCGATCCGCAACGTCTGCATGCGTGTCTTGGGTTGTGGGCGTCGGGTACAAAAAGAACGAGGCCCGTCCTTCGGGACGGGCCTCGTGGTCGTCAGGTGAGCGGTCCGCGAGCTAGCGGCGCACCTCCACGACCCTCGAACCCGCCCGGGTCCAGGGATGGCCGTGGTGATGATGGTGCTGTCGCTGCGCGAGGCTCATGTAGGAACGGTTAGCCGTTCCCGCTGGACGGGTCAAGACGCGCGCGAAGCGGAAACCGTCGCCCCGGGCTTGCCCCTCACGCTGCGGAAGGGACTACACTCGAAGGGGGCCGCGAGTCGATGGAACGGGGCCGCGAGTCGATGGCCTGGGGCCGCGAGTCGATGGCCGGGGAACAACCGAAGAGGAGTGGATCATGGCTGGTGTGGAGCGAGTCGAACGCCGGGGCGAGGTGACCCTGAGGGGGACGGACGCCTGGCGCTTCGCGTCCGAATGCGCCGGGGTCGACTTCGAGATCCGGGTGGCTGAGCCCACGCCCGGCCCCATGTCGCCGCCCGCGGACCGCCACGGGGTGCTGTACGTCCTGGACGGAGACCTGTTCTTCGGGACGGCCACCGAGATGACCCGCCTGCAGAGCATGTTGTTCGGAGAGCTTCCTCCCCTGCGCGTCGTGGGCATCGGATACGGCACCAACGACCCGCGCATCCAAGGGGAGACCCGGAACCGGGATTTCACACCGACGGCCGACGCCCGCTTCGAAGCCATGGGGCGGCAGATGAGGCCGGACTGGGAGCCGCTGCTGCCGGAGGGGCAACGCATGGGCGGCGCCGATCGCTTCCTGGACTTCCTGGAAAAGGAGTTGAAGCCGTTCATCGAGGGCACCTACCCGGTGGACGGTCAGGACAGCACGCTGTTCGGCTCATCCATGGGGGGGCTGTGCGCTACCTGGGCTCTGCTGACGCGCCCGCAGGCGTTCCGGCGCTATGTGATCGCGAGTCCGGCTCTGTGGTGGGACGACGGCGTGGTGTTCCGCGCCGAGGAAGCGCGGGCCGAGCGCGGCGGAGACCTCGAGGCGCGGGCCTACTTCGGCGTGGGATCGCTCGAAGAGGGGGCCGGGATCCCGGGGCTCGACGCCTGGAAGATGATCAGCAACCCTCGACGCCTGGTCGCGCTCCTCGAGTCCCGCGCCTATCCATCCCTCGTTGGGACGTTCCAGGTCCTGGACGGCGAGTCCCACACGTCGGTGGTCCCAGTAGCGCTGACGCGCGGGCTCCGCCACCTCTACCGCCGCTAGCAGGTCGCTGAGGCACAGGGCCACTGCGGGCGTAGGGTCGCGGCGACACCGGTGTGGGATGGGCGCGGCGCTCGGGTCAGGGAGCGGGATGGCCGGTCCCGGCGCGGACGGCGCGGAGAGGTCCCCTAAGTACAATCACATCAATATCTTGAATGGCTTCGCTCCGCCCGGCCTTTGCCGGGTCCCTTGCAGAGTCCGCGATATTGCAGTGCATGGATGACCGATTCCGGGCCCCGACGTCGCATTGGTGGGTCCAGGCTGCCCATCACTCCCAGCAGGTACGATGCCCCGCAACGTCGTCCTCGGTATCTCAGCCTTCTATCACGATAGCGCGGCCTGCCTCGTCGTGGACGGGCGGGTGGTGGCGGCTGCCCAGGAGGAGCGCTTCACGAGGCAGAAGGGCGACGCGTCCTTCCCCGAGCATGCGGTCCGCTTCTGCTTGCAGCAGGGAGGCGTGGGCGTCTCCGACTTGGACGCGGTCGCGTTCTACGACAAGCCACTCCTGAAGTTCGAGCGCATCCTCGAGACCTACCTGGGCGTCTCACCGCGTGGCTTTGGTTCGTTCCTGAAGGCCGGTCCCCTCTGGGTCACCGACCGGCTGCGCATCGAGAAGCAGATCCGCGACGCGCTCGAGTTCGACGGGACGGTGCTGTACGCCGAACATCACGAGTCCCATGCGGCCTCCGCCTTCTTTCCGTCTCCCTTCACCGATGCCGCCATCCTCACCATGGACGGGGTGGGGGAATGGGCGACTGCGTCGTTCGGCGTGGGCAGCGGCAGCGAGATCGAGATCCAGAAGGAGTTGCACTGGCCGGACTCGCTGGGCTTGCTGTATTCGGCCTTCACGTACTTCACCGGCTTCAAGGTCAACTCGGGCGAGTACAAGGTCATGGGACTCGCTCCCTATGGCCGCCCCAAGTACGTGGATCTCATCCTCAGCGAGCTGCTCGATCTCAAGGAGGACGGCTCCTTCCGGTTGAATCAGCGCTACTTCAACTACCTCACCGGTCTCACCATGACCAGTGAGCGCCTCGGTGAGATCTTCGACGGACCCGCGCGCCGCCCGGAGAGCCCGCTGACGCAGCGCGAGATGGACCTGGCGCGCTCCGTCCAGGACGTGACCGAAGAGGTGATGCTACGGATGGCGCGCACTGCCCACCGCGAGACGGGCCAGAAGAACCTCTGTCTCGCGGGTGGCGTCGCGCTCAACTGCGTCGGAAACGGCCGCCTGCTGCGGGAAGGGCCCTTCGAGGGGCTTTGGATCCAACCGGCCGCCGGGGATGCCGGGGGAGCCCTGGGCGTGGCGCTGTTGGCTTGGCACCGACACTTCAGCCAACCCCGCACGGTGCAGGCCGGCCGCGATTCCATGCAGGGGTCCTATCTGGGCCCCGGCTACAGCGAGACGGAGATCCAGCAGACGCTCGACGGCCTGGGAGCGCACTACACGAAAGTGGACGACTGCGCGCTGTTCGACCGTGTCGCGCAGCTCCTGGCGGACGAGCAGGTGGTGGGCTGGTTCCGCGGCCGCATGGAGTTCGGCCCCCGCGCGCTGGGAGCGCGCAGCATCCTGGGCGATCCCCGCTCGCCCCGCATGCAGGCCCAACTGAATCTGAAGATCAAGTTCCGCGAGAGCTTCCGGCCGTTCGCGCCGAGCATCCTGGCCGAGCGCGTGTCGGAGTACTTCGAGCTGGAGCAGGAGTCCCCGTACATGCTGCTGGTGGCTCCCGTGCGAGAGGATCGGAGACTTCCCCTGCCGGAGGGTACCGAGACGCTCTGGGGCATCGATCTGCTGAACGTACCGCGCTCCGACGTGCCTGCCATCACGCACGTCGACTACTCGGCGCGCGTCCAGACGGTCGATGGCGTCGCCAATCCGGACTACTACGCGCTGTTGAAGGCGTTCGAGACGCGCACCGGGTGTGCGATTCTCGTCAACACGTCGTTCAACGTGCGTGGGGAGCCGATCGTGTGTTCCCCCGAGGATGCGTATCGCTGCTTCATGCGCACGCACATGGACTATCTGGTGGTGGGCCCCTTCCTGTTGCGGAAGGAGGACCAGCCGCCCTGGACCGAGGAGGTCGATTGGCGACGGGACATCCCGCTCGACTGAGCGCCCGCGACGGGCGCCGCTTCGGCGTCACGGTGGGCAGTGCCTTCCTGGTCTTCGCGGGCGTGGCCTGGTGGCGTGGCCACGTCAGGTCGCCCGTGGTCCTGGCCACATTGGGTGCCGTGCTGTTCCTCGCCGGTCTCGTGTTGCCCACGCGGCTGGGCCCGGTGGAGCGGGCCTGGATGCGGATGGCCCATGCCATTTCCAGGGTCACGACACCCATCTTCATGGGGATCGTGTACTATGGGGTGGTCACTCCCGTGGGAGCCGTGATGCGCGCCCTCGGTCGCAATCCCGTGAAGCACCAGGCCAAGGACGGCAGCTACTGGGTCGTCAAGGACCAGGAGCGCCGCGGTACCATGTTGCAGAAGTTCTGAGAAGGAGATCCCCCATGGCTCAGCAGTCTCTGTTCCGCGACCTCTGGGAGTTCCTGCGCGTTCGCAAGAAGTGGTGGCTCCTTCCCGTGCTGATGGTGCTCGTGTTGCTGGGCGTGGTGTTGGTGTTCGCCCAGGGCTCCGCGCTCGCACCGTTCATCTACACCATCTTCTGAGCTTCAGGATTCACCCCCATGACGGCTCCAACGCAACACCGGCGTTTCCGGTCGCTACTTCTCAATCTCCTGCTTCTGGGCGCCACCACGGTGGTGGCCCTGGCGCTGGCGGAGGGTGCGCTCCGCTTCTCCCGCCGCACCACGCCCTCCGAGGAGGTCGGAGGCCGCAAGCTGGAGCCCGACACGCTGTACGGTTGGGTCAAGAAGAAGGACTATGTGGGGCGGCGTACCTCGACGGAGTTCGACGTGGAAGAGCGCTTCAACTCCCGTCGCATCCGCGGCCCCGAGTACCCACTGGCCAAGCCCGAGGGAGAGTACAGGATCCTCCTCCTGGGCGACTCCTTCGCCGAAGGCTACACCGTCGAGTTCGAGCAGGTCTTGAGCGAGGTCATGAAGCGCCGCCTCAACGAGCGTACGGACTTCCCCGTTCAGGTCATCAATGCGGGTACGGCCGGATGGTCGACGGACCAGGAGTTGCTGTGGCTGCAGCAGGAAGGCCTCGCCTACGAACCGGACCTGGTCGTCCTGCTGTTCTATATCAACGACATCGTCTCCAATGCCAGCAACCGCTACTGGCGGGGCTACAAGCCCTACTACGCGGCGGTCGATGGCGAGGCGGGGCCGACGCTGGAGCTTCGCGGTGTCCCCGTTCCAGGGGCAGATCCTCCCGAAGAGGGCCCCGAAGCGGGGGATCCCACCGCGGCTCCGGCGCCACCGCCGAGCACGACCGGGCTGCGTGGTTGGTTGCTCGCGCACTCGATGCTCTACCGCGACATGAGCCGCCTGGTGAAGACCAGCGAACCGTTGTTTCGGGTGGCGCGTGCGCTGCGGCTGACCAAGGAGTCGGAGCCCCTGCGCCTCGCTCCCCCTGGCGAGTGGGCACCCTGGCGCAACGAGCCGGAGCCGCGCATGGAGCGCGCCTGGCGCATGAGTCGGCTGTTGATCGAGGGCGTGCAGGAGGAGGCCCGCAAGGGCGGGGCCGAGTTCCTATTTGTCCATGCCCCCTCACGCGAGGCGATCCACGCGTGGTCCTGGGAGAACGCACAGGCCATGTTCCACTTCGATCCCGAGGAGTGGACGCCGGGTGCCGAAGAGGACGTGCTTCGCACCATCTGTCAGGAAGACGGCATGCCATGTCTCTTCCTGCGAGAGCCGTTCGAGCTGGCCATGGCGGAGGGCGGTGCAGCGCAGGGACAGGACCTGTACTGGCGCTGGGACCGTCACTGGAACGTGCTTGGCAACCGCGTGGCCGGTGAGTCGATCGCCGATCGGATCTTCGAGACCATCCTCACGCACGGGTCACCCACGGCGGAGCCGGCCCGCGCGGCGGCGCTGACCGCGATGCCGCTCACGCCCTCAGCGCCGCGCAGAGCCGCGTCAGCGCGGCATCGAGGTCCGGACGGAGGGCAGCGAGACGCACGTCGGCGTCCGCTGCCCAGCTGGTGACTCGCAGGCCCAACGTGCGCGCCTGTGGCCCCGCGCCGAACGCCTTCAACTCGAGGGCGCCGTCGATTTCCTCCCAGGAGACGGAGACTTCGTGTGCGGTCTTCGTGAGGACGTTGCCGCTCAAGCGGGCGGCCGGACGAAGCTGGAGGCGCACCCTCCCTGCGGCGTGGATCGGCTCCTGGCCGTCGGTGAGCCACTGCCCCAAACCGTGGGCGCTCGTGTAGAAGTGCTCGAGGAGGCGGGCGTATTCGAACGCCTCGGATCGAAAGAGGCTGACCGACGCCTTGGCCTGGCCGAAGTAGCGCTCCACGTACTGCTTCAGGAGCGCCAGGGCCATGGTCCAACCGGAGTCGATCCCCTGCGTGATCTCCGAATCAGGGTCGACGACGCCGAACCCGGAGTGCACCAGCCGGAGGACGGTGGAGCCCCCGGAGCGCTCGATCCGCACCTCCTGCCGGAAGGCGAGCCCGTCCATCTCTCCTTCGAGCACGAGCGAACGAGGAGCATCCACGGAGACCACCCGATACCGATGTTCGCCGTGGCCGTGGAATACATGCACGAGCTCGGAGCCGGGCGAGAGCGTGCCGTGCGCTTCGTCGGAAAACCAGTTGGCCACGTGCGTGGGCTCGGCCCACGCGGCCCATACCTGCTCGGGCGTGGCGTCGATCCGGACCTCGCGTTCGTCCTGCCAGTGGGACTCGTTCGTCATGGGACCGTCGGGTGCAAGGTGAGCGTGAGCCGGAACGGGTCGCCGGAGGCGGCCGCGCCGTCGGAGTTCTGAAAGGGCCCACTGTGGGCACCCACCACCTGCGTGAGCGCGTTCACGAGCGCCTCGGCGAAGGCACCACGTTGGGCGGCGCTCTGGAAGCGCAGCTCGGTGGAGAGGGTCAGCGTAGGGACGCGCGTTCCGGCCGAGGTGTGCTCGAGCACGCCGGCCAGGTCGGTCTGCACCTGATGAACGGCACCGAGCAAGTGGGTGACGCTCTCGCGGTCCGCCGAGCTCTCCAGCCGTGCGGCCAGGGGTCCCAACAACTCGGGCGAGAGTGTGAAGGCGTCGGCCGTGGCGCTGTACTGCTTTTCGACCATGGCGCCCCGGCGGGTGCCTTCCGTCTCCTCCAGCAATCCCACCTGCACCAACTGCCGCACGTGGTAGCCGATGCGCTGCCGGGTCTCGCCGAGGCGCTCGGCCATTTCCACGGTGCTGATGGGCGAGCGGGCCAGGTCGAGGATGCGCCGGCGCGGCTCCTTCAGGAGGGTGACGGCGGTGTCGGGGTCGCCAATGAAGCCCAGGGGGTCAGGACGCGTGCTCATACGGACAAATTATATTGTCCGTTGCTGTGCGCAAGGGTGCGCGCCTTGACCGCGATCCGGCACCACCCCCACCCTCGTCGCCGGGAGTCACCCTACCCGCCCCGCGTGCGCGCTGTGGTCCGCCAGGGGGCGTGCCTCGGGGTGGGGCGCGCCCCCGCGACTCGGCCCATCAGGGAGGAATTGCCCATGCCCACGGCGATTGTCCGGACCCAGGCTCTGCCCCTGGCCGCCCTCACGCCCCTGGTTCTCCTGGCAGCCTGCGCCGGGGGGCGCGCTCCCGGGTCCTCCGGCCCGGCTCCCACCGAGTCCACACTGCGGATCGGCTCTTCCGGCCGCATCGAGATGCGGACCGAGGTGAGTGTGGGCGAGCGTTCCTTCGGGGTTCCCGCCGACGGGGTGTGGGAGGTGCTCCCCGAGGTCTTCGAGCACCTGGATGTCCCGGTCACGATCCAGGACCGGGCCGCACTGCAGACGGGGAACGCCGGCTATCTGGCCCGCCGGGTGGAGGGGAAGCGTCTGTCCACCTATCTCGATTGCGGGATCAGCCTCTCCGGCGTCTTGGCGGACGTCTACGACGTCACGCTCCAGTTGCTGGTGCAGCTCCGCCCCACCGGCGCTTCGGATACCGACGTGGTGGTCACCATCGACGGCCTGGCCGAGCCGCGCAGCACCAGCGGGACCCCGGTGCATTGCACGTCCAAGAAGGTGCTGGAAGAGCGCTTCACCGAGCTGGTGGCCGAGGCCCTGCTGGCCCGCATCCCACGCGCCTGACCCACCGGGACCCTCCCGGGTATCCCAGGTGGATGGAAGACGCGATTCGCATCCGGGGTGCTCGGCAGCACAACCTCAAGAACCTGGACCTCGATCTCCCCCATCGGACGGTGACCGTGGTCACGGGGCCGAGTGGATCGGGCAAGTCCTCGCTCGCGCTCGACACCCTCTTCGCCGAGGGGCAACGGCGCTACGTCGAGTCGCTGTCGACCTACGCGAAGCAATTCCTGGAGCGGGTGGAAAAGCCGCAGGTCGATCGGATCGAGGGTCTGGCGCCCGCGGTCGCCATCGAACAGAAGAACCCCACCAAGAGCAGTCGCTCCACCGTCGGTACCGCCACCGAAGTCTACGACTACCTGCGGCTGTTGTGGGCGCGCGTGGGCGTGACGCACTGCCCGGCCTGCGACCGCGTGATCACACCGGACACGCCGGCCTCCGTAGCCGAGCGGCTCCTGGCCCTTCCCCGGGGAACCCGCGTGGTCCTGGGGTTTCCGCTCGCGATCAGCGCCAAGGTGCGCCACGACACACTGGTCCAGAACCTCCTCGCGATGGGGTTTGTGCGTGTGCACGCCGGACAGCAGATCCTCGACCTCACCACTGCCGATGCCGCGGATCCCGCGGTGTTGGGGATCGATCTGAGCGAGGTCCCGGAACCGATCGTCGTGGTGGACCGTCTCAAAGCCGGATCGGCGGATCGGGCGCGTGTGGTCGACTCGGTGCAGACCGCGTTCACGGAGGGCGAGGGCGAAGCCATCGCGCTCGTCGAAAGGGGAGAGAGTCTGCGCTTCACCGAGCGCTTCCGCTGCCCCCAGCATCCGGATCTGAGCTTCCTCGACCCGACGCCCCGACTCTTTTCCTTCAACAACCCCTACGGGTCGTGTCCCAAGTGTACCGGCTTCGGCGCCACGCTCGAGTACGATCCCGCCCTGATCGTTCCCAACCCCGCCCGCTCCATCGCTGAAGGAGCCGTCGACCCCTGGGAGAAGCCTCGCTACGACAAGGAGCGGGACCGGTTGCGCCGCTACGCTCGCTCCCAGGGGGTGTCCGTGAACACGCCTTGGGAGCGTCTGACCCAGCGCTTCAAGAAGGCGGTGCTGTACGGTGCGGAGGGATTCGAGGGCGTGGTTCCTTTCCTCCATTCCCGCGAGGCGAAGCGCTACAAGCAATACATCCGCGTCTTCCTGCGGCAGTATCAGACGCCGCGCACGTGTCCCGCCTGCAAGGGGACGCGGCTGCGTCCGGAAGCGCTGCGCGTGCGCGTGGGTGGCCTGAGCATCGCCGAAGCGTCGGAGCGGGTCGTCGAGGAACTCGGTGGCTGGCTCCGCGACCTGAAGTTGGAGGGGATGGCCGCCGCAGTGGCGACGACCATCCTACGGGAGTTGCACGCCCGACTCGCGTTCCTGAACGACGTCGGCCTCGGCTACCTCACGCTCGCTCGGCAGATGCGCACGCTCTCCGGCGGCGAAGCCCAGCGCATCCATCTCGCGAACTCGCTGGGCGCCAGCCTGGTGGACACGCTGTACGTGCTCGACGAGCCGACGATCGGCCTGCATCCGCGCGACACCTCCGCGCTGCTGGACCTGCTGACGCGCCTGCGCGCGGCGGGCAACACGGTGCTGATGGTCGAGCACGACAGTGAGGCGATCCGCCGGGCCGATCACGTGGTGGAGCTCGGTCCGGCCTCGGGCGAGCGGGGCGGGCAGCTGGTGTTCCAGGGCACGCCGGAGGAGCTGGAGTCCGCGGATACCGTGACCGGCCGTTTTCTCTCGGGTCGCAGCGCCGTCGACGTGCCGGAGCGCCGACGCCCGGTCAGGCATGCCGTCATCGAGCTCAACGGGGCGCGCCTGCACAACGTCGACGGGATCGACGTGGTCTTTCCGGTCGGCGCCCGCACGGTCGTCACGGGAGTGTCGGGTTCGGGGAAGTCGACCCTGGTGCACGACATCTTCTACCGCGCGCTGGAGCGGGAGCTCAGCGATGGCGACACCTCGGCCAAGCAGCATCTGGGCGAGGTGGTGGGTGAGTACGAGAAGCTGCGCGGCCTCCAGCACGTGCACGAGGCGGTGCTGGTGGATCAATCACCCATCGGCCGCACTCCACGCTCCAACCCCGTCACCTACATCGGGGCATGGTCCGAAATCCGGCGGATCCTCTCGGAGCAGCCCCTCGCGCGCCAGCGCGGATACCAGGCCAAGGACTTCTCCTTCAACCTGGAAGGGGGCCGCTGCGAGGAGTGCAAGGGTGCGGGCCAGGTGGAGGTCGAGATGATCTTCATGGCCGATGTGTTCGTTCCCTGTGACGCGTGTGGTGGGAGTCGCTTCAAGCGCGAGATCCGGGACGTGCGCTACCGTGGCCTGGACGTGTCGCGGATCCTCGACCTCACGGTCGATGAGGCCATCCGCTTCTTCCTGAAGGAGGACCGGCTCGGCGAGACGATGTGGCACCTGCAGCAAGTGGGGCTGGGGTACCTCCGGCTCGGTCAGCCGGCGCCCACTCTGTCCGGGGGCGAGGCGCAGCGACTCAAGATCGCGCGGGAGTTGGCGGGTTCCGGCGGGCGCAAGAACCAGCGTCGGCTGTACCTCCTGGACGAGCCCACCACCGGCCTGTCCGGTGACGACGTGAAGAAGCTGCTGCGTGTGCTCGACCGGCTCGTCGACGCCGGGCACACCGTAGTGGTGATCGAACACAATCTGGATGTGATCAAGACCGCCGACTGGGTGATCGATCTCGGTCCCGGAGCCGGTGCGCGGGGCGGGCAGTTGGTAGCCATGGGGCGCCCCGAGGACATCGCCGGTGTTCCCGAGAGCGTGACCGGTCGTTACCTGGCAGCGGTCCTTCCCACGGGAGCTCGCTCAGCATGAATCGGATCCTGGTCACGGCGGCGCTCTGTGCGCTCTGGATGCCTCCTGCGCTGCGGGCTCAGCAGCCGCCTCCGTTCTGGTTGGAAACGGGAGGTGCCTTGATCGGGGGAGCGCTCGGCTTCGGGGCGGTGGCGCTCGCGCACGACCCCGGGAACTGCGAGCTGGAGTGTCAATTGCGCGAAGCGGGGTTCGCGCTCTCCATGGGGTGGGTCGGGGGCGCGGCCGGGGCGTGGTTGGCGGGCCGAGCCTTCGACACGAGGCCGTCGGCCCTGGGCGCCCTCGTGGGCTCGCTGGCCGGCGTCATGGCAGCGGTCGGGACCGCCCACCTCCTGTCCGAGGAGGCGAACGTCTCGACGACGGCGCTGGTGGTCGTCCCGGTCGCGTCCGTGCACGCGCTGCTTACGGCCGCCGGGAGTCGTTTGCATAGCCGCTGGCGCGGATCCCACTAGAAGTTTGCTGCAGAAGGGGGGCACCCGCGCTCGTGGCGTGGGCCTGCCCTCTGGACGGGGGCGTCGGCCGGCCCGAAGATGCCGCCATGCCGGCTGTCTCCGTCCTGCTCCCCGTCCGCGACGGCGCCCCCCATCTGGACGCTGCGCTGCGCTCCATCCTGGACCAGTCCCTCGTCGACTTCGAGCTGATCGTGGTCGACGACGGATCCCGCGACGCCACGCCCCGCATCCTGGCCGCTGCGGCCGCGCTGGACGCGCGCATCCGCGTGGTCCGAACGGAGCCCCTCGGCATCGCGGCTGCCTTGGAGCGAGCCCGTTCCGAAGCCACCGGTGCGTATCTGGCGCGCATGGATGCGGACGACATCGCGCCGCCGGACCGTCTCGCCCGACAGCGTGCGCATCTCGACGCACATCCGCACATCGCGCTCTGTGGCACCGCCGTCCGCTACTTCCCCCGTGAGTTGCTCAAGGACGGGCGGATCAAGTACGAAGCCTGGCTCAACTCCCTGACCACGGCAGACGAGATCGAGAAGGACCTGTTCGTCGAGTGTCCTCTGGCCCATCCGACCTTCATGGCGCGCGCTTCCGCCGTGGAGCGTGCGGGAGGATACCGCGAAGGCCCCTGGCCCGAGGACTACGATCTGCTCCTGCGCCTGTGGGAGCAGGGAGGGCGCTTCGCCCGCGTCGAGGGAGAGCCGCTACTGTGGCGAGACCACCCGGGACGCCTCTCCCGCGTCGATCAGCGGTACTGGATCGACGGCTTTCGTCGCTTGAAGGTCGAGGTTCTGGCGCGCACCCATCTGCGAGAGGGTCGCCCCGTCGTGATCTGGGGGGCCGGACCCACTGGAAAGGCCTTTGCCAAGGAACTCTCCGCGCTGGGGATCGGCGTGAAGGCCTTCGTCGAGGTGGATCCACGCAAGATCGGGCAAACCGTCCATGAAGCGCCCGTGATCGCCCCCAAGGACCTGGCGGCCTACGCCGGGGCGTTCTGCCTGGCCGCGGTCGCCGGCGCGGCGGCCCGCGCGGAGATCCGGGACACCCTGCGCCGCCTGGGCTGGATCGAGCTCGAGGACTTCCTGGCCGTCGCCTGAGCGGCGCTCTGGGGCCCTCCTGCCTGCGGCGTCGCAGGGTCCGCGAGGGCCGTCGCTCCCCCCCCGCCGACCCCCGCCCGCAGAGCACCAAAACGGTTGCTCAGAAGGGCCGATGAGCGTTATTTTTCAAGGGCTTTCGGCGGTTCTCCACGAGTGGCGCGCGCGCCGTAGACCCACCTGTTCGCCCGCCTCGGGCCGGGGCGTTCCAAGGCACCGAGGACCCCGGGCACGCCCCTTCCGGCGGTCGCGGGCGCTTCCCCAGACCGGACAGTAATGAGCGAGAACGGCGAGAACGAAAACGAGTTGGTCGAGAACGGCTCGGCCGGCGGTCCGCGGGTCCTCGAACGGCTCCTCGAAGACGAGATGCGCGATTCGTTCATCGACTACTCGATGAGCGTCATCGTCCAGAGGGCCCTTCCGGACGTTCGCGACGGGCTGAAGCCGGTCCACCGCCGCATCCTGTACGCGATGTCGGATCTGGGCCTGGGCCCCGGGCGCCCCCACAAGAAGAGCGCGACGGTGGTCGGTGAGGTGCTCGGCAAGTACCACCCCCACGGAGACTCGGCGGTCTACGACTCGCTCGTCCGCATGGTGCAGGAGTTCTCCCTGCGGTACCCGCTCATCGATGGCCAGGGGAACTTCGGGTCCATCGACGGAGACTCCGCAGCCGCCTACCGCTATACGGAAGCTCGCCTGACCCGGTTGGCGACCGAGCTGCTGGAGGACATCGAGAAGCGTACGGTCACCTTCGCGCCGAACTTCGACGGACGGCTGGAGGAGCCGACGGTTCTGCCCTCCAAGGCGCCCAACCTGCTCATCAACGGCAGCTCGGGCATCGCGGTGGGCATGGCCACCAACATCCCACCCCACAACCTCCGCGAGGTCGTGGCCGCCACCACCGCCCTCATCGACAATCCGGAGCTTCCCCACGCCGAGCTCCTGCGCCTGATTCCCGGCCCCGATTTCCCCACCGGGGGGATCATCATGGGCCGGCGCGGCATCCAGGAGGCGTACTCGGAGGGTCGCGGGCGCATCGTGATCCGCGCGCGGGTCGGCAAGGAGGAGACACCGCAGGGGCGGGAGCGGATCATCATCACCGAAGTCCCCTTCATGGTGAACAAGTCGCGCCTGGTGGAGCAGATCGCCCAGTTGGTGCGCGACAAGCGGATCGAAGGCATCGCCGATCTGCGCGACGAATCGGATCGCGACGGCATTCGTGTGGTGGTGGAGCTCAAGCGCGACGCCATCTACGACATCGTGCTGAACAAGCTGTTCAAGCACACCCAGATGCAGTCCACGTTCGGGACCATCCTGCTGGCGCTGGTGGACGGCGTGCCCAAGGTCATGGGGCTGCGCGAGATCCTGCTCCACTTCATCGACCACCGTCACGAAGTCGTGGTGCGACGGACCGAGCACGATCTGGAGAAGGCCAAGGATCGGGAGCACATCCTGGAAGGCCTCAAGATCGCCGTCGACAACATCGACGAGGTCGTGGCCATCATCCGGGCATCGCAGGATACGGAGCAGGCAGCGGCGCGGCTGCAGGAGCGGTTCGGGCTTTCCGAGCGGCAAGCGGCGGCGATCCTGGACATGCGCCTGGCGCGCCTGACGGGCCTGGAGATGGAGAAGCTGGACCAGGAGTTGGTCGAGGTCCGGACGCAGATCGCCGAGCTCGAGCGCATCCTGGGAAGCCGCGACGTGCGCATGGGGCTGATCAAGGACGAACTGGCCGACGTGGCCAAGCGCTTCGGCGACGATCGGCGTACCGAGATCACCGACTGGGTCGGCGATCTGGACATGGAGGACCTGATCGCCGATGAGGAAATGGTGATCACGGTCACGCGTCAGGGCTACATCAAGCGCCTGCCTATCGACACCTATCGAGCCCAACGCCGAGGTGGGCGCGGTCTGCAGGGCATGGGCACCAAGGAGGAGGACTGGGTCGAGCATCTGTTCGTCGGCTCCAGTCACGACTACCTGATGGTGTTCACCCGTGCGGGCCAGTGCTACTGGATCAAGGTGTGGCAGCTCCCCGAGGCGGGGCGCCACTCCCGTGGCAAACCCATCGTCAACCTGCTGGAGATGCGGGACGACGAGGCCATCGCCGCGGTGGTTCCCGTGCGAGACTTCAGCGACGATCGCTACCTGTTCTTCTGCACGCGCAACGGTCAGATCAAGAAGACCGCGCTTTCGGCGTACGGGAATGTGCGGGCCGTGGGTCTCAACGCCATGAACGTGCGTGAGGGCGACGAGCTGATCGACGTGCACATCACGTCCGGAGAGGACCAGATCATTCTGGCCACGAGGGACGGGATGGCCATTCGTTTCGACGAGCAGGACACCCGACCCATGGGCCGCGCGACCGAAGGCGTGCGCGGCATCGCCCTCCGTGACGACGACCGCGTCGTCGGCATGGTGGTGGTGTCCAAGGGCGCAGAGGAACCCACGTTGCTCGTGGCGACCGAGAGCGGCATGGGCAAGCGCAGCAGCGTCGACGAATACCGGCTGCAGGGCCGCGGCGGATATGGTGTGATCAACATCAAGACCTCGACCAAGACGGGGAAGGTGGTCTCCATCAAGGCCGTGGAGCCCGGGAATCAGGTGATGATCATCACCCGGGGCGGCGTGGTGAACCGTCAGCGCGTGGACGAGATCCGCGTCATCGGCCGGGCCACCCAGGGGGTCCGACTCGTCAACCTGGACGAGGGAGACTCCGTGGTGGATGTGGCTCGTCTGGTCGTGGAGGACGAAGACGAGGACGAAGCGGGCGGTGAGTTGGCGGAGGGCATGGAGGTGACTGCCGAGGCGCCGGCCGCGGAGGGTGAAGCCTCCGGGTCCCCGGAGACGGAGGAGGAATGACGTCCGAGACCAGCGTGCTGGTCGGCTTGGAGGACGTGCGGGCCGCCGCGGAGCGTCTGAGGGGGGTGGTCGAACGCACGCCGCTTCTGCATTCGGAGACCCTGTCCGAAGAGGTCGGGGCAGAAGTGCGCTTGAAGTGCGAGTCCCTGCAGCGGGCCGGCGCCTTCAAGATCCGCGGTGCCTACAACTTCCTCTCCAAGCTCTCCACGGAGGAACTGCAGCGCGGGGTGATCACCTACTCCTCGGGGAATCACGCGCAGGCGGTGGCGCTGGCCGCCCGACTTCTGGGTACGCGCGCCGTGGTCGTGATGCCGATCACCGCTCCTGCCATCAAGCGCACCGGCGCAGCCCGCCTGGGGGCAGAGGTGATCCTGGAAGGCACCACCTCCCTGGAGCGGCGCGACCGGGCCCTGCAGATCCAAGCCGAGCAGGATCTCACCATGGTGCCTCCCTTCGACCATCCCGACATCATCGCCGGGCAGGGCACGGTAGGGCTGGAGATCGTCGAGGAATGGCCGGACGTCGATGTGGTGCTCGTCTGTGTGGGAGGAGGAGGCCTGGCCTCCGGGTGCGGGGTGTCCCTGCGTGCCCTCAAGCCCGAGGCGACGCTCTATGCGGTGGAGCCCACGGGGGCCGCGGCGCTCCGTGCCGCGCTGGATGCGGGTGAGCCGGTCACCCTCCCACGGATCGATACGATCGCGGACGGGCTGGCTCCCGTTCGGGCCGGAGATCTGACCTTCCGTCACATCCGAGCCCTGTATGACGACGTGGTCCTGGTGGAGGACCACGAGATCCGGGCTGCGGCCTCGGTCTTGCTGACCCGAGTCAAGCTGGTGGTGGAGTTTTCTGGGGCCGCGGGCGTGGCTGCGCTCCGCTCGGGCCGGCTACCCCTCGCCGGACGGCGTGTCGCCGTGGTCCTGAGCGGCGGCAACCTCGATCCCTCGCTGCTGTCCCAGCTCTCCTGAGACTCTCGAGCGCTCCGGCGCGGCACGTCCCTTCGTGCCGCTCCGGGCAGGGACAGACCCTTGAAGCACGGTTGCATCACCGACGTTCCGGGCATCCGGGTCGGACACGCCGAAGTCGCGGGTGGCGGGTCCGGATGCACCGTCATCCTGGGGCCCTTCCGGGGCGCGGTGGAGGTCACGGGGATGGCCACCGGGAGCCGGGAGCTGGACGCCCTGTCCCCCCAACATCTGGTGCCGCACGCGGACGCCGTGGTGTTGACCGGCGGATCGGCCTTCGGACTCGCGGCTGCCGACGGCGTCATGCGTTGGTTGGAGGCCAAGGGTCGAGGATTCCTGGTCCGTGATCAACGTGTCCCCATCGTACCGGCTGCTGTGATCTTCGACCTCAAGCGCGGCGTGCCGCGACCCGACGCTGCATTGGGCGCCAAGGCCTGCGAGGCGGCCAGCGACGGCCCGGTCGCCATTGGTGCCGTGGGCGCCGGCGCGGGGGCGAGCATCGGCAAGATCGCGGGCCCGGAACACGCCATGCGCTCCGGCCTCGGCACGGCCTCACGAAAAGTGGGCGGCATCACCGTCGGGGCGCTGACCGTGGTCAATGCCTTCGGAGACGTGCTGGACGCTTGGGGAGGCGTGCTGGGCGGCGCTCGCGGGCCACAGGGGGTGTTCCTCAATACCGCCCGCGAGCTCCAGGACCGCCTGGCGGACGGGGACCTGAGCGCCGGCATGGGCGCGGGAGAGAGCACGACGCTTTCCGTCGTCGCCACAGACGCCCCGCTCTCCAGGGTCGCCCTGCAGCGCCTGGCACGCATGGCGGCGACAGCGCTACCGCGCCGCATCTCTCCCGTGAACACGCCGTTCGACGGCGACCTCACCTTCGCGCTTTCGACCGGTGAGGTCGCGGGGAACTTCCCGGCCCCGGCG
Organism: Gemmatimonadota bacterium; assembly: GCA_041390105.1. Lineage (NCBI taxonomy): Bacteria > Pseudomonadati > Gemmatimonadota > Gemmatimonadota bacterium. Next base: position 384,358 of record JAWKQO010000002.1, read on the forward strand.
CTCGTTGCCCTGGGCGCGGCGGCGCGCGATTGTCTGGAGAGCGCGATCGAGATCGCCGTGACTTCCGTGGGGTGAGGCGCCGTTGCGTACGCTGGTCCTCTTCGACATCGATGGAACGCTCGTCCGCGGCGGACCCGCCAAGGACGCGTTTCGAAATGCCCTGCTGCGGGTCTACGGCACCACCGGGCCGATCGAAACCCACTCCTTCGCCGGCAAGACCGATCCGCAGATCGCTCGTGAGTTGATGGTGGGCGCCGGGATCGACGAGCAGGACGTCGATCGTGGACTGCCCTCCCTCTGGGAGGACTACCTCGACGGGTTGGAGGCCGGCCTGATCGGGCGCCCCATGGATCTGCTCGCCGGCGCCCGTGAGCTGGTGGCGCGGCTGTCCCAGGACCCCGAGGTCGCGCTGGGGCTGGTCACCGGCAACGTGGAGCGCGGAGCTTTCCTCAAGCTGCGCTCGGTGGCCCTCGACACACACTTCACCGTTGGGGGCTACGGCTCCGATCACGAGCACCGGAACGAGCTGCCCGCGATCGCCGTGGAGCGCGCCCGCCGACAGTGGGGAAGGGCCTTCGGGCCCGACGCCGTGGTCGTGGTGGGGGATACGCCGAGGGACGTGGAGTGTGGCCGTTGGTTCGGAGCCCGAACCGTCGCCGTCAGCACAGGAAACTTCACCGCCGAGGAGCTGGCCTCCTCCGGCGCCGACGCCGTGCTCGAGAGCTTCGCGGACATCGAGACCTCGTCCAGGGCGGTGGTCGGCCGCTAGGCCGCCGCGCGCTCGCCCGCTAGGGAGCAGCGCGCTCGCCCGCTGGGCAACGCCGAGGGCGTCCCCGTCGTAGTGGAAGCGGGCCCGGACCTCGGTTGCCGGCGACGGGGTCCTGCGGACACCTTTAGCGCTTCGGTGGGACCAGGGTGCGGGCTCGAGGCCCGACCCTCCAGAGCAAACCCAGGAGCACAAGGCAGTGGCAAGAGCACAACAGGGTGGGATGAACCGCTTCTACGCGATCCTGGCGGTGGTGGCCGTGGCCGGCATCGGCCTGCTCGTCTACCAGGTAGGTGTGAAGGGGCAGGCCGCGTCGGCCCCGGTCGAGGTACCGGGACTGGATGACCAAGCCAACCTGATCCAGATGGCCCAGGGCATGGTACTGGGCAACCCGGACGCCCCCATCACCATCTGGGAGTTCGGCGACTTCCAGTGTCCCTCCTGCCGCATCTGGTTCCAGCAGGTGAAGAACCTGGTGGAGGTCAACTTCATCCAGAACGGGAAGGCCAAGTTCGTCTACTACGACTGGCCCATCATCCAAGCTCATCCCAATGCCTTCCTGGCGGCGCGGGCCTCACGCTGTGCCGCGGAGCAGGACATCTACTGGGAGTACCACCGGTCTCTGTTCGACAACCAGGGCGTGTGGTCGAACCTGGCTTCTCCCATCGGTCAGTTCACCAGTTTCGCGGAAGCGCTGGGAGCGGACGGGGGCGATTTCGAGTCCTGCCTGAACAGCGAGAAGTACGCGGATGTGATCACCGCCGAGATGCGGCTCGGTCAGGAACTCGGCGTGGGCGGGACGCCCACCATCCTGGTCAGCGCCGGCGGCGGTAAGGCGGTTCGTCCGGGATCCCTGGACTACGCCGGCATTGCGGCGGTCATCGAGGAGCTGTCGCCGGAGTCATGAACGAACCGCCCAGGAATCGCATGGCCATCGCCGTGCTCGCCCTGGTCGGTCTCTTCGTCGCGCTCTACCTGCTCGCGCATAACCTGGGCCTGACGGGACCCATCCAGTGCGGTGTCGGGGACTGCGCGACGGTGCAGGCCAGCGAGTACGCAAAGGTCGCCGGGATTCCCGTTTCGGGGATCGGCGTGCTCGGGTACATAGCGTTGCTGGTGACGGCCCTCCTGGGCGTGCAACCGGGCGTCATGGAGCGTCCCTGGGTGGCGCGCGCCCTGTTGGGGGGCAGTCTGTTCGGTGTCGTGTTCTCGGCGTGGCTGACCTACCTGGAGGCATTCGTCATCCATGCCTGGTGTCAGTGGTGCGTGATCTCCGCGATCATCATCACCCTGATCTTCCTGAGCGCATTGCCCGAGGCGCGGCGGCTCACCAGAAGGACTCCTTGAGCGCTCGCTCGAGGTCCCACTCCTTGACCACACCGGGTGGCCACGTTCCTTCGTTCGCGGCCGCCCGGATGCGCTCCACTTCCAGTAGAGCACGCTCCGCGACATCCCGTGCCATGTGCCCCCGCTGCACCGCCTCCAGGAACTGATCCTCGTCCAGTACGGTGACCTGGCCCTCCGGGGACATCCAGACGTCGAGAAAGAGGTCGGTCGTCGTCCACTCGCTGCCCGTCCCGAAATCGGCGGGCGTGAGGATGTTGGCGTAGAAGCCCGCGAACGAATGGTCGGTCAGGTAGAACCGGCCGATGTCGTGCCAGCTACCGGGGAAGGTGAACCACACCACGTCGGACCCAGGCTCCATCGCCAACTGGCCGCGCACGCGCTTGGGCGGTACGTCGATCTCCTCGGCGAGGGTGATCTTCACTTCGTCGCCGTCGTAGACGAGGCGTTGCTCGTACACCTGCTCATGATCGGGCAAGCGCAGGTAGTGGATGCGAACCATGTCGGAGTCCGACATGCACTCCCTCCCAGGGAAGCTCTACACGAGTGGGGCGCTCCGCGCTCGGCATACCCGCTGGGGCGGCAGGCGCGGAACCGGTCGTTCGGGCGGGGGGAGGAACCGAACAACGGTTAGTTAATCGCTTCAGCGCCCTGCGTCAACGAAGTGCTGGGCTGCTGAAAAAGCGAAGCCGGAGTCCGCACGGGGCGGGCTCCGGCTTTCGTCTTCATGGTCTCGGAGAGGAAGCCTCCCCGATCCAGGCGCGCTTCAGCTAGCGGCGTCCTTGAGCTTCTTCAGCGGACGCACCTTCACCTTGACCGACGCGGGCTTGGCAGCGAACCACTGCTCTTCCTTCGTGAAGGGATTGATGCCCTTGCGACGTGGCTTGGCGGCAACGTCGGTCACCTTCACCTGGAACAGCCCGGGCCAACGGAAAGAACGGGCGCCCTTCTTGTGCACCGAACCCGCAACGGCGTCCTCGACAGCACCGAGCACGGCGCGCACGTCCTTGGCCGCAACGCCAGTCGTCGAAGCAATGTGTGCCACGAGACCGGACTTGCTGAGCGACTCCTTGATGGGCTTGGGAGCAGCGGCCCGAGCGGGCGCCTTCTTCGCCGCCTTTTTGGGTGCCTTCTTCGCAGCCTTCTTGGCGGTCTTCTTCGCGGCTTTCTTCATCGCCATGTGGATGTGTTCTCCGGGTCGAGCGTGTGGGTTCCGACGTGGACCGGTCGCTCCGGTCGCGGAACTGTAGGGCAATAGGACCGCTTCGCCAAGCCCCAGGCCCCTATTTTTTCAGGGGTTTCTGCCGCAATCTGTTTCCCCGCCACTGGGTCGCCGGGGGTCGGAGCGCGCAATTCGCAACCCGAGAAGACCCCGTCGGAGGGTGATGCGACCCGCGTGCTGCTTCCCTAGGGGAACGCTGCGTAGAACGTCCGATCCTCGCGCGCGAGCTCGACCAACAGGGGCGCGGGCTCGAACCGGGGGCCGATCCGGCCGGCCAGCTCCTGCAGTCGATCCACGATCGCGCGGGGATGAAGCCGATCGGCGTGACGGAGCAGGCCCCCGCGGAAGGGCGGGAACCCCGTCCCCATGATCATCCCGAGATCCACGTCCCCCGCGCGCCGCACGATCCCATCCTCCAGGATCCGAGCCGCCTCATTGACCATGGTGAGGACCAGTCGGGCCGTGATTTCTCCGTCCTCGTGGGGACGCCGCTCGCCGGGGACGCTGGAGCCGAGGGCGCCGTAGATCTCCGGGTCGACGCCTTTCTCCCGGTCGCCCTCGTAGGCGTAGAACCCCACGCCCCCCTTCCGTCCCAGGCGACCGGATGCTGCCACGGCTTCGAGCACGGGCGAGGGCCGCATGCGTTCTCCGAGCCCCTCGAAGAGCGCGCTCCCGGCATGCCGTGCGATGTCGATGCCGACCTCATCGATGAGGCGGAGCGGGCCCATGGGCATTCCGAAGGCCTTGGCAGCGCGATCGATGCCCTCCACGGACGCCCCCTCCCCGAGCAGGAAGCCTGCCTCATTCAGGTAGGGCCCCAGGATCCGGTTCACCAGGAATCCCGGGCCATCCCGCACCACGACCGGCACCTTCCCCAGACGGACGGCCAGGCGGTAGAGCGTAGCCACCGTGCGGTCGGATGTGGCGGTCCCTCTCACCACCTCGATGAGCGGCATGCGATGGACCGGGTTGAAGAAGTGGAAGCCACCGAAGCGGTCTGGGTGCGCGAGTGCTGCGGCCATCTCGTCGATGGAGAGCGAGGAGGTGTTGGAAGCCAGCACGCTCTCCGCCTTCATGCGCTGCTCCACCTCCGCCAGGACGCTCTTCTTGACGTCCATGCGTTCGACGACCGCCTCCACCACCAGGTCGGCCTGCCCGAACCCGTCGTAGGTGAGGCCACCGGAGATGCGCTCCATGCGCTGCGCCGCATCCCGCCGATCGAGTGAGCGGCGTTTGACGGCCTTCTGGAAGAGCCCATTGGCGTGGTCGAGCGCGTGCGCGACGGCCTCGTGCCGGATGTCCTTGAGCCGGACCTGGATGCCGTTGTAGGCCGCCAGCTGCGCGATGCCGCCCCCCATCACGCCCGCGCCGAGGATGCCCAGGCGCTCGACGGACAGCGGCTCCACCGGGCCCTCCGTGCCCGTCCCTTTGCGGGCGGCCTCACGCAGGTGGAAGACATGGATGAGGTTCTTGCTCACCCCGCTGGCGATCAGCTCGCCGGCGGCGCGGGCCTCGTGCTCCAACGCGTCCGCGAGGGAACGTCCGCGCGAACTGCGCGCCACATCCAGGATGCGAAGCGGCGCCGGGTAGTGCCCTCCGGTCTGGGCCATCACCCGCTTGAGTGCCTGCGAGAAGACGATGGCCGCTCCGGGTCCGTCCAGAATCCGCGTCAGCAGGCCGGGTCGGGGCCGCTCGGGTGCCGGTGCGCCTTCGATCCGCTGCTCCAGGAAACGACGGGCCTCGGCCAGGAAGGGGGCCGCGGGCAGCACGGCATCCACCAGGCCGCGGCGTTGCGCACGCTTGGCGTCCAACGTCTTACCGGTCAGCAGGAGGTCGAGCGCGGCCTGCAGGCCGATCAGGCGTGGCAGTCGGGTAGTGCCGCCCCAGGCGGGAAGGATCCCCAGCTGAACCTCGGGCAATCCGATCTTGGTGCGTTTGTCGTCCGAGGCCACCCGGTAGCGGCAGGCGAGCGAGAGCTCCGTGCCCCCGCCGAGGCAGACGCCGTCGATGGCCACGACGGTCGGGACGGGAAGCAGATGGACGCGCTGGAAGAGTGCCTGACCGAAGCGTGCGGCTTCCTGGCCCGCTGCCGGATCCTCGACGGACGCGATCGCTTCCACATCGGCGCCGGCGATGAAGGTGCCAGGTTTTCCGCTGTAGATCAGCACTCCCCGCAGTGCACCCGAGCGTGCCGATCCCTCCAACTCGTCGAGCACGGAAGCGAAGCCGCGCAGGACGTCCTCGGTGAGGACGTTGTGGGATCGCTCGGGGTCGTCGAAGCGCACCTCGGCCAGGCCGCGACCGTCGATGCTCAGAAAGGGTCCGGAAGCCACGCCTGTGCTGGTCATGTCGGAACCTAGCGCAGTCTCTCGCGAAGAAAAGAAGACCGGCCCCGGGATTCCTCCCCGGGGCCGGTCTTTGTACTGCGCTGGAAACCGAGCGCTACATGTTCGGCCGGCGCTGCGCGTTCGCCGGTGTGAGCGTCACCGTCACCGGGTCTCCGCCCTCGATGGTGAACGGCATGTTCCAGTAGAGCTCCTCGAAGGGGAGCGACTCACGGGCGCTGGCCCACCACTGTCCCTTCTTGAGTTCGGTAGTCAGGCTCCCGTTGGCGTCGGTGGTGTCCGTGACCATCTCGCGGCCGGCCGCGGTGGACTTGGCCAGGAAAACCGCCCCCGCCTCTGCGAAGGCCTCGTCGGCCCACTGCTCGCGCACGAGCCGCACCGAGTCGGCCCGCCGGATCGTGGCCTTCTGGAGCTCGTCGAAGCGAGAGAACGCAGCCTCCATGGCGCGCTGGGCACCCCCCACGCGACGATCCGCCTCCTGGAACTCGTTGTACAGCTGGACGTAGCGGGTCTCGCCCCGGTTCAGTCCCTGCAGCTCCTGGTTGATGCGTGTGAGGTCGTCACGGAGCGTCTGCCATTCGGTCTCGGCGGCTTTCCATTCGTCCTGCGCCGAAGCCACTTCAGCCTGGGCGTCGAGGAGGTCCTGCGGGATGGCAGGTTCGGGCCGCTCGGCCGCTTGTGTCAGGGAATCGAAGACCAGGTCTCGGTCGAACGGATAGAAGCGCACCTCGAGGTTGGCGAGGGGTCGGTTGACCGTGCCTTGCTCAGGATCCTCGACCTCGGTTTCAGCCGTCAGCACCACCTGGGTGGGCCCACAGGCCGCCACCGTCAGGGCCAGCAGAGCGGCGGGGAAAAGCTTCCGCACCATTAGCGATCTCCATGCTCCGGTTCCGGGAAACAGGGTGGCGAAGGTATCAGTGGCCCGGAAGGGGATCAAGGAGAGGCCCGCGCCGCCCGTGGCGGGTCCCGAAGCGAGGAGTGGGGTCAGGACTGGCCCAGAACCGGGCCGTAAACCAGCACACGGGCGGGTCCCACCGCGTCTCTCAGGGCGCGCAGGGAGCCCGCCTCCAGGTGGGCCGTCTCGGCCAGGGGGTCCCTGGGGGCGTGCCCGGCGGCCAGGTCCCTGGCGATCCGCTCGGCGGCTCGCTCGGGGCTGGCCTCCCGGGTGAGCCAGGCGTTGCGGAAGCGGCGCCGGAGCCAGGAGAATTGGCGCTCGTCCGTCCAGGCCTCGAGATCCTCCAGGCGAACGGCGTCCTCGAGGCGGGCGGCCCAGCGCTCGGCGGCTTCCGGCGCTACCGCGGCGGTGACGGACAGGACAGGCCCTTCCGGCGTTCGCAGGACCTCGACGTCCGCCGAGTAGATGCCGGGGTCGGGCGGCGTGGGAGAGAGGATCTCCTCCAGGTGGTGCACCAGCAGGTCCACCGCCGTGGGATCGAGATCCGCCCGAACCGGAGCGTCCACCGTGACCCAGGCGTGGGTGATCGAACGTTCCAGCCGTTCGTGACGGGCGTCGTCCCACGCCCAGCGGACCGCGGAGGCCGACGGGGGCGCCGATCGCACCGGGCCCTGGGCGAGATCCGTGGCCGGAAGCGCGAGGCCGGGAGGGGTCACCGCCACGAAGGTGATCTGCGCGCGATCGAGTCTGGCGATCCAACGCTCGAGCGTCGCGGCCTCGAGGGCCTCGACCTCTTCGAGTCGACCCTGCAGCGTCCCTCCCCAACGGCGGTCGTACATCAGAGAGGAGCGTTCTTCCTCGAAGGTGAAGACCGGCGCGCCTCGCTCGAAGCGGAGTTGGCGCGCGAGGTCGGCCTTCACGCGCTCGAAGTCCTCGAGGTCGAAGCGCCGCTGCCCAACGGCCTCTTCCACCTGCCGCAGATCGCGAGCCGCGCTCTCAGGCGGGCTCAACAAGGTGACCACCGTCTCGAACCGTCGAACAGAAACGCGCACGGTGGCGGCCGAGAACCGGAGCCGCCTGCTCAGCTCCGCCTCGAGCAGACGCCCATAGACCCAGGCGGTTCCGCTCCCGCCCGCAGGATCGGACGCGGCCCCCGCGGGGAGGACGGCCGCTGCGCCCAGAAGCGGCGCAGTGCCCTGGATCCGTAGGTGGATTCCGGGTGCCGCGACCAGGGCGCTGTCGCTGGGCTCTGTGCGGGGTGGAAGCGAGTCCGTTTGCAGAGCCACCAGAAGCAGCGCGGCGCCGAGGGACCCGGTCATTGGGATCCCAACTCGGCCCGCACGGGCGGAGTGGCCAGGAGAGCGTCGAAATACTCGATCATCGTCTGGCGGTCGATGCGCACGAGGATCCCGAGGTAGCTCTCGGCATCGCTGCCCCGCCCATCAGACTCTTCGAAGCCACCCACCAGCTCGGCCACGCCCTCCGGCGTGGCGCTCCGTCGCACCCAGCTCCTGCGAATCTCCAGCGCCACGTCGGTGACGTCGCCCTCCGTGATGCGGTCGCGGGTGTTGGTGATGAGGGTCTCCACCGCTCGGCGGAGACGGGGTGCGCTCTGACGGTAGGCGCCGCCCAGGATCACGAGTGCGGTCGTGCAGCCGGCGTCCACCAACTCCAGGGTGAGCTCGACGCCTGAGTCCATGCGGCCGATCTGGCGCCCCAGCAGCCGGGCGGCCACGGCACCCCGGGGATCGGCCGCCGAGCCGGCGGGCCGCGACTCTCCATACCACTGCCGCAGAACCTGGGGGCGCCCCGGCTGGTTCGGCTGGGCGGTGCCTGCGTAGAGGCGGCCCGGTCGAGGTTGCATGAGGTCGTTCCCATCCGCTCGGGGAAGGGCGGCGAGGATCACCTCGATGGGAAGGTCACCCACCACCACCAGCTGGGTGGCGGCGGGCGTCTGGTGCGTCCGTTCCCATAGCGGCTGCAGGCTGGACCCGTCGAGCTCGGCCAGGGTCGCCCGCGTTCCGTGGATCGGGGGGGACCCGGGACAGACGGATCCGGCAAGGCGCGACGCGAGGTTGCGCTCCGCCGATTCGAGGTCGCGATCGATCTGCTCGAGCGCGGAAGCGCGCGCTCGCCGGGTCAGAACCGGGTCCGACTCGGGCGGGCCCATCGCCACTCTCAGAACGTCGAAGAGATGGTCGAGATCGAGCCGGGATCCGGCCACGGAGTAGGCGATTCCCGCTGGCGTCCGGCGCACCGTCAGCGTCGCGCCCAACCGCTCCCCGTACGACTCCGCCCTACGCTGCGCGAGGAGAGCCAGGACGCGGCCGGCTCCAGCCTGCGCTTCCTCTTCGTGCACGGGAACGAACCAACGCAACGCCACCCGGGGGTCCTCGGGACGCCGTATCAGCGTGATCCGGGGATGGTCGGGGAGCACGACGACCGTATCGGCCCTCAGCCAGGGGGCCGGGTCGTGCTGCAACATCAGCGCGAGTGCGAGCAGTACCGGTTTGGCGACCATGTCGGAAGCAAGAACGGGCGCCCTCCAAGAAGGCGCCCGTCCCGGAACAGCGGTGTGCGAGGCGACCCTAGGGGATCGCGTCCATCACGTAGTCCATCGGGTTCACGGGCGTCCCGTTGACGCGCACTTCGTAGTGCAAATGTGACGCCGTCGCGAGCCCCGTGTTCCCCACCAGGGCGATGACGTCACCACGCGAGACGGTCTGGCCCTTGCGCACGAGCAGCTCGGAGGCGTGCCCGTAGCGGGTTTCGTATCCGTACCCGTGGTTGATCACCACCACCAACCCGTACCCGGTCATGCGGCCGGCGAATTCGACCACGCCGTTGGCGGCGGCCGTGATGGGGCTGCCCTTGGGCGCGACCAGGTCCACCCCCTTGTGGGGCAGCACCTCATTGTGGATCGGGTGGCGTCGCGCCTTGGAGAAGCTCGAGGACACCATGCCATCGGCGGGCAGGATCGAGGGCACGGACTGCAGCAGGTCATGATACGCCTGCAGGGAGTCGGTGGCCTGCGAAAGGCTCTCGCTCAGAAGTCGGGCTCGGCGCTCCAGGGCGTTCAGATCGTAGGAGACCGTGAACAACTCCTTGCTCGCGGTCGAGTCGGCGCTCCAGAGCGGATGCGAGGCTGGATCGCTGGTGCCGGGGCCCCCGACGCCCACCTCGAGCACTTCCGCGTCGATGGGGTCGAGACCGGCGAGCAGGCGGTACTCCTGGTCCTGGCTGGCCAGGCGCAGGAGCTCCGAATCCAAAGAGGAAACCTGCGCTCGGATGGAGCTCAGCTCGGCTTCGAGAAGGGAGTTGGTGCGGGCCAGTTGGGAAGCTCGGACCCAGGCGGCTCCGCCCAGCCCGTTGAGGCCGAGCAACACCGCCAGCACCACCAACAGCGAACCCAGACCCCCAGCGATCCACCGGAGCTTGCGCTCGGAAAGGCTGAACTGACGGACAGAGGTGTCCTCCCCTGCGACGAACAGGATTGTCCACTTCTTTCCGCGCATTCCAACCCTCCGGCCCCGGTCGCTTGTCTGCGGCAACTGGCAAACGTACCCGCCTCGGCAGGGGACGGTCAAGCAAGTACTGCACCCCGCCGGCCCATCTGCGGAGGCCCGGCCACGTGGCGTCCGCGCTACGCGAGAGGGCTCATGGGAGTCGCCCGCCGGCCCCCCTGGGGAGGCCGCTCCCGGACTCGAGCCGCGTGGGCCCTCAGCGCTTGGGGAAGAGGGCCTCGCCCTTCCGGACGCGCGTTCCCTCCCGGGCCCGGGCGCCCGCCTCCTCGAGGGTCGGGACCCGCTCCAACCCCAGTTGCCCCACCAGGAGGGACATCTTTTCCGGCATGACCGGCTCCAGAAGCGCCGCCAGCCAGACGAGCACCGCGTGCAAGCTGGCCAGGGTCTCGTCGAGCGGGGCTGGGTCCTCCGACTTGGCCTGTGCCCAAGGCTGACGCTCCTCGACGTACACGTTCGCCGTGCGCGCCAACTCCATGGCCACCCCCAGGGCGTCATGCACACGCAGGGTCTCGAAAGCCTCCCGGTAGCGGGCCACGGTCTCGGCGGTGTCGGCCGCCAGACCGATCGCCGGAGCCGAGGGAACGGCCCCCTGTCGGTAGCGCTCGATCATCGAGGTCACGCGCGAGGCCAGATTCCCGAGGACGTTGGCCAGCTCCTCATAGCGCATCAGGAACCGGTCTTCCGTGAACGAGGCGTCCTGGCCTACGGTCATCTCGCGGAGCAGGTACCAGCGCACCGCATCGGTCCCGTACTCGTCACGCAGCTCGAGCGGATCGATCACATTCCCCAGCGACTTCGACATCTTCCGGCCGCCGGCTACCCACCATCCGTGAGCCAGGATCTGCTGCGGCAGCGGAAGATCCGCGGCCATCAGGAGAGTGGGCCAGTAGACGGAATGGGTGGTCAGGATGTCCTTCCCCACGATGTGCAACTGACAGGGCCACCAGGAGTCGTGCGTGGTGTCGCCGAACCCCTGCTGCCCCTCCTCCGCCAGCGGCCGGATCCGTCCGGAACCCGTGACGTAGTTGAAGAGCGCATCGACCCAGACGTACGCGACGTGCTCGTCGTCGAAGGGGAGTGTGATGCCCCACTGCAGGCGGGACTTCGGTCGGGACACCGAGAGGTCCTCGAGGGGGCCCTTGAGAAAGCCCAGGATCTCGTTTCGGCGTGAGGCCGGCACGATCCATTCGGGGTTCTCTTCGATGTGGCGGATGAGCCGCTCCTGGTACGCGCTCATCCGGAAGAAGTAGTTCTTCTCTTCGATCAGCCGGGTGGGTCGTCCACAGTCGGGGCAGGTGTGATCCGGCCCCAGGTCCTTCTCCGTCCAGTAGCGCTCCTCGTGGATGCAGTACCAGCCCCGGTAGTCGGCGGCGTAGATCTCACCTTTCTCGTAGAGTCGGCGGTACACCGCCTCCACCACCGCGATGTGCTCGGGCTCGGTGGTCCGGATGAAGCGGTCGAACGAGACACCCAGTCGCTCCCAGGCGGCCCGGAAGCGAGCGGCCATGTCCTCGGCCAGCTCGAGCGGGGTGATGCCGCGGCGCACGGCCTCTTCCTGCATCTTCTGCCCGTGTTCGTCCGTGCCTGTGAGGAAGAGCACGTCGCGGCCCGCTTGCCGGTGATAGCGCGCCAACGCATCGGCGAGCAGCGTGGTGTACGCGTGCCCGATGTGCGGATCGCCCGAGGCGTAGTAGATGGGCGTGGTCAGGAAGAAGCGATCATTCACAATGTAAGATCCCGGGTCCGGGTCGATGGGCAGCGCGCCCGGAAGGCGCCTGTCAGTCCGCTGTTCGTCCAGAGCGATCCGCCACCTCGCTCTTCAACTGCTCCAAGGACAGCGTCCGCCGTCCACCTTCGGCGCTCTTGAGCGTCACCGTATCGGACCAGATGTCGATGGCGATGACGCGCTCGCTGCCCAACGACGTCTTGAGGGTGCGGCCCTCGCGAGGGAAGCGCCGACGGGCCTGCACATAGGTCTCGTGTTCGTACATCAGGCAGCACATCAGCCGACCGCAGCATCCGGAGATCTGCGCGGGGTTCAAGGATAGATGCTGGTCCTTGGCGAGTTGCAGGCTTACGGGTTTGAGCTCGGAAAGCCAGCTGGAGCAGCACAACTCCCTCCCGCACCGCCCCACGCCGCCGAGGAGCGCCGCCTCGTCGCGCACTCCGATCTGCCGTAGCTCGATGCGCGTGCGGAACGTGCGAGCGAGATCACGGACGAGGTCTCGGAAGTCGACCCTGCGCTCGGCCGTGAAATAGATGATGAGCTTGTTGCGATCGAGCTGCCACTCCGCCTCCGTGACCTTCATCTTGAGCTCGTGCTTCTGCACCAGCTCCTTGGTGGTCGAGCGCACCCGGCTCTCGTCTTCGCGCAGAGCGCGGGCCCGTCGGCGGTCGTCGTCGCGGGCGAGCCGTAGGATGCGCTTCTCGGGCGCGGGCGTCGCGCAGCCGTCGGACCCGGAGCACTTCCGTTCGGCGATGGAGCCCAGGGCCGACACCACGCCCAGGTCTTCGCCCCGGTCCGCTTCCACGATGACATCGCAGCCCACGCGCAACGGTAGGTCACGGAACGCGAAGTAGCTCTTGCGCGTGCCCTTGAACCGCACCTCCGCGAACGGCTTCACCGGAGCGCTCCTACTCCACCCAGTGACCCATCGCCTCGAACTTGGCCCAACGCCGTTCGAGGAGGGTGTCGATCGGTACAGCTTCCAACTCGCGCAGATGACGATCCAACACGTCCGCGAGGTTCTCCGCAGTCTGATCGGGGTCCGCATGGGCGCCGCCGGCCGGCTCCGGGACCACCTCGTCGGCGATCCCCAGGCGGAGCAGGTCGCCCGAGGTCAGCTTGAGGGCTTCGGCGGCTCGCTCGCGTTGATCGGCGGACCGCCAGAGGATGGCTGCGCAGCCTTCCGGTGTGATCACCGAATACACCGAGTTCTCGAGCATCAGGATGCGGTCGGAGACCCCCAGCGCCAGCGCCCCTCCCGAGCCGCCCTCGCCGATCACCGCACTGACGACCGGCGTGCGCAGGCGGGCCATCTCACGGAGGTTCATGGCGATGGCCTCCGCTTGCCCGCGCTCTTCCGCTCCCAGGCCGGGATAGGCTCCGGGGGTATCGATCAGCGTGATGATGGGCCGATGGAACTTCTCGGCCTGACGCATCAGACGCAGCGCCTTGCGATACCCTTCCGGATGGGGCATCCCGAAGTTCCGGCGCAGATTCTCCTTCATGTCCCGGCCCTTCTGGTGGCCGATGAACATGACCGAGCGACCCGCGAAGGTTCCCCATCCTCCCACGATGGCTTCGTCGTCGCGGAAGGCACGATCTCCGTGCAGCTCGATCCACTCGGCGGCGATCCGCTGGATGTAGTCGAGGCTGTAGGGCCGACGGGGATGGCGTGCCACCTGAACCCGTTCCATCGGCGAGAGCTCGTCGAACGTCTCGGCGCGGAGCTGCTCCAGCTTGCCCTTGAGCGCCGCGATCTCCGCCGACAGGTCGAGACCCTTGCCCTGGGCGGCGTCCGTGAGCTTCTGGATCTGCGTCTCGAGCTCCGCGATTTCCCGTTCGAAGTCGAGGTGCGGGGGTGAGGCCACGCGTTTCTCCTGCGTTCCGTTTGGGCGAGGGCGGGGATCAGCGCGATCCCGCCCGCAACTCCTTGAGGATCCATCCGTCGGGGTCCACGACCAGCTCCGTCGGCGGACCCTGGGCCTGAAAGCGCCCCTCCGTGATTCGACCCTCCACCTGGATCCGGTGCCGTACCGGGCCGGAGGTCGTTCGAGCCTCGAGCTCCATGGGCATCCGAAACGCCGGCCAGGTCGGCTTCTGGATCTGCTCGACCCGATACACGACCTCGCCGCTGGCCGCGTCGAAGCTCCAGGCGGTCTGGAAGATCGGGTATCCGGGCTTGCGCAGCCACTGATCGAAGAACCAGCCCAGGGGTTGGCCGGCGTGCCGCTCCATCACTTCCTGCAGGTCTTCCGAGCGGGCGACTCCACCGCCGAAGGCGGCGTAGTAGTCCCGGATCGCGCCGAAGAAGGCCTCGTCGCCCAGGAGTCCCCGGAGCATGTGCAGGACCCAGCCGCCCTTCGGGTAGTTGTTGGCGTTCAGCAAGGCGAACAGGTCGGCGGAGGGGGCCAGGATCGGCTGATCCACCACGTTCGAGCCCACGTACGAGCTGCGGCTTTCTTCCATCCGTCGGCGGAAGTCCTCGACTCCGTCGGCGTGCTCGAAGAAGAGGTGGCCGAAGTAGGTGGCGAATCCTTCGGAGAGCCACAAGTGGCTCCACTCGGCCTCGGTGGCTTGATCGCCGAACCACTGATGGGCGATCTCGTGTGAGACGGTGCCCTCGATGTTGGCCCCCCTCGCCAGGGCGTTCTCCGCGTAGAAGATCGCCGAAGCGTTCTCCATGCCGCCGAAGCGGGTGGAGGACTGCACGTTCATGAGCTTCTCGTAGGGGAAAGGGCCGACCAGCGACGAGAAGTAGTCGACCATCTCGGCGGCTCGCCGGAAGCTCGGCGCTGCCCGAGCCGTGTCCTGGGGGAAGACCCAGTAGCCCACCTCCACACAGCCATCGGAGCGAGGCGAAGCGGGGGCCCGCCCGCAGGCGGCGGTTCCCACGGAGCGCGCCACCAGGGGTCCTGCTCCCACGACCATCGTATAGGCTGGAATCTCGACCTCGGTCGACCACACCCAGGTGCGGTGGGCCGCGGCCCCAGGGTAGCCCAGCGCCTCGAGACGGGCAGGCGCAGTGGCCCGGGGGCCGTCCTCCAGTCGCCCGTTGGCGATGACCGACCACGCCTCCGGGGCATGAACGGTGAACCGGACGGTGGCGCGGTCCGAGGGATGGTCCACGGACGGGAACCAGAAGCGGGCCCGATTGGGCCAGTTGTCGGCGAACACCGTGGGCTCTCCGTGCACATTGGCCTGCTGGATGAGGCCGTCGTCCGGTGTCCCCGAGTACTCGATCACCACCACCCGGGACGCGTTGCCCGGGTCGGAGAGGGGCAGTCTCAGCTTGCCCCCCTCGAGGGTGGCCTGCACCGGCGTCCCGTCCACGAGCGCGCGCTGAACCGCAAGCCCGGTGAAGTCGAGGGTGATCTGCGGGGCCTGGCCGCTGGGCTGCAGCGTGAGCGTGGCGCGGGCTGCGATGGGCCCGCCATCCGGAGACAGGGCCAGCTCGACGTCATAGTGCTGGACGTCGGGCGCGGAGGCGTACTCCTGGGGCGTGGGCGCTCGTCCCGCCGGAATGGGGGCGGTCTCCGGGATGCCCGCGGCCACGGCGGCCGGCGCCGGGCCTGAGCTCGGGGGAGCGGGCGCAGAGCAGCCGGACAGGGCCCAGGCGATCAGAACCGCCTGCGGCCGAAGGATCGTGCGGCTGGATCGAATCATGCAGACTCTCCCTGGGCGCCGTGGTGGGGGTGCGACGGAAGATCCGTCGTCCCGACCACCCGGAGCAAGGCAATGTCAGGCTGGGACGAAGGTTGGGCGGAATCGCCCGACTCCTGGGGTCCCGGCGAGGCGACGGACATGGAAGCGACGAGACCCCCCGAGGCTGCGGATCGGGATGCTCTGGCCACGGAGTTCACCGAGCCCGTGGTGGTGAAGGTCGACCCCGTGATCGCGGACCTGGTCCCTGGCTACCTCAAGGCGCGGCGGGAAGAGGTGCAGCGCATTTCCGCGGCGGTCCAGAACGCCGATCTGGGCGAGCTCCAGCTGATCGGTCATCGACTGAAGGGATCGGGGGCCGGCTACGGCTTCCCCGACATCACCCGTCTGGGTGCCGCCATCGAGGACGGGGCTGGGGCAGGCGATCTGGCGGCGGTGGTGCGTGCAGTGCGAGGGCTGGTCAGCTACCTGGACGCGGTCCGGCTGGTCATGCCCTGAGTCCGTCCCGGCGAGGCTGCGCGATACCGGAGCGCGGCTCGGCCCACAGGCCGGTTCACCGTCCCCCTCGTACCACCTCCATCGGCTCCACCTTCCCGAATCCAGCGAAGCGACCCCAATAGGTCGCACAGGCCTCGATGAAGCTGGGCTTCAGGTACGGTCGATTCGCATCCGCGGTCTGGAACAAGGAGACCATTTCCTTCTTCCTCTCGACGTACTCGGACACCTCGATGAAGAGCGAGGGCTTGAAGTCCACGGTGCTGGTCTTGGTCGAATAGCTGTACAGGGTCGGCGCTTCTCGAGCGGCGATCAGAGTGGCCCGGTAGGCACCACGGTGGTCGGAGTGCAGGTCGTGCGGGGAGTGGGTATAGACGATTTCGGGCTCGAAGGCGTGCATCACCCGCTCGATCACCTGGATCGTGTCCTCGCCGTCGGTGACCTGCGAGGCAGGCAGGTCCGCGATCACCACACGCGCTCCCAGCAGGCGCGCCGACAACTCGGCCTCTCCGGTGCGTTGGGAACGCGTCCCGTCCTCTTCGCCCTGCGTCAGGACGAGAATCACGACCCGATTGCCGAGATCCAGGTGGCGGAGGAGGGCGCCTCCACATCCGCACTCGACGTCGTCGGGATGGGCACCGATCGCGAGGACGGTGGGGCCCGCCGTGTGATGGGCCGTCCCTCCCGTGCGCAGGAGCTGCTCGGCCTTCTCCACCAGTTCGCCCCGCTCGAAGGGCTTGGGGAGGAAGCCGTCGGCGCCCTCACGGATGGCCTGCGCCGCGAACGACTGGTCGCGGTAGGCCGTGACGACGAGCACCGGCGCGTCCGGGTGGAGCGCCTTGCTGGCCCGGATGACCTCCAGCCCGTCGCTGCCCGGCAGGTTCAGGTCGGTGACCACGAGATCCCAGCGACGCTCCTGGGCCAGGGCTGCCCCCCGCACGCCGTCCTGGGCGTGCGTGATGCGGTAGTCTCCGGAGAGCTCCAGCCAGCGCATCATCAGGTTCGCCTGATCGAGGCTGTCCTCGACCAGGAGAATCCGCTTCTGACCTTCCTCCGTCATCGCTGTACCGCCACCATCTCTTCAGGCCCATCGGCGAACGGGATGTCCACCCCTGCCGGGATCCTTGCAACCTTGGGGCCGTGGCCTCTGTCCCACACGTGGAAGGCGTTCGCGCCGGGGGGCGTAGGTCGAAAACCCCCGCTGGAAGGGCT
This sequence comes from Gemmatimonadota bacterium, assembly GCA_041390105.1. Classification (NCBI taxonomy): domain Bacteria; kingdom Pseudomonadati; phylum Gemmatimonadota; species Gemmatimonadota bacterium. The sequence continues at coordinate 401,547 of JAWKQO010000002.1, forward strand.
GGATGGCCAAGGAGGCTGGATTCATGCGGATGGACCGAGGGTTGTTGGGGGCAGTCGCGGTGGCCGGGATGGCCCTGGGGGTGGGCGGGCTTTCCGCGCAGCAGGACCGGGGGCCGGAGTGTCGTGAGCGATGGGGCGGTGATGCCGAGCGGGCCTGCGAGGTCCGCCAGCTCGGAATCGACCGGGCTCCGGGTCGCCTCGAGGTGGACGGCGGGATGAACGGAGGGGTCCGGGTCATGGGCACCGACGGAAACGACGTCCGCATCGAAGTCGAGGTCTGGGCCCAGGCCCGTTCGGACGCCCGTGCCCAGGCGCTCATGGACGAGGTTCGGATCATCACGGACGGTGGGAGGATCCGCGCCGAGGGCCCCGAGACCGGGCGACGGGAGAGCTGGGGAGCCAGCTTCTGGATCTGGGCGCCGCACCGGACGGATCTGCGGGTGGAGACCCTGAACGGGGGCATCACCCTGGACGACCTGCAGGGCGACCTGGAGTTCCGGGCGCAGAACGGAGGAGTTCGCCTTTCCCGTCTGGCGGGGGATGTTCAGGGCCGCACCACGAACGGGGGGCTGCACGTGGAGCTCAGTGGGGACGAGTGGCGGGGCCAGGGGCTCGACGTCGAGACGACCAACGGCGGGGTGCGGCTCGAGATTCCGGAGGGCTACTCTGCGGAGTTGGTCACCGGGACCACGAACGGCGGGATGGACCTGGACTTCCCCGTCACCGTGTCGGGGCGCATCGACAGACACATCCGGGCCACTCTCGGGGACGGCGGGCCGCGGGTGCGCGTGATGACCACCAACGGCGGCGTTCGCATCCAGCGGCACTGACCGAGCGGGGTGCCCTAATCCGGGCGAAGGGGTGGGGAGGTCGGGAGCGAAGGAACGGGCGGGGGCGTGGAGCGCCTCCGCCCGTTCGCGCTCAACGAGAGCGGCTCCGCCCCGGCTCCGGGATGAAGAGCCACACCACCACGCCCATCAGCAGCACCGAAGTGGCGGCCAGGACAGTGCTGGTCTGGTAGCCGCGGAACGCGTACAGCGGGCCCGCCACGGCACCGCCGATCGCGAAGCCCACCTGTCCAAGCGCCACGGTGAGACTCATGAGGGAGCCTCTGCGCTCGTCGGAGACCAGTGCGGTCAGCAGCGCCGAGTAGGGGCTTACCCGCATGGCCACCAGGATCATGACCATGAAGTAGACGGGATACGCCATGCGCATGCTGTCCACAATGGGGACGGTCGAGATCATCACCGCGGAAAGTCCCACACACGAGGCCAGCACCATCACCTTGCGCCCGATCCTATCGGACAGTCGACCCGCCTGCGGCCCCGTCAGCACGTTGGCGATGCCGCCCACCAGAAACAGCGTGGCGATCTGCGTGGTGCTGGCGCCGCGCTCGGCTTCCAGCCACGTGGGCAGGTAGACCACGTACACCGACACCCCGAGGAACATCAGCCAATAGCCGACTGCGGCGGCGGCGATCTCCCGTCGCCGCAGCATGGCCCAGTAGTCCGACACGGCACGGCCGAGCGTGAGCTTGTGGTTGGAGCGTTCGACGGAGGGCTGGGGCACCCGGTAGAGGATGAGCAACCACGTGAGTGCCATCGTGACCGCGAATACGTAGAACGGTGCCTTGAACCCGAAGGGCTCAGCGAGCTCGATGCCGATGGGGATGCCCAGGATCTGACCCACGGCCGCGCCGCTCATGACCCATCCGGTGGCCCACCCGCGGCGGTGGTAGGGGAAGTAGTCGCCGATGTACGAGACCGCCGCGCCGCTCAGGACGCCACCCGCGATGCCTGACGCGACGCGCACCAGCAGGAACGAGGCGTAGCCGACGACGAGCGCGTGAAGGACCAACGCGACCGTCATGATCCCCGATCCGAGCAGCAGGATACGCCGGCGCCCGACCTTGTCCGAGATCGGACCGGAGATGATGGCGAACAGGCCCACCATGGCGCTGTAGGCCGTGACCAGCGTTCCGAGCAGCGCCTCTCGGATCGCGAGCTCCTGGCCGATCTTGGGGAGGATGGGTGAGATGATCATCGTCTGGCTGCTCGCTGAGAACACCAGCAGCCAGAGCGCGAAGACGATCAGGGTGGGCGAGCTGTCGGGACGTTTGCTCGACGACACCGACGGGGTCGCGGCGGGCGCGGCCTCGTCGGCGGGCGGGTGGGTCACACGGCTTCCTTGTGGACGAGGAACGGGGCGGGTGGGCCGGCCGGGGATGCTCGGGACACGTACGCTGGGGTCACGGTTTGGCTTCAGTCGGTCGGAATCGGGGTGAGCGCCGGGGCCAACATGGGGCCGAACGGCCCAGGGGGCCACGTCGAGTGGGTGAGAGCACAGCGAGCCGGAGGCGAGCCACTCGAGCCACCCGATCGCGAGAGCACAGCGAGCCGGAGGCGAGCCACTCGAGCCACCCGATCGCGAGAGCACAGCGAGCCGGAGGCGAGCCAAAATCGATCAGCGTGGGTCGAATCGAAACAAGGCGGCGACGGCATGGAGGCCACTCCCGGCGCCCCGGGCCGGTGTGGATGTTTCGTGGGAAACCGTCGGAAAGCGCACCGTTGGGCGGGCGAGGCCACGGCCCCGCCACCCCGGACCCGCCCTGGTCCCCCCGCGGCACCGGACCTGCTCCCCACCGGCCGCTGGTGAGGGGTCACCGCGCTCGGACCCGGCCACGGGTCGCCACGAGCCGGGAAACGAACGGAAGCTCAGGAGGCTTCGATGAGGGTGACTGGAACGACCGTGAAGGGACTCGCGGTCGCTGGAGCTATGGGCGTCTCGCTCATCGCGAGCGGCTGTGCCCACGTGAACCGCGAGGAGCTCGGTGTCGAGCTCGCTACCATCCGGCAGGAGATGACTGCCGGTGACCAAGCTGTCGAGCAGCGTTTGGCCGGTCGGATCGACGGCGTCGAGACGCGCGTCGATGGCATCGAGGGCCGGGTAGATCTGCTGGAGCAGGATCTCAGCGCGCTCGAGAACCGTTTCAACGTCACGGTGGAGCGGATGGCCGCTGCCACTCGCGTGAACACGCCCATCTACTTCGACTTCGACAAGGCTGATCTGAAGACGGCCGATCGCGAGTTGCTGGGCGAGTTCAGCAGCATCGTCATGCAGCACTTCCCGAACGCGCTGGTGACGGTGGAGGGCTTCACCGATCCGGCCGGCAGCCAGGAGTACAACCTGCGCCTGGGACAGCGTCGTGCGTCCGCGGTGCGTGAGTACCTGGTCTCCGAGGGCGGGATGAATCCCGACCGCGTCCGCGCCGTCAGCTACGGCGAGGATACGCGTCGTCAGGTCATCCCTGGCAAGATCCGCGAGGAGGGTCAGCAGAACCGCCGCGTGGTGATGGTCATCGACCACTCGACTGCGTCGACCGAGGTCGCGAACCGCTAAACGGGAGCGCAGCCGGACGCACGTCCGGTACAGGAACTGAGTAGCGCGGACGACAAGACCGTTGCTGCTCGTAGAAGGGGTAGGGCACCGGGGGTTGCCCTACCCCTTCGCCTTTGGTTCCGGCCGGCCTGTGGCGGGTTGGGGGACCCACCGTGCTGCGTCGGGGGTCAGGCCGACCGGAAAAGCGCTTCTGGTGCGGAAAGTGATTCCTCTTCGCGCTCCAACACTGCGCGGTACGCATCCAGGTGGAGCGAGACGCTGCGGTCAGAGCCGAACGTCTTGGTGACGTACGCTCGCCCCAACTCGCCTCGCGTCCTCCAGCGGTCGTTTTCCAGCAGGTGGGTCAGGCCTTCGGCCAGGCCGTCCTCAGGCGCCTTCGCGCCGAAGTTCGATGCAAAGTCGTCCGGGTCGATCGAGCTCAGGATCGCGGTGCCGTGGGCGGCCGCGTCCAGAAAGGATGCGGGTAGGCCGGTTCGATGCGCCGGGTTGACCAGGATCCAGCTCCTGGAAAGCAGGTCTTGGTACTCGGCGGAGAACGGGTCGACGGGGGGACGGAGCTCCAGGTTGGGCACGTGGTCCCACGCCCGCTGGATGCGCTCGGTCTCACTCGCGTCCGATGCCGAGCCGGCAGCGATGAACTGCACGTTGGGAAAGCGAAGCGCCAGCTCGAAGAAGGCCTCGGGGCGCTTCTCCGAATCCCAGCGGTCCAGCATGAAGACCGTCGGGCGCGGTGCCTTCACCAGGGCGGACGGGACCTCGATGGGGCGCGGCAAGAAGGCAGGGACCTCAGCGAGCCCGTAGAGCTGCCGGACGGTTTCCCCGATGTGGCGCGCACCGATGACTCTGAGGTCGGCCGAACGCACGGCGTTGCGCACCCGTCGACCCAGTCGGTAGTAGCGTCGATTCAGCCAGCGGCTGAGCGAGACCGGCTCGCTGCGTGGCGCCCCGATGCAAGGCCCATCCAGGGTCGGGTCCAGCAACGTGACGACGTGGCGTCGCGCCGGGCGGGCTCGCTGCGCGAAATACGTGAGCAGTGAGGGATCGATCGAGTGATAGACATCGGCGTCGATCTCACGCAGCCATCGGTACGCCTCGGCCGGACGCGCGCTGGGGAATGAGAACACCTCGATGCCGTCGAGCTCGGCGCGCTCGGGCTGGTCCGGCTGGCGTGGGACCACCGCGGTCACGCGGACACCTTCGGCGGTGAGCGCGCGCCCGAGGGCGCGGCTGGCGCGCCCGAAGCCGCACCCGCTCTGGCACCCCCAGCCGTGAAACTCGAGGGTGACGAGACAGACGTTCACTGTCTCGTCACCCGGTCAGGTGGTGACCGACGCACGCCTCCGAGACCCACGTGTCGGGGTCGGGTGGAAAGTGTGAGCTCGAAGACGTGCGCGGTCATCGGTTCTTTCTGTGCTGTCCGACCGTAGTCGGGTTACGGCCACTCCATCGAACCTCGGGATTCGCAGCGGGACCAAGGTCTCGTCCACGACTCCGCTGGGCTCGACGTGCAGATCAGGGGTGCAAAGCGGGTGCCCCCTGCCGCGGGGGCGTGCCCACGGTCGGATCCCGGGCCGGAGAGGACTTCTAAACCGTTGTACCACATACGGTTGAGTGACGCGATCCTGTGGGCGCCCCGTGTTGGAGCGGTCGTATCCTCGAGGTGTCCGGCCGTGGCGATGATGCATCTTCGCCACGAGCTTCCACCGCACTCGGGCCCGAAACCGGCCCCTTCCCGACCGCGTAGAGAGCGGTGGGCGGACCGTCCCGCCCGCACACCACAGGGAGTCGTCCGATGGACTGGGAAATCATCGCTCCGATGGTCGTCTCGATCCTCCTCATCCTCACCACCGGTGGGGTGCTGATCCTTCGACCGGTCCTGAAGCCCCTGGTCCGCCTCTTCGAGGCGATGATCCGCGAGAAGGAACGGACCTCGGCTCCCGAGCTCGGCCGGATCCGCGAACTCCTGGAGAACATGGACGCGCGCATGTCGCTGCTCGAGGAGCGCCAGCAATTCTACGAGGCTTTGCGGCGCCCCGACCGAACCGAGCTGGAGAGCGATCCGGTGGCGGGCGCGCTGCCGAGGGCGTCCGAAGGGCGCCGCTGAGGGTCGTTCGCCGCGCTGCCGACGGGCCGAGAGCGCCCGGCTGCGGCGGATCCGCCGGGCCCCACCCTGGATGGCACCCTCCGTCCAGAGGCCGTATGCTCACCCGGACCCGCGAAGCGATGGGCCGGGCCCGCATCCGACGGGTGCCGCTGCCCGGGCTCGCACGCCCGCAGTCGACCCCGGATCAGGAGCCCCGTCCGTGCGCCACCGTCCCACGCGCCCTGGAAGCCCCCGCACCCGCGCTCTACTCGCCCTCTGGATGCTGGGAGCCGGTTCGGCTCCCCTCCTGGCCCAGACCCCGATCAGCAGCGCCGACCTGGCCGATCTGAGGCCACGTTCCATCGGCCCCGCCACGACCGGCGGACGGGTACACGACATCGAGGCAGTGCCCGACGACCCGTCCACCCTCTACGTGGCCGCGGCCTCGGGTGGTCTCTGGAAATCCACCAACCGCGCCCACACCTGGGTCAACGTCTTCGATACGATGGCGGTGAGCACGTTTGGCGACGTTGCCTTGGCGCCGTCGAACCCGGACATCGTCTACGCGGGCACGGGTGAGCAGAACAACCGCCAGAGCAGCTCCTGGGGGAACGGCGTCTACCGTTCGGACGATGGCGGGAAGAGCTGGCGCCACCTCGGACTGTCCGAGACCCGCCACATCGGCAAGGTGGAGATCCACCCGAGCAACCCGGACATCGCGTGGGTGGCGGCCGTGGGGAACCTCTGGGCGGCCTCTCCGGAACGCGGTGTGTTCATGACCCGGGATGGCGGCCGCACCTGGGAGAAGACCTTGTATGTCGATGAGTACACGGGGGCGATCGACCTCGTGCTCGACGCCTCCAATCCGGATGTGCTCTACGCCGCCACCTATCAGCGTCTCCGTCGCGCCTGGGGCTTCAACGGTGGGGGACCGGGGAGCGCGATCCACAAGAGCACCGATGGTGGGCGCACCTGGACGAAGCTCGGCAATGGGATTCCTGCGGAGGACCTGGGTCGGATCGGGCTCGCGATCAGCCGCTCCAACCCCAGGGTGCTGAACGCCCTGATCGAAACCGCGGACCGGCAGACCACCGGAACCTACCGCACCGAGGACGGAGGTCAGAGCTGGACCCGCGTGAGCGGTCTGAACGGCCGCCCGATGTACTACTCCGAGATCTTCATCGATCCGACCGACGAGAACGTCGTCTACTCGCTGGCCACGGAGTCGAGCGTGAGCATGGATGGGGGGCGCACCTGGCGCCAGATCGCGGACGCCCCCACGTACGACGTGGGGGTGCATGCGGACCACCACGCCCTCTGGATCGACCCCAACGATCCCGAGCACCTCTACCTGGGAGGAGATGCCGGACTGCACGAGACGTATGATCGGGGCGTGAGCTTTCGGAAGCTGAACAACTTCCCGATCGCCCAGTTCTACAACGTCGCCGTGGATATGAGGGACCCCTACTGGGTGTACGGCGGATTGCAGGACAACCACTCGTTCTTCGGACCGTCGGAGACCCGGCGCTGGGCCGGCATCCTGAACGACGACTGGATGCAGAGTGGGTTCGGCGACGGCATGTACTGGCAGGCCGATCCACGCGACCCCCGCTACACGTACGGGAGCTCCAACGGGGGAAGCCACTTCCGGTATGACGCCATCACGGGGGACATGCTGGACATCAGCCCCGAGCCTGCGATCGGTGAGGAGCCCTACCGTTTCGACTGGACGTCGCCGTCCCTGCTCTCCCAGCACGACCCGGACGTGCTCTACGTGGCGGGCAATCGGCTCTTCATCTCCCGGGACCGCGGTGAGTCCTGGGAGCGCACCGAGGATCTCAGCCGCCAGATCGACCGCGACCGCCTCGAGCTGATGGGGGTGCGGGGCGCCGACCTTCGCATCTCGGCCAACGACGGGACGACGAGCTTCGGGGAGGCCACCACGTTGAGCGAGTCGCCGCTCGACCCCGCCGTGCTCTGGGTCGGCTTCGACGATGGCAATCTACAGGTGACGAGGGACGGCGGGCGCACCTGGTCGGAGGTCTCGCGCAACGTGCGGGGCGTGGCCGACGGCACGTACGTGAGTCGCGTCACCGCCTCGGCGCGAGGCTTGGGCGTGGCCTTTGCCACCTTCGACGGGCATCGCGACGGGGACTTCCGGCCCTATGTCTTCCGTACGGACGACTTCGGTGCCACCTGGGTAGCCCTGCACGCGGGGCTGCCTGCGCTTGGTGCGGCCAACGTGATCGTGGAGCACCCCGACAACCCCGACCTGCTGTTCCTCGGAACGGAGAGTGCGCTGTTCACCAGCAGCGACGCCGGGGCCCACTGGGCGAAGATGCCCAACCTACCCACGACCGCGTACGACGACGTGCTGATCCACCCCCGGGAGAAGGACCTGGTGATCGGGACGCATGGGCGAGGGATCTGGATCCTGGACGACACACGCCCCTTGGTCGAGTGGGGACATGCCGGGCGGCCGGCGCACCTGTTCTCCATCGCAACGGCGACCATCAAGAACTACAAGAAGGACACCTCTTACCGGGCCAACGCCGAGTTCGCGGGCGAGAACCCGCCGGATGGCGCGCTCATCACGTACAAGCTCGACGCGGGGAGCGGGCCAGCCGTGCTGCGCATCGCACGCGGTCACCAGGTGATCCGCACGCTTACGGTTCCGGGCGAAGCGGGGACGCACCGCATCAACTGGGACCTCCGTCATGCTCGGGCAGGTTCGGAAGACGTCTGGACGAGGCACACCGCTCCGGGCTTGGCGCGCCCCATCGAGGAGCGCGGGCCCTACGTCGCGCCCGGCCGCTACACGCTCACGTTGGAGGCGCGGGGGGTACAGTCGTCGCAGACGCTGGATGTGCTGGGCGACCCTGAGATGGCGGTCACACAGGCGCAGTACGAGGCACGCGAGCGCTTCCTGCTCGATCTGTTGGCGTTCAGCGACGAGGTGCGGGAGGCGATGCGCACGGCCGGGGTGCAGGGTGGCGGCTTCGGGCGGCCCCAAGGCTCCCCGAACGATCCCGCCAATCGCCTGCGCGCCGTGTTCCGCACCGTGCAGGGCGTCTACGGCGCGCTGAACGGTGGTCAGGTGAGACCCGGCACGCTCTACCCGCCCACAGCAGCGCAGCGCGAGGCGGTGGCGGACGCGAAGCGGGTGTTCGCGGAACTGCGTCGGTAGACACGACGCGCGCGGGTCCGGCGGCCGTGCTCGCCTACGGCCGCCGGAACGCGCCTCCCGCCTCTCACCGGTCCAGCGGGGACCCTTCCAACAGCCCTTCCAGCCGGGGTGCCTCCGATCCGTGCGCGGTGCACAGCGCGTAGGTGCTCTCCCCGCTGCCATACAGGGCGACACCTGCGTGCCGCCCCTGTGCATCGATCACGAAGAAGCGGATGTCGAAGGCGGGCAGGCCGCGATCGTTGAGCAACCGACTCTCCACGGTGTTTTCCTGGATCCGCCTCAACGCGAACATGCCAGCGTCCTTCGGGTGCATCCCCTGTCGGAGCTGCTCGACGATGAGGAAGGACGAGAGGTTGTAGAGGTTGGCCTCCCCGCGCCCGGTGGACCCGGCGGCCCCCACGCCGTCGGCGACGTAGAGCCCCGCTCCCAGAATCGGTGAATCGCCGACTCGTCCGGGGATCTTCCACGCGAGGCCGCTGGTCGTGGTGACGCCGCACAGGGAGCCGTCCGGGCCCAGGCCGTTGCAGTTGATCGTGCCCCAGAACGAATCGCCGTCCAGGAGTCCCTCGCGCACCATGTCGAGACCCGCCTCGTAGCCCACCCGCCTGCGCGATTCCGGATCGGGATAGTGCTCGGGATCCACCCGGCGCTTCCACTCCAACCACAGTGCCCGGGATCGCTCGGTGTTCAGGTCCTCCTCGACGGTGAAGCCGAGCTTGCGCGCGAACTCCTGCGCGCCCCGGCCCACGAGAAGGTGGTGGTCGGTCAGCTCCATGACGGCCTTGGCCACCTTGGACGGCGTGCGGATGCCCTCCAGCGCGGCCACGCCTCCCGCTTGTCTGCGCGGCCCGTGCATGCAGGAGGCGTCCAGTTGGACCACGCCCAACTCGTTGGGAAGGCCGCCGTAGCCGATTCCCGTTTCCTCGGGATCGAGTTCTGGGATGTTGACCCCGGCGATCAGGGCGTCGAGAACGTCTTCTCCCCGCTCGATGCGGAGGAACGCCTCTTCCACGGCGTTACGCGGCCCTCCGTTCTTGAACTTGTAGCCGCTGGAATCCGCGATGACGATCGGATCCACCGCGCGACGCACGAGCACCTCGGGCGCTTTCCGTTCGTGCGCATAGGGTGTGGTCGGAAGCGCAGCTCCCAGACCGAGAGCGGTGGTCGAAGTGAGAAAGGTTCTGCGCCGCATGGTCGTCTCCGTTCTGCCGGGGCCGTTCCCGGCATCATTGACGGAGGACGCAGGCGCGCACAACCCTGGATGGCTGACGCTGTGGCAGGGAAGCCATGTCGCGCACGTTCGGGGTGGCATGGTTCTGGGGCCCGTACAGGACCGTCCCTCCCGTGGGAAACAATGCCGGGCCCGCGGGTCGGGCCCGGGGGAACCTGCATCCCCCGAGCCCACGGCGGACGCTAGGAGCGCCCCCCGCCCTGGCCGCAGACAGGCAAGCCTGTACCGGTAACCGGGTCATACGCACCCGTGACGGTACAGCCGTCCGACAGCACTCCGGCGCCCGACAACGTCAGGTTCCGGAAATCCCCCAGCTCCTTGAGAACTGGCTTTTGGTACGTCCCGCTCACGTGATGAAACCTCCTGCTGAGCGTGGATGGGCGCCTCGAGACGGGGGGGGGCTGTCGTTGTCGTGCTGACGCAACCCACCCCGGACTCGCGGGCCGGTGCGCAGCTCGGGGCAATGGCCGTACCGCCCCCGCCTGGCGCCTCGGCCATGCGGGTCCCACCTTGCGACCCCCTTCCAGCGGAGGTGGCGAACGTGGAAGCAGGAGCCTGGCGGACCCGCGTGGCTGGCGTGCTGGCGGGCCTGGGGACCCTGGCGCTCAGCCTGGCGCTGGCCGGGTCCTGCGCGCCTACGGGGCGCACGGCGGACCTGGTCCTGACCAACGGGCATGTGGTGACCGCGGATGACGAGCGGCCCGAGGTGCAGGCCGTGGCGGTCTCCGGACACACGATCCTGGACGTGGGCTCCAACGAGGAAATGGCGGCCTACGTCGGGGACGGCACCGAGGTCGTCGATCTCCAGGGGCGACTCATGATCCCCGGCTTCATCGAGGGCCACGGTCATTTCCTGTCGCTGGGCCGCTCCCGGATGATCCTCGACCTCACCAGCGCGACCAGCTGGGACGAGATCGTGGCGATGGTGGCGGCCGCGGCCGAACGCGCCGCTCCTGGGGAATGGATCAACGGACGTGGCTGGCATCAAGAGAAGTGGACGTCGGTGCCGACGCCCAACGTGGATGGTGTTCCGCTTCACACGGCATTGAGCGCGGTCAGCCCCGACAACCCCGTACTGCTCGGACATGCCAGTGGCCACGCCGCGTTCGTCAACGCACGGGCGCTGGAGGCCGCGGGCATCGATGCGACTACGGCGGATCCCGCGGGAGGCACCATTGTGCGGGATGCGGCGGGCGAGGCGACGGGACTGCTGCGTGAAACCGCGCAGAGGCTGGTGAGTGGCGCGCAGGCGCGAGCGGAGTCGGGCCGCAGTGACGACGAGCGCGCCCGTGACTTCGCGGAGCGCGTACGGTTGGCCGGGGAGGAAGCGCTGGCCCACGGCGTCACCTCGTTCCACGACGCTGGATCCAGCTTCGCGGAGATCGAAGCGTTTCGACGAATGGACCGGGAAGGCACGCTGCCCGTCCGCCTGTACGTGATGGTCCGGCGCGAGTCCAACGAAGACATGGCCGCCCACCTCGCCGAGTACCGCGTCCTGCCGGAAGGGAACGGGCACCTGACGGTACGGGCCATCAAGCGGCAGATCGACGGCGCCCTCGGCTCGCACGGTGCCTGGCTGTTGGAGCCCTACGAAGACCTTCCCTCGTCGACGGGGCTGGTGCTGGAGGACGTCGAGGAGATCCGGCGCACGGCGGAGATCGCCATCCAGAACGGCTTCCAGGTCAACACCCACGCCATCGGGGACCGTGCCAATCGGGAAGTCCTCGACATCTACGAGGACGTCTTCGCGCGAAACCCGACCGCCACCGACCTGCGCTGGCGCATCGAGCACGCGCAACACCTGCACCCGGACGACGTGCGGCGCTTCGCGGACCTTGGCGTGATCGCTTCCATGCAGGGCGTGCACGCCACTTCGGACGGTCCCTGGATCCCCAGACGACTCGGGGAGTGGCGCTCACGCACCGGCGCCTATCTCTGGCGCTCGCTCATCGACGCTGGTGTGGTCGTGACCAACGGCACCGATGTTCCGGTAGAACGCATCGATCCGGTTGCCAACTTCTATTCGAGCGTGTCGCGCATGACCGGCGAAGGACAACGCTTCTATCCCGACCAGAAGATGACGCGCATGGAAGCGCTGCGGTCCTACACCATCAACAACGCCTTCGCTGAGTTCGCTGAGGACCGCAAAGGAACGATCACCCCGGGGAAGCTCGCGGATCTGACCGTGCTCTCCGGCGACCTCATGACCCTCCCCGAGGAAGACATCCCCCACGCAAAGGTGGATCTGACGATCGTGGGAGGGGAGATCCGCTACCGGCGACCGGGAGCCGACCGATGAAGAACGCGGGTGCATTGCTCGCTGCGTGCGTGGTGTTGCTGGGGGCCTGCACCGTGGAGAGGCGGGAGGAGGTGCCCGGCGCCACGCGCACGCCCCCCCGCGCCGAAAAGGAGATCATCCAGGTTCCAGGCGTGGCTCGGCTGCCGGTGTTCTCTCCGGCGGTGCGCGTCGGCGAGCTGCTGTTCCTGTCCGGACAGATCGGCACGGCGGGAGGCGAGCTGAAGGTCGTGGACGGGGGCGTCGGTGCCGAGACGCGGCAGACCCTGGAGAACATCCGGGCCGTGCTGGCTGCCGCCGGTGCCACGATGGAAGACATCGTCAAATGTACGGTGTTCCTTGCCGACATCGCGGACTACCCTGCGATGAACGAGGCCTACCTCGAGTTCTTTCCCTCCGATCCGCCGGCGCGCTCCGCCATGGCGGGCAGCGGGCTGGCGCTTGGTGCCCGCGTGGAGATCGAGTGTATCGCGCGCGCGCCCTGAGCCAGCTCCGAATGCGAGGGTGCCCTACGTGTGCAGAGCTTCCCTAGGGTCGGGGCAGCGAGCCGCGCAGCGCCGGATAGCGGGCCAGCTCCAGCAGCACGGGTACGGCAGCAGGGTCGTCGACCCGTAGCGTATCCAGCTCGGGGCAGCCGGCTCCGCTGCCGCTGGCGGAGATCAGGTTGCCCAGGAAGGCGTTGAGCGTCCGAACCGTGTCCGCGCCCTCGATGGCACACCCGGACACGAGGAAGAGGTTGTCCACGACGACTACGTCGGCGCCCGTGGCTGCCTCGACACCGGTGACTCCGCCGTCGAAGATGCTATGACGAACACCAGCGCGACCGGCGGCCTCCACGAGGACGCCGGTCGGGATGGCGTCCAGAAGGATCCCGTCGGCGGTCAGAGAACCGCCGGTCACGGCGATCCCCGTCTCGGTGCCTGGGCCCGCCTGGAGGCGCACGTCGTCGAGCTCGACGACCCCACTCTCCACCCGCACGACCTCCTGGGCGGAGGGGGCGCCGCGCACCGTCAGGTGCTCGATTCGACACCCGAGGCATTGGCGGACCGTGACGCCGCCCTCGAGAACGGTGGAGTCAGCTCCGGCTCCCGTGAGCACGATCCCGTCTCCGTGCAGGACCGCTCCGCCCTCCAGATGGTAGTCTCCGGCCGACAAGACCAGCCGCACGGGTGTGCGGGCGGTGTCGATGGCGTCCTGCAAGCCAGCGGCTCCGCCCGTCGCGATCGCTTGCACCGGGAGGGGGGCCGACTCGACGCGCTCAATCGCGGGCGCCGGGCCTTCACCGCCACAGGCGGCAAGGGTCAGCAGAAGCAACTCGGCGCGGAGCGGGACGTGGCGGCGTCTCCTCGAAGTCATCATGCGTCACCTCCGCCTCGACGGAACGGTAGTCGCGGGTTCACCACCGTGTTGTAGATGGACCCGAATGTGAACTCCACACCCACGAACGTCGAGAACTCGAAGTCGGTGGCCAGGGCGCGTCGCCGCAGCAGGATCTCCTCGGGGGTGGCCTCTCGCTGCGGGAGGTACAGCTGGTCACGCACCCACTCATAGGATGCTCCGGCCCGCAGGGTGAGGCCACGCACGACCCGAAAGTTGAGGTTGCCGCGCGCCGCGATGGAGTACTTGCCGGGTTCGCTGAGGAACTGAAAGGCTCCGAGCGACGCGTTGGCGGACCCCCACGGCTCGCGCTGTTCCAACACCGCCACCAGCGCATGATCGACCAGAAACTCCTCGGTCTTGTCGAACAACGTGACCTCGGAATAGTCGAAGCGGTCCAGACCCACGGAGTATTCGATGGTGAACTGGCGACGCGTCGACTCCGGCCACGGATAGACGTTGTACTCGACCGCCGGAGCCAGTCGCAGCGTGAGGTCCTGATTGCGGCGGCTGTCATGGGCAGCGGACGCCTGGGCTCCGGCGGACCAATGCGTGCTCAGCGAGCGCACGGCCGAAACTTCGGCACTGTAGGAGCGCGTGAAGCTGAGCACTTCGGTGCTGTCGACATCGAAGCGGCTCTCCTGGTAGTTGCCGAACAAGCCAGTGACAATCTTCCACTCGTCAGTCAATCGTCTACCGATGAAGCTGCCGCGGGCGGAATACGACCGGACCGACGACTCGCCCGAGAAGGAGCCGTTGGCACCGGTCGTGAACACCCAGAAGTTCCAGGGATCGTCCTGGGGCCGCACCAGCCCTCGGCGCTCCAGCGAAGGGGATTCGGTGAGGCCGATGCGGAGTCGTGCGACCATGGAGGTGGTGGCTGCGTAGCGGACCAGACCCGCTGCCAATACACGTGTGAACCCTTCCCGTGTCTCGACGTCCGTCTGCGTCTCGAGCGCCGTATAGCGTAGCGTGTCCGCCTGGCCCTGAAAGCGTCCCTGACCCAGAAACGACACCTCCATGAGCTCCGCCCGCCCGCCCGTCCGCTGCGACGTGACCAGGACGTGGACGTCGGCCACCGCGCGATCTCGCACCCAAGTGACGAAGCCGACCTGCTCACGGTAGAAATCGAAGTCGCGACAGGATGCGCGTTGACAGTCCAGGAACACGCGGATCACGTCTTCCGTGCTTTCTGCGCTCTGCCCGCGGAGGGAGGCGGGCAGCACGAACAGCGAAACGATCAGTCCCGTGCGAAACGCACGGGTCATCGAACCGGCACGATCATGATGTGCGCACCCGGCGTGCCTCCGAACATGAGCCAGGGGCCGCCCGCCACGGGACGATCGGACAGGCCGGTCGATTCCGCAGTGGCCCAAGGCACGTAGATGTTCCAACGCAGCGACGCACCGGGCGCAGTGCCGGTCGCCACGTCGAAGGCGCCACCGCTCAGGACGTAGAGGGACGCCGGCTTGTCCGGCATGGAGAGCCGACCCGCATCGGCCTCCGACCAACGAACGCGGTTGATCTCGTTTCCGTCCGTGGTCCCGGCTTCGCGCAGTGCGCGGCCCCGGGCCATGTAGGGCTCGAGCGATTCATGGTAGCAGGCCACGCTGAAGGTGTCGTCTCCGGGCGTGTCGGCCAGGCAGACCAGGTCTCCGCTGCCCTGTCGTAGCGTGACGAGCGCCCCGGAGCGGTCGAACCCGAGCACGGTGGCCGCGTCCCGCTTCTCCTCGGGCGCCGCCAGCAGGGCCGCCGTGATCTGCTGGGCGGCAGGCGGGACCTGGGCCGCCAGGCCGGAGGGAAGCAAACACAGGGCGCAGGCGATCGAGGAGAGGGCGCGCATCGAGGGTCGTGCTCCAAGGAAGGGGGACGGGGTGAACAGGTGCTTCGAGTGGCTCACCACCCCTCCCGCTCACGGAGGGCAGTGATGTGCGCGATGTGGTGTCGACCGTGCCATTCGTAGAGCTGCAGCGTGACGCGCACCGAGATCTCGTTCCACTCCGGATGTCGGAACGTGCGGCTCAGCTGCTCCGGGGCCAGTCCGCGCAGGAAGGCGATCCACCGCTCGTGCAGAACCGCCAGCAGGCGTAGCGACACGTCGATGGGGAGCTGGCTGTCGGGCAACTCGGCCCAGCGCGCCTCCTCGTACGTGCTGATCAGCGGCGTGTCTTCCGTCACGGCCTTCTTCATGCGCACATAGGCGTTCAGGTGACTGTCCGGTAGGTGATGCACCACCTGCCGCACCGTCCATCCCCCTGGGCGATAGGGAGTGTCGAGCTGTTGCTCGTCGAGTCCGGTCACCGCGGAGGCCACGGCCGCCGGCTGAGCGGCGAGCGCATCGATCAGGGAGCGTTCGGCGGAAGCGTCCAGCGCGCGGGGCGCGAACTTTCCGACCGGGTAGCGGAGTCGTTCGAGGTCGTCGGTCATGTCGTCGGGTAGGGGTGGTGGAAGGTCAGGGCGCCTGGGAGCCTACCGGTCGACGCCCGCGGGCGGTCCGTTGTTACGCGTCCCGGCCCTCTCAGAAGTCGATGGCGAAGGAGACCGCCCAGTAACGGATGTCGCCAGACCGGAACTGCCCGTGAGGCTGGGGTCCATCGTAGAAGTCCAGGGTCCACCGCACGGATCGCTCAGCCTGGAAAAAATCTCCGTACACCAAGCCGGCCGCCAGGTGCACCCAGGGCGTGCGGACGGGCGCGGTGGTGGCGTAGCGCGACCGGTTGGCCACGTCCCCGGCCAGGTAGAGGAGCTGCGGCTTGACCATGTGGTCGAGGAAGGAGTCGCGGACGCGCGCCGGATGGTCGTCGTCGGGGAAAAGCCGCCAGAATACCTCGAGGCCGCCTTGCGCCTCCCAAAGGCTTGCCAATCGCAGCGGGGGCTTGTCCGGCTCGAAGGCTGGGAAGGTCCCGTCCCAGTCCTTCGCGAATCCCTGCACATAGCGCCGCCCCCCACCATAGATCCGGCCGTAGACCGGGACGATGGAGGTCACCTGATCCGGGGAGTAGCGGTCATAGGCCAGGAGGGCTTCGTGGGCCTCGTAGCTGACGTTGTAGCGGATGAAGGTGGAGTCGACCACGGCTCCCAAGGTGAACTCGTCCCCGAGGTGGGTGCTCTCGTGGAAGAAACGCCACAGGAGCGACCAGTGCGTCAGCGGTCGGATGACCAGGGCCGCGCCGACCCTGAAATCGGTGTTGACCACATCCGAAGAGCGCGTGTCGAGATCGATCAGCGTGTGCGCCGACGCCTCCAGTGCCAGGGCCAGGCCCCGCACCTCCATGCAGTTCTCGGGCGGGTCTCGGTAGAAGTTGGCGCCCAGCACGGGGAAATGTTCGCCGAGCGAGACGTCGAAGAACCGATGGTCCCCATCGGCGGTGCTCGAGGTGAAGGGCAGGGCCTCGTCCCGGTAGGCGCGCGCCGAGAATTTCGGCGATCGCACGTCCGCAATCGGTGGCTTGAAGTACTGGTAGTCCTGGAACGCGTAGATGCGCCGGTAGTCGTGGGTCGCCGTGCAGTGCTCGGCCGGCTCCTGGGCGGCCGCTGGGACGGCAAGGCACAGCGAGGCGGTGCACACGAGAAGAAATGCGGTCTGGCGACTCATAGGCGTCGGGTGCGGGGAGGGCACGTCGCGACCTGGCAAGCGGCCCCGATCGCCAGCGTTTCCCTCGTGGCGACCTCGGTGGGCCGGGTATGGTCGGACGGTCGCCCCGGGTGGGGCCCTCGTCAAGGAATCGCTATGTTGAAACCTTCCCGTCCCGGCCAGGGGTAGGGACAGGGCGGAACCGGGGTCGCTCCGGCCGCCCGCCGTTCTTCAAGGAGGACCGAGCGCTTTGATCGGCATGACGCCCTGGGTGATGCGACTCCTGGTCGCCAACGTGGTGGTCTTCTTCGCCACCCAGGCCGCTCCCCAGCTCCGCCTCGTCCTGGCCTTCCAGCCGCTTGCCTTCGCGTCCACGCCGTGGACCCTGTTCACGTACATGTTCGTGCACGCGAACGGGTGGCACCTGCTGTTCAACATGATCGGCCTGTTCTTCTTCGGACCTCGGTTGGAGCTGCGACTGGGGAGCCGAAGCTTTCTGTGGCTGTATTTCCTGGCCGGGTTGGGTGGCGCGCTGTTCTCCTTCCTCGAGCCACGGGCGGCGGTGATCGGCGCCTCGGCGGCGGTGTACGGCGTCCTTCTGGGCTTCGCGTACTTCTGGCCCCGGGAATTGATCTACATCTGGGGCGTGTTGCCGGTACAGGCTTGGATGCTGGCCAGCTTCTTCGTTTTCGTGAGTCTCTGGAGCGGGGTATCCGGTGTGCGGGACGGTACGGCGCACTTCGCGCATCTGGGTGGGCTGGCCACCGGCTTCCTGTACCTCTGGTTCGCGGAGCAGCGGCGCAAGGCGCGGGTGAAGGCCTTTCGGCCGGATCCGGTCAACCACGGGTCGCGCTTCCAGACGCCTGGCTCGCGGGAGCGGGACGCGTTGGTTCGTTGGCGGGCCATCGACCGCAGCCAGCTGCACGCCTTGAACCGGGACGAGGTGGAGCAGCTCCTGGACCGGGCCGAGAGCGAGGGAGTGGGCAGCCTCTCGTCCGACGAGCGGGCGTTCCTGGACCGGATGTCAGGCGTGCCCTGAGGCCCGGCCGACTCGTCGCCTCACTTCCTCGAACAGCGCGCCGCTCGGCGCGGCACGCCGACTCGGGCGGCGCGTCCCCTAGGGGATCTCCGGCACTCGGGTGCGCGGCCGGTCGGTCTCGAAGGTCAGAGGGTCGATCTCGGACCAGGTCCCGCCCCGCTCGGCGTAGATCAGCGTGCGGCTTCCGCCCCCCTGGAGCGGGTAGGCAAAGAAGAGCCGCCCGCCCCGCGTGTAGAAGTTCCCGCCACCCGCGTAGTCGAAGAGATCCTCCCTCCCGAGCTCGGAGAGGCGGAACTTCCTGAGGGCGGTCCCGGTGGACTCGAAGGCCCGGATCCGCGGGGGCGAACCGCTGCCGTCTTCGTGGCCCACGACGATGTCCTCGCTCCCGTTCTCACTCAGGTCCACCACCCAGAGGTCGCTGGGATAGCCCATGCCCTCGACCTCCAGGGTCTCACGACGTCCGGCCGTCCATTGCACGCGCAGGGTCAAGGTGCCGTCTTCGCAGGCTTCATCATCCTCCAGTACGGCGATGATCTCGAGGCTGGACCCTTTGGCTTCGACACGCCGTTGGCAGTTGGGGACGGCTGTGACCATCGCCTCTTCGACCATCGTGTCAGGCGTTGCCTCGCCACGGTCCCGGCCGCAGCCCGCGGCGAGCAGGGCGGCGCAACCGACCTGTAGAAGTGGGGAGCGCCTCACCGTGGAGCCCCTGAAGGCCAAGGCTTCTTCTCGATGCGCGGCAGAGGTTGATTGCGCACCGCGGGACGCGCGGCCAGTCGAGCGGCCAGATCGAAGTGGTCCCCGGGCGCCAGGAAATAGAACTCTCCACCCGTGTCGATCTGACTCTGCCGATCGTAGATGGCGACGTACCCGCGTCCCATGACCTCGAATTCGTCTCCCTGGACGACAATGGCGGTGTTCTCGTCGATGCCGATCCCCAGGAGCTCGGGCTTGGCGCGGATCACCTCGATCAGATCGAAGTGCCGGTTGCGGCGCAGGAGGTGCTGGTCGATCCCCGCGTTCCGCAGGAAGCCGAAGCCCACCTCGTGGTCCCCCATCATGATCTCGTTGCTCTCGGTGTCGCCGCGTACCAGGTAGGAGCCCTGGATGGTGGCGCCTGCGGAAGAGCCACCGATCACGCCGCCCCGCTGCAGGAGGCGTTCCAGCTCCTCCTGGACCCGGGTGCCGAGATAGGCGTCGGCCAGGCGCCACTGGCGTCCGCCCGGGAACCAGACACCGGTGGCTCGCCTCAGGGGCTCCACGAACGTCTCCTGGTCCGCTTCGCTCCGGTCGTAGGTGTGCAGGACCGTCAGGTCGTTGGCGCCGGCGGCGCGTAGCGGGTCCAGCCCGGGATAGTACTGGTCGTAGTCGTCCTCCCCGCCCGCCGTTGGAATCACCACGATGTGGGACTGCGGGCCCCCGGCCAGCTCCACGAATCGCTGCCAGATGGCGGGGTCGGTCAGGCCCCCACCGACGATGACGAGCGAGCCGTGCTCAGGGCCCACCGTCTGGGCCGTCAGCGGCCCGGTGCCCATCCCCGCGATCAGCCCCACCGGGAGGGCGGCGATCGACAGGGCCCCTCGGAAGCGGTCAGTCGTCGTTCGGCACATCGGGACTCCACGGCGCTGGGGGAGAGGGCGTCGGAGGTGGAGAGGCACGGAACGGAAACATGAACGGCATGCCCTTCATGAACATGTTTCCCTTGAAGAACATGGTCATCATCCCCATCCCCATCATCTTGGGGGAGACCTGGGCGGACGCGTGGGTAGGCGCGGCCAGCGTGCGGATGATGGGGGCCGCGTATGCGCTGGTCTTGGCGATCCTGCGCAGGAATTCCCGGCGATCGGATGGGTCGCTCACGGTGTCTCCTCCTCCGGGAAGATATCATCGAGCGCTGCCGGCTCCGAAGCGAATTCGTGGCCGCTGCGGCACACCGCGCCGCTCCGTGCCTCCCAATGCAGCCATCCAGGGGCGCCGTCTCTCAGGGGCTGGGGAGCCACGGACGCGATGCACGGACTCCCCGCCGCAACCGCCAACGGCTCGGCGAACGGGAGGAAGACCTGGCCCCAGGGACCACAGGCCGGTCCCGGGCGGTTGCTGACCCGGTGCCCGGCCGCGACCTCCAGCTCGAACCAGAGCGCCAGACCGTGCACCGAACAGGGAGCCTCGAACGCCCAGGTGGCCGTGCCCCCCAGCGCCGCGGCCGAGGGCACCGGAAGCAGGGAGGGGGACGCGATCCGCACCGGTGGGGCGGCCAGCTCCTCGGGAGTCAGCGACACCGCGTGCGGCGTGTTCTCAGCGTAGGAAAGGGTGGGGGCCCAGTCGATGCCGTAGGCCTCGAAACGGTCGCGGCGCAGAGGCAGGAGAGACTCCCACAACCGCGCGGACGACACCGGAGCGAGAAACAACTCGGCTCGATCGGGGACCATCTGTCCCTCGGGGGCCAGGTAGCGTGCCTGGGCCCGTGCCAGCATACGCCAGGTGTCGCAGTCCAGCAGCCGGGTGGAGAAGTCCTCGAACACCAGGAGGTCCACCGGCTCCGGTAGGGTGACGTCCGGCACACGGCCGCGCAGCCACTGGATCGAACCGGCAAGCCCATTGTGCGCCGCTACGGCCTCAGCGACGTGTACGATGGCCTCGGTGTCGACGGCCCACACCCGGCTCGCGCCCGCCCGGACGGCGAAGAGCGCGAAGGTGCCGAGCCCCGTGCCGATCTCCAGAACCCGGTCGCCCGGGTGCACCCGCTCTGTGAGCGCAACCTGGAAGGCCCGGATGCGGGCTTCGTCCGCGAGCAGACTGTGATAGTAGCCGACGCTCATCGCAGGAGTCCCTGGGCGTCCAGGTTCGCCAGCGCGGCGTCCACGTCGGCGCGTATGCCCTCGAGCGAAGGTCGACCGTCGAAGTCCTCCCAGATCGCCCGAGCGATGGCGTCGCGGGTGCGCGTGCCGTCGCAGCAGAGCCATACCATGGCCGCCGCGAGGTTGAGCACGTGCACCCGGTCCGTGGTCGGATCCAGGATGACCCACTCGTCCTTTAGGGGGCGGAAGACCACATCGGAGCGGCCCCGCGGACGGGCATCCGGCTCCGCTGCGGGATGGGAAGGCGACGACATGGCGCCAAGATGGGGGCTGCCGGGCCCTCCGTCACCCCATTGCTGCACCCGACGCGTCCCCCGCGCTGGAGTCCAGCCACGCGCGCAGCGTGAGGAAGGCGGCGGCTGCGCTCCCTGCGCGCAGCAGAGCTGGAACGGCACCTTCCAGCAGGTTGGCCAGTGCGGCCAGGGCGCCGGCACGGGAAGGCCCCGAGCGCGCGTGCAGCAGTCGCTCCAGCGCGGCGGGCGGGCCGAGGGGCTCGAGGATGGCCTTCCCGCCGGGGTCGGGCTCCAGGAACACGACCCGACGCACCCGCGTCGGTTGCCGGGCCCAGCCCCCCCAGCCGGCGGGATCGATCCATACCTCGGCGGCGTCCGCGGACCAGAACGGCGTCTTACCCAGATCGAGCCCGAACTCGCGGGCGGATTCGCGGTCTACTTTGAGGTAGCGACGGAGTCCGGAGACGCGACCGTCCTCCCCGACGAAGAGCTGGTCGTCGGAGAGGAGCGGCAACCCGGCAGCGCTCAGCCGCAGCGCCAGCGTGGACTTGCCGACCCCCGACGCTCCTACCAGCAGGAGGCCGCCGTCCTTCCCCGCCACGCCGGCCCCGTGGAGTCGGGCCGGGTGCGGATCCGACTCGACCAGGGCGCAGGCCAACGCGTACTCGAGCGTGGCGGGGAGGTCGTCCAGAGAGCAGGGGCGTTCCCAGGTCGGACTGCGCACCTCGAATCCGCCCCCCACGGCATCGACCCGCAGGCGAACGTCCGCGCTCCCGGGCGGCGTGGCGACCTCGGCATACTCGGGGAGCAGCGCGGGCACCTGACGGATCACGAGTTCCTCTGCGCTCTCGACCACCACGCGTCGGTCGGCGTGGCGAAGCCAGGCCTGCAACATCGGTCCCTCGCCGTGACGATGGGCGGTGATCAGCGCTTGATCAGCTTGACCCGCCGGGCGCCCAGCAGCTCGCGGAGCGCTCGCAAGGTATCCAGGTCGGGGCGCACGGTCAGGGAGCGCGAACGCAGTCGCGGAGCCGGTCGGCCATTGTCCTCCCCGAGGCGGAACTCGACGGGTGCCTTCCCGGGGTGTCGGGTCAGAACCTCACGCACGCGCTCGAAGTCCGGGGAAGACGTGTCGGAGAACTCGAGTTCGATCTGGACGGCCAGCCGCTCGGAATCGGAGAGGTCGTCCAGGAGTTGCACGCCGTCGAGGAACACGGGCGGATCCTCCTCGTCGCGCTCGCGACCGGAGACCTTTCCCGAGATGAGCACCAGTGCGTCTTGCTGCAGCAACGCCTTGTTCTGCTCCCAGGCATCCTTGAAGGCCAGGATGGTCGCCGAACCGTGGAAATCCTCGATCGTGACCTTCCCCCACTCGGAGTTGTCGCGCCTGGAGATCTGGCGGGCCACGGCGGTGACGACACCGGCGAGCTCCACCGACTGCCCCACGCGCTCGCGCAGCGCGGTGCTGTTGGTGGCCCCGAAGGCCTCGACCACATCGCGCATGCGCTCCAGCGGATGCCCGGAGATGAAGAAGCCCAGCGCCTCCTTTTCGCGTGCCAGACGGTCCGGCTCGGTCCATTCCGGCACCCTGGGGAGGGGAGGCGCGTGGCGGGCCACGGCCGTCTCGCCACCGAAGAGGGACGCCTGACCCGCAGCCTCCTCCGCCTGACGGGCCTGCACCTCGGCGAAGGCCGTGTCGAGTCCCGCCAACAGCTGGGCGCGGTGCCCGAAGTCGTCCAATGCCCCCGCCGCGATGAGCGCTTCGGTGGCGCGCTTGCCCAAGGCCCTGAGCTCCACGCGTTCCAGGAAGTCGAAGAGACTCTTGAAGGGGCCGTCTCTGCGGGCGCGCAGGATCGAGTCCACGGCGGCCGAGCCGACGCCCTTCACCGCTCCCAGGCCGAAGCGGATGCGGTGGGGGTCGACCACCGTGAACTTCCAGCGGGACTGGTTCACATCGGGAGCCAGCACCTCGACCGGCTCTTCGAGGCGCTCGACGCTCTTCGGCAGACTACGACACTCACCGATGTAGGCGACCACGTCGTCCGTCTTGTCCAGTACCGAAGAGAGCAGCGCGGCCATGAACTCGGACGGATAGTGTGCCTTGAGCCAGGCCGTCTGGTAGGAGATCAGCGAATAGGCGGCCGCGTGGCTCTTGTTGAAGCCATAGCGACCGAACGTCTCGATCTGCTGGGCCAGGTCCTCCGCCACCCGCTTGTTCACGCCACGCTCGACTGCACGCTCGACGAACTTCCCCAGCTCCTTCTCGATCAACTCCTGGATCTTCTTGCCCACCGCCTTGCGGAGCACGTCGGCTTCGGCCAACGAGAAGCCAGCCAGCACGTTGGCGATTCGCATCACCTGTTCCTGGTAGACGATCACGCCATAGGTGGGCTCGAGCGTCTTTTCCAGGTCCGGATGCGGGTAGCGCACCGGCTCCTGACCGAGCTTGCGGCGCACGTAGACGTCGGCCATGCCGGAATCGAGCGGTCCCGGCCGGATCAGCGCGTTCGTGGCCACCAGGTCTTCGAAGCGGTCGCAGCGCATGGCGCGCAGCTTGTCCGTAGCCAGCGACGACTCGAACTGGAACACTCCCTGGGTCCCGCCGTGGGACAGCATCTTATACACAGCGGCATCGTCCAGCGGAACGTCGTCCATCGACTCGTACACGTCGCCACTGACCGGGTGGACGAGGGCCCCGTGCCGTTCCTTGACCATCGTCACCGCGTCGGAAATGACGGTCAGGGTCTTCAGGCCCAGGAAGTCCATCTTGAGCATCCCGGCGTCTTCGAGGCAGTTCATGTCGTACTGCGTCACGACGTCGGGCGCCTCGTCCCCGTTGTCCCCATTGCTACGCCCGCCCCGGCTCTGGATGCACACCGGCACGTACTCGTCCAGCGGCCCGGGAGCGATGACGACACCGGCGGCGTGGACCGACGCGTGGCGGGAAAGGCCCTCCAGCGTCATCGAGTAGTCGAACAGCTTCCGGTGGCGGTCGTCGGCCGTGTAGAGGTCTCGTACCTCCTTCAGGTTCTTGACGGCCTCTTCGACGGTGAAGCTCTGCCCCGGCGCGTTGGGGATGAGCTTGGCGATCCGGTCGGTCTCGGAGGGCTCGAAGCCCAGCGTGCGACCCACGTCGCGGATGACCGCCCGGCTCTTCATGGTCCCGAACGTGATGATCTGGCCGACGGCATCCCGCCCGTACTTCTCGCGCACGTGCTCGATGACCTCGCCCCGGCGTTCGAAGCAGAAGTCGATATCGATGTCGGGCATCGAGATACGTTCGGGATTCAGGAAACGCTCGAACAGCAGGTCGAACCGGATCGGATCGAGGTTGGTGATTCCGAGCGCATAGGCCACCAACGAACCCGCGGCCGAGCCACGACCGGGCCCGACGGGGATGCCCTGCTCGCGTGCCCAGGCGATGAAGTCCCAGACGATGAGGAAATACCCGGCGTACCCCGTCTGCGTGATCACGCCCAGCTCGTAGTCCAGGCGCTCCCGGGCCGCGTCGGGGAGCGGATCCCCGTAGCGCTCACGTGCCCCCTGCTCCGCCAGGAAGACCAGATAGTCGTTGGGGTCGGAGTAGGGTTCCGGGAGTGGGAAGTTGGGCAGGTGATAGGTTCGCTCGAACTCGAGGTCCACCTGATCGGCGATGAGGAGCGTGTTCTCCAACACGTCCGTTCGCCCGGGGAAGAAGCCCCCGATCTCCTCGGCCGACTTGAAGTACAAGCCCCCGTCGTAGCGCATGCGAGCGGGGTCCGAGAAATCCTTGCCCAGTCCGATGCAGAGCAACACGTCGTGCGCGTCGTGATCCTCGGGCTTGAGGAAGTGCGCATCGTTGGTCGCGACGACCGGAAGCCCAAGGTCCTCAGCGAGGTGGAACACGCGCTCGTTGAGCAGGAGCTGCCCTTCCGACTCGTGGGCCTGTACCTCGAGGTAGTAGCGGTCCTTGAAGACCTCCGCGTACCAGGAGGCCGCCTGGCGGGCGCCCTCGTAGTCGTCCGCCAGGAGATGACGGGCCACTTCGCCGGCCATGCAGGCGGAGCTGACGATCAGCCCCTCAGAGTGTGCTTCCAGGATCTCCCGGTCCACGCGGGGACGGTGGTAGAACCCTTGCGTGTATCCGAGCGAGCTGAGCTTGACCAGGTTGCGATACCCCGTGATGTCTCGCGCCAGCAGCACCAGGTGGTAGTAGGCGCGCTCACCCTGTCCCGAGCGTCCGCGTTCGCGCCGATCTCCCGGCGCCACGTACGCCTCCATGCCGATGATCGGCTTGATCCCTGCTTTGCGCGCTTCCTTCTGGAAGGTCCAGGCGCCGAACAGGCAGCCGTGGTCGGTCAGAGCGAGCGCGGGCATCTCGAGCTCGCCCGCGCGCCGCACCAGATCACGGATACGGTTGGCGCCGTCGAGGAGGGAGTATTCGGAGTGGGTGTGGAGGTGGACGAAGCTCACAGTTCCCGCACTACCGCCTCTGCCGCGTGTCTCAGCCGCAACGGAACGAGTTCAGAATGGTCTCGAGTTGGATCATGTACTCGTACTTCTCTTTCCCCGGCGCATACAGCCAGGCATCGAGCAGGTACAGGCGATCCTGATCCTCGCACACGATGGCCCGCATCAGGATGGGTCCGCCAGCCGGCCACCCTCCAGGGGGATTCTCCCAGGTTGCGCGGATCTCGTAGGCCTGATGCCCGGCGATGGTGCCTGGCCCGCCCTGGACGCCCTCCAACTTCACGACCTGCTCATCCTGGTAGTACTTCTTGGCGATCTCGTCCCGCCAACCGAGCAGCGTCTCCGGCTGGACGTTGGGAGGGACGGGGCTCCACCAGGTCACGGCGACCTGCCGGATCAGCTCCGAGGGGTCGGGGTTGTCGTTGCGGAAGACATAGGTGCTGTCCTGATGCTGCCAGCGATAGACTTCGGGAAGCAGTAGCTCGAAGCCCGCCTGCTGCCGGAGCGTATCGGCGAGCGCCGTGTCCCGCCCGGTGAGGAACATGCGGGCCACCACGTACGCCCGGTACTGCTCCTCGTAGAGCGAGGACAGCTCGGGGAGCAGCCGCTCCACCTGCGCGGATGGGTCGCCTTCGTTGAGCAGCACGATCGTGACCAGCTGGCTTCGGGCCCAGACGTCGTGCGCCTGCAGGATCTGGGGGGGAGCGAGTGCCACGTTGCCCTCGCGGCGCTCCAGCGCCTCCTGGATCCAAGGCTCGTTCTCGCCCCCCATGAGGAGCACCTGCTTGAACTGGCGGAGGTTGTTCCAGTCCGCCTCCCGCGGGTCGATCTGCGTGACGGTGAACGCCTTCTCGTCCGCGACGGTGAAGACCCGGCGCTCCAGCGCTTCGCGCGTCGACCCCGACACGACCTCCCAGAGCTCATTGGGGACGCCCACGATGATGCTGTTGGCGTCTCCATAGGCGCCGCTCTTCCCGCACGCGACGGGGGCGAGGCACGCAAGCAGGGTGACAACGGTGATCCTGCGCAAAGCGGTCTCCGGCTGAGCGGCAGTGTTGAGCCAGCGATTCCTCAGGGGGATACGCCGGGAGTCTCCGATTCTATCCACTTCGGGCCTCGGAGGCCACGCTTCAGGACGCTTCCGACGAGGCTCTGCCCGGCGCTCCGTGGCCCTTCGGTGGCGTGGTCACGGGAACATCCGGCGGCCCCGCGACCTACACCGGCGGACTGAGGGCGCTTGACACCCCCCGAGCGGCGACCTATAAGGGCGTGACAGGCGGCAGGCCTGCTGTGCGGCGCGAGACGATTCGGGAGTTTCGGGCCGGTCCACCTTCTCCAACACGTTTAAGGGAGGCACCCGAGGGCGATGGACACGCTTACGTGGTCGGTCGTGGATTCCGTCGATGAGATCCGGATGCGGGACGATTGGGACGAGGACGAGGAGAGCTTCGAGGGTGACCTCGACGACGTGGAAGAAGGGGACGAGGACTTCGACTGGGACGAGGACGACGACGAGGACGACGACGAGGACGAAGAGTGGGACGAGGAGTGGGAGGAAGAAGAGGAGGAGTGGGAGTAGCCCTGACGGACTTCTCCAGTCCCGCCCACGTTGCGGAGGGAGGCGGGTTCCAGGCCCCGCCTCCCTCTTTGCGTTCGGGCGCCGGAGCCGGACGCGGGGCGAGGCGGAAAGCCCGCGGCACCGCTGCCGGCGGCATGCGCTGGGCCGGGCTCGCTCTCGCCTATCTGTTCGGCTGCACCACCTTGCTGGCCGCTCAGTCCGACCCCGAGGCCCGCGGCACGCGCCCCGCTGAATACCGCGTCTACGTCGCCAACGAGTCCTCCGACCTCGTCAGCCGCGTGGTGTTCGCTCCAGGAAAGGGGGCGCGGGTGGAGAAGGAGATCCCGGTCGGGATCATGCCCGCTGACAACGACGGGGCCCACGGCATCACCGTCTCACCCGATGGCGATTTCTGGTATGTCACCGTAGCCCATGGAACGCCGTACGGCTCGTTGTGGAAGTTCCACGCAGGTCCGGACACGCTGGTGGGCCGCGCGACGTTGGGCCTGTTCCCGGCCACCATGGGAGTGACGCCGGACGGCCAGTTCATGTTCGTGGCCAACTTCAATCTCCACGGCGACATGGTGCCTTCGGACGTCTCCGTGGTCTACACCCCGCAAATGATGGAGGTGGCCCGCATCCCCACCTGCCTCATGCCGCATGGAAGTCGCCTCGATCGGACCGGGAACCGACAGTACTCTGCGTGCATGCACTCCGATCAGCTCGTGGAGATCGATCTGGGAACATTCGAGGTGAGTCGCCGGCTGTCGGTCACTCCGGGCTCGGAAGGGGCCTTGGCGCTGGAGGATCGTGGCCAGCATATGGGCCAAGATGCCGCCATGGATCACGCGGCCCACCGCCAGCGGGCGGCGATGGCCGCGGGGGAGGTGTGCTCCCCGACCTGGGCGGAGCCGGGCGCCGGTGGGCGCGCGGGGTTCGTCTACGTCGCGTGCAACAAGCACGGTGAGATCCTGGAGGTGGACGTCGAGTCCTGGTCGGTGCGCCGCCACATTCCCACGGGCAAGGCGCCCTACAACCTCGAGGCCACCGAAGACGGCCGCTTGCTGGTCGCTACGCTCAAGAGCGAGCAGGCGGTGGCCCTCATCGATCTGGAGAGCGGGCGCGAAGTGGCTCGCATCCCGACGAGCCGACCCATCACCCACGGCGTGGTCGCCAGCCCGGACAGCCGCTACGCGTTCGTCACCAACGAGGCCATCGGGTCGGTGAAAGGCACGCTCGACGTATTCGACCTCGAGCGTCGAGAGCGCGTTGCCAGCGTGGACCTGGGTCATCAGTCGGGCGGCATCGGCTTCTGGAGGATGACGCCGGTGGGTGTGCGGCCCTGAGCGGCGCCAGCGAGCAGCGCGCCGGCGCCGATCCAACTCGCCTTGAGGGACACGTCCGCGACCTCGAGGGCGTACGGCATCCGGAGCGCACCCCGGAAGCGCACGCCAAGGCCGCCCACTACATCCGCCGTCAGCTGGAGGCCGTAGGGCTCGCGCCGGAGCTACGACCCTTCGTCTTCCGGGAGCGGACCCATCACAACGTGGTGGCGGAGATCCCGGGCACCGATGCCGGCGCCCCGCGCGTCGTGATCGCCGCCCACTACGACACCGTGGCCGGTAGTCCCGGCGCCGACGACAACGCCAGTGGAGTCGCGGGCGTGCTGGAATGCGCCCGACTGCTCGCCGGGCGCCGACCGCGGGCGACGGTCGAGCTGGTGGCGTTCGATCTCGAGGAGTCGCAGCGTACCACCTACCGCGTGGGGAGTCGTCACCATGCGCGCGAGGCCCGTCGCGCGGGGGTGCGCTATGCGGGAGCCCTGGTTTTCGAGATGATCGGCTACTCGGACGAGCGGCCCGGGTCCCAGCGGGTGCCGGCGTTGATCGCCTGGAAGCGCATACCTCGGGTGGGAAACTTCCTGGCCGTGACGGGTGACGGGCAGTCGCGGCGTCTGTTGCGGACGTTCCGGGAGGCCGCGCGGGTGGCGGCGCCTGAGCTGCCGCTGGTGCCGCTGGTGACGCCCCTGCGTGGCTGGCTGGTGTGGCAGACCCGCCTGTCGGACAACGCCAGCTTCTGGTCGGAGGGCTATCCGGCCTTGATGGTCACCGACACCGCCTTCCTGCGGAACCCACACTACCATCGGCCCACTGATGTGGCCGCCACGCTGGACTACGCGTTCATGGCGTCCGTGGTCGACGCCACCATGGAGACCGTGGTCCGCCTGGCCGGCTGCTGATGCCGACGATCAGCCGGGCTCGACCTCGTCCTGGACCCGGCCCCGGAGCGCGTCCACGACGGGACGATCCAGGTGCACGTCGAGTTGCGGGAACGCCACCGTGATCCCCGCGTCCCTCAGGTAGCGCCAGATGACGTGGTTCAACTCGGACCGCGTGATGCGGGTCGTCCAGACGTCGCGCACCCAGATGGAGACGTCGAAGTCGAGGGACGAGGACCCGAAAGCCCAGAAGAGGATGCGGGGCTCACGCTTCTCTTCCTGGTGGGAGACGGATTTGGCGGCCTGCCTGAGGACCTCGAACACCTCATCCACGTCAGAGCCGTAGGCCACTCCCACCTGGGTGCGGAGCCGGTACAAGTTGTCCCGCAGCGTGTAGTTCTTGACGCTGTTCTGCACCAACTGCGAGTTGGGGATGATGATCTCCTCTTCATCCAACGTGCGCACGATGGTGGACCGGATCCGCATATCGACCACGCGTACGATCTGTCCATCGATGTTCAGGACGTCCAGCGGCGTGATGCTGCGCTCCAACAGCAGGATGATCCCCGCCACGAAGTTCTGCAGGATGGTCTGGAGCGCGAACCCGATGGCCACGGCCGCGATGGCACCGGCCGCGAACAGCGTCGAGAGGTCGATTCCAACCTGGTCGAGCGCCATGAACAGCACGATGACCAGGATCGCGTACTTCACCAGGCGCTGGACCGTACCGATCAGGCCTTCGTCGTACACGCGGCGGGCTCGGAACAAGCCCGCCACCACGCGGCGGCTCATGCGTGCGAGGAGCCAACCCAGGGCCAGCACCAGCAGGCCCGCCAGGACGTCGGATACGGCGATGTCCTGACCGCTCAGGGTGATGAGATGGGTGTCCAGCCACCCCCGCACGGTGCGTACCGCACCCTGCGTGATCTCGGCCAGGGCGGTGGAGTCGCCCGGGACTTGCATTAGGGACGCTCTGCACCAGTGGGGTACCCCGCGTTCGGAGCGCCACGGCCCCGAGCCCAAGGCGGCGCGACGATGGCATAGCCGTCGCTACGTCGAGGAGCACCAACGAAGGGGGCGGGGCCGTGCCGCCCGAACCCACGTCCTTGCATGGCTTTCACTCGCAACGTGGCGGGCGCAGGGGGGTCGCAGGGTTGATGCATCGTCTCTCCTCCTCGCCGTAGCCCTGCTACGACTCGTCGTCGTTCCTTGCCTGAACGCCCGCGAGCCCCCTGCGCGCGGGGTACCCCACTGGTGCAGAACGTCCCTAGAGCCATCGCTTTCGTCGGAAGAAGACCAGCATGCCGATCACCACGCTCACCATGACCCCGAGCAGGGCGGGATACCCCCAGCGCAGGTGCAGCTCGGGCATGTCGTCGAAGTTCATGCCGTAGAGCCCGGCCAGGAAGGAGAGCGGAATGAAGATGCTGGCCATGATGGTCAGCACCTTCATCACCTCGTTCATGCGATTGCTCTGGATGGAGAGCTGGAGGTCCATGGCGCCGGTGAGTACGTCACGCATGGTCTCGATGGCGTCGATCACCTGCACCGTGTGGTCGTAGACGTCCCGCAGGAACGTGCGCGTCTCGCGCTGGATGAGAGGCGACTCATCGCGGTACAGGGTACTCACGGCGTCGCGCAGCGGCCAAACGGCCCGCCGCAGGATCAGGGCCTCGCGCTTCAGGTGGTGGATGGCTCCCCCGCTGTGGATGCCCGCCTCGTCCAGGAGCCCTTCCTCCAGCACGTCCGCCTGGTCGGAGATGACCTCCACCACATGGAAGTAGTGGTCGACCACGGCGTCGATGAGCGCATAGGCCAGGTAGTCGGCCCCGCGCGTGCGGATGATGCCCCGTGCCGACTTGAGACGGTCGCGCACCGGGTCGAAGACGTCTCCGGGCGTCTCCTGGAAGGAGAGCACGTAGTCGGGTCCCAGGATGAGGCTGACCTGTTCGTCGCTGACCTCCATGGCCTCCGCATCGATGCGCAACATGCGCAGCACGATGAAGAGGTGGCCTTCGTAGGCCTCCGCCTTCGCCCGCTGCGTCGGATGCACGATGTCCTCGAGGACCAGCTTGTGGATGCCGAACCGGGTCCCGATGGCCTCGATCAGGGCGGTGTCGTGCAGCCCGTCGACATTGATCCAGGTGATCCCGGGCTGTGCCACCAGAGCCCGGCAGGCCTCCGCGTCCGGAAGGGTCTTTTCGTCGATGCGGGTCCCATCGAAGTCCAGTGCCGTGATGGTGACCGGCCCCTCACGGGCCACGCCGGTGTGGACGAGCGTCCCCGGAGCGGCGCCGGGCGCCTTCGCCTTGGCTCGGCCCCGCAAGCGGCGCAGGGCGCGCCGCCGGTTCCGCTTCGACTTCGGCTTGGAATTGGCCATGTCCCCACCTTCGTACGAAGGTGCCGGCCTCGCCAGTGCCAGCCGATCTTGACGGCGTCCGCCCCGGCCCCTATCCCTTCGGCCATGACTCGGCACGGCAGCTCCGCGACGGCGTCCTGGCGCCACCAGTCCTGGTGGTGGTCACACCCGTGTGTCGCGGAGGAGGTCCTCACCGGCCGCTAGGCCCAGGATCTTCAGGGTCTTCAGACGCCCGCCTCCGCGAAGGAGGCGGGCGTTTTCGTTTTCAGCGCACGGACGGGACATGCGATCGTTCTTCGACATCACCGCGGACCTGGATACGCCGGTGTCCGCGTACCTGAAGCTGAAATCCCTCGAGCCGCGCTTCCTGCTCGAGAGCGTCGAAGGCGGAGAGCGCATCGCGCGCTTCTCCTTCATCGGGCTGGGCGTCGGCTTGGAGGTCCGGTTGGACGGGGACGGGATCACGGTGGATGGCGAGCGCCGTCCGCTGCCGTCTGGTCGGAACGAGCTTCTGGCCGAGATCCGGGCCGCCGTGGAGCGCGCTCCCCGGCCCCGACCGGCCCCGCCGGGGGTGCCCTTCACGGGGGGACTGGTGGGCGCGCTCGGCTTCGGCTTGCACCGCTGGTTCGAGGAGGTGGTCGAACGCGGCCCTGCGCCGGAGCCCCCACGGGGACGGTTCTTCGCGCCGCGTTCGGTGCTGGTCTTCGACCACATGACGCGGCGCGCCGGCCTGCTGCACGATGGATCCGAGGAGGAGCGCGCGGCCCTGCGGCAGCAGGTGGTGACAGCGCTGCGGGGAGCGCTTCCGGAGCCGGCGCCCGCCGGCACGCACGAGCCGCCGGTCGGGAGCTTGTCTCCCGACGCCTTCACCGAAGCGGTGCTGCGCGCCAAACGGCACATCGAGGCGGGGGACATCTACCAGATCGTGCTGTCCATCGGCTTCAGCGGCCGGACGGATCTGCATCCCTTCGAGGTGTATCGCGCGCTACGCCTGCTCAATCCTTCGCCCTACCTTTACTACCTGGACTTCGGCGACCTCCAGATCGTGGGCTCCTCGCCCGAGGCACTGGTCACACTCAGCGGCCGCGAGGCCAGCCTGCGACCGATCGCCGGTACCCGGCCGCGCGCCCCGTCGGAAGCGGAGGACGAAGAGCGCATCCGCGATCTGCTGGCGGACCCCAAAGAGAACGCCGAGCACGTGATGTTGGTGGACCTGGCGCGCAACGACCTGGGGCGGGTGGCGGTACCGGGCAGCGTGCAGGTCACGCCCTACCGCACCATCGAGCGCTACAGCCACGTCATCCACATGGTGAGCGGCGTGCGCGGGGTGCTGGCTCCGGGAAGAGATGGTCTCGATCTCTTCGCCGCGGCGTTCCCAGCGGGAACCGTGGTAGGGGCGCCCAAGATCAGGGCCGGCGAGATCATCCGACAGTTGGAGCCGACGCCACGCGGGTTCTATGCGGGCTCGGTCGGATACTTCGGGGCGGGCGGCACGCTCGACCAGGCCATCGCCATCCGCACGCTGGTCTTCGAGAACGGACGCTACACCTATCAGGCGGGCGCCGGCATCGTGGCGGACAGCGATCCCGTCCGCGAATACCAGGAGGTTCTCGCCAAGAGCGAGGCGCTCAGGTCCGCGCTGGCCTGGGCCCAGGAGGGACTATGACCACGTCGGCGCGCGTGCTGTTGATCGACAACTACGATTCCTTCACCTACAACCTCGTGCAGGCCTTCCAGGTCCTGGGCGCCGATGTCGACGTACGCCGCAACGACGAGGTCGGGGTCGACATTCTCGATCATGCCCGTCCGACCCATCTGGTGATCTCACCCGGGCCGGGCCATCCCGCGGACGCGGGCGCGTCGGTGGACGTGATCCGGGCCGCGGCCGGCCGGGTCCCGGTGCTGGGCGTTTGTCTGGGACATCAGGCCATCGCGGTTGCACACGGCCTGGAGGTGGGCCGCGCCGGGCGTCTCATGCACGGGAAGACCTCGCGCGTGTACCACGACCACCGCACCCTGTTCGAGGGGTTGCCCAATCCCTTCGAGGCGGGCCGCTACCACTCGTTGGCCGTGGCCGAGCCGCCGGAAGAGAGCGGGCTGGTGGTGTCCGCCTACACGTCGGACGGGGAGGTGATGGGGGTGCGACACCGGCAGCTGCCCATCGAAGGGGTCCAGTTCCACCCCGAGAGCATCCTGACGCCCGAAGGCGGGCGTCTCCTCAAGAACTTCCTGACCCAGCGCTGAACAAAGGAGGATCGTTCCGATGGCCGACGTCCTGGACCGGCTGGTGAGGGGAGAGGATCTCGAACAAGGAGAGGCGAAGGAGCTGCTCGACCGGCTCACCGATCCTCGCACCGACCCTATCTGGTCGGGCGGCGTGCTGGCGGCGCTTCATGGCAAGGGAGAGACAGCCGCGGAGGTCCGAGGCTTCGCGGAGGGGCTGCAGGCGCGCGCGCACCGGGTCGCGCTGCCTGCGGACCTGCCTGCCGTCGACATCGTGGGGACGGGCGGCGACGGGTCCGGCAGCTACAACCTCTCGACCGGCGCGGCGCTGCTTGTCGCTGCCGCCGGCGTGCCCGTGGTCAAGCATGGCAACCGCTCCATCTCCAGCGCCTCGGGAGCGGCGGACGTGCTGGATCGCCTCGGGTACCAGCGGCCGCAGCGGGCCGACGAGGTGGTCGCCCGCCTGCGTGCCCAGGGCTTCGTGTTCCTGTTCGCGCCCGACTTCCATCCGGCCATGCGTACGGTGGCGCCGGTCCGGCAGGCCTTGGGCATTCGCACGATCTTCAACATCCTGGGTCCGTTGGCCAATCCCGCTGCGCCGCCCTTCCATGTGATCGGCGCCTACAGCGCCGACATGGCGCGCCTCATGGCGGACGCCCTTGCGGGTATGGAAGTGGCGCGGGCGTTCGTGGTCCACGGTGAGCCGGGTTGGGACGAAGCCACTCCCGTGGGTCCGTTCCTGTTGCTGGACGTGCGATCCGGAAGCGTCCGCGAGCATACGCGCGACCCGGAGGAGGTGGGCATCGGGCGCTGCGATCCGGCGGCCCTGCGCGGGGGCGACCCGGCCTACAATGCCAACGCCCTGCGCAGTGTCTTCGAAGGCGAAGCGGGCCCGCACGCGGACGCCTTGGTGTTGTCCGCCGGCCTGGCGTTGGAGGTGACCGGTGTGGCGACGTCCTGGCAGAAGGGAGTCCAGCGTGCGCAGGAGGTGTTGGAGACGGGGCAAGCACGTGCCTTCCTGGACCAGCTGACGCAGGCATGAGCGGCTTTCTGGAACGCATGGCGGCGTCGAGCGCGCAGCGCGCCCGCCTTGCCCGCGACCACACCTCTGCCGCGGAGC
The DNA here is from genome assembly GCA_041390105.1 of Gemmatimonadota bacterium. Lineage (NCBI taxonomy): Bacteria > Pseudomonadati > Gemmatimonadota > Gemmatimonadota bacterium. Next base: position 436,751 of record JAWKQO010000002.1, read on the forward strand.
TGCTGCGACGGGCGGAGGCTCAGGCCCCGCCACGACCGATCCACCTGCACGAACGCTTCGATCTGATCAGCGAGATCAAGTTCCGCTCGCCCGCCGAGGGCGCGCTCGGCCAGAGCGGTGGGGGGAGCGCGACTCCACTGCAGCGGGCGGGCGCGTACGAGCAGGGGGGCGCGGCCTGCCTCTCGGTGCTGACCGAGCCACTCGAGTTCCACGGGTCGTTGGAGCACCTGGAACAGGCGGTGGCCGCGGTGGACGTTCCCGTGATGCGGAAGGACTTCCTGGTGGACGTCCACCAGGTGCTGGAGGCCCGCGCGGCCGGCGCCTCCGGGGTTCTGCTCATTGCGCGTATCCTGTCGGATGCGGCCTTGGACGAGTTGTGCGCGGCCGCCCATGCGCTGGGCCTCTTCGTGCTGGCGGAGGCGTTCGACGAAGTGGACCTGGAGCGCATCGGCCGCGTGCTGAGCCCGGCGCGCTCGAGCGGGTCGGGTCCCGTGGACCTGCTGGTGGGTGTCAACACGCGTGACCTGACCACCCTGGCGGTGGATCCTGCCCGATTGAGTCGGGTACGCCCGGCCCTTCCGGCGGACTGGATCACAGTGGCCGAGTCGGGCATCACGCATCCTGCCGACGCAGCCGAAGCGGCCCGACTCGGATACCGGATGGCGTTGGTGGGCAGCGCGCTCATGCGGAGCGACGATCCGCGGAGCACGGTCGAGGAGCTGCTGGCGGCGGGACGGGGGGCCACGACATGAGGGTGCGGGTCAAGATCTGCGGCGTGCGCTCGACCGAGGCCATCCGGGCGGCGGTCGACGCCGGGGCGGACGCCCTGGGACTGGTCTTCGCCATCTCGCCCCGTCAGGTCGAGATTCCCGAGGCTCGGGCCCTGGCCGACGAGATTCCGGCGTTCGTGTCGACGGTCGGCGTGTTCCGCTATCCGTCCGTGGAAGAGGTCGACGCCGTGCTCGCCCAGGTGCCGCTCGACCTGGTGCAGACCGAGCCCGGGCGTGGCATCCTGGGGAAGGTGCCGGGTCCCCGCTTGCTGCCGGTCTTCCACGACTCCGACGACCTCATCGAGCGCGCGAACCGGTTCCGTGAGGCCTACGGGTTCCATCGGCCCCTGTTGTTGGAGGGGCCGGGCCGAGGCGGACAGGGCGTGCGGCCCAACTGGATGCGCGCGACCGCGCTGGCGCGGGTCGGGCGACTGGTCCTGGCGGGTGGACTCGATCCGGACAACGTGGCCGACGCAGTGGAGCGCGTGCGTCCCTACGGTGTCGACGTCTCCAGCGGCGTCGAGGAAGGCGGTCGTAAGGATGCGGGCCGCATCCGCGCCTTCGTGCAGGCAGTGCGCGCTGCGGAGAATGCATCCAGCCCATGATGAGCACATGATCGAGACCGAAGGGGTGGGCCTGGAGGCCCTGCTGAGTGGTGCGCTGCCGGACGAGCGCGGTCGCTTCGGACGCTACGGGGGACGCTTCGTTCCGGAGACCCTGATGGGCGCCGTGGGGCGCCTGGAGGCAGGCGCGCGGGAGGCGTTCGCGGAGCCGGCGTTTCGTGCCGCTCTGGCCGCCGAGCTGCGCGATTGGGTCGGTCGGCCCACCGCGCTGACGCACGCCGCGCGCCTGTCGGAGGCCTGGGGGGCGCAGGTCTGGCTGAAGCGCGAGGACCTGACGCACACCGGCGCGCACAAGATCAACAACGCCATCGGTCAGGCACTACTGGCCCAGCGCCTGGGTGCGCGCCGCGTGGTGGCCGAAACGGGTGCCGGACAACACGGCGTGGCCAGCGCAGCAGCGTGCGCACGGCTGGGTCTGCCCTGCACGGTGTACATGGGCGAGGTCGACGCGGCCCGCCAGGCGCCCAACGTGCTGCGCATGCGAACGCTCGGTGCCGAAGTCATCGAGGTGAAGACGGGAGACCGGACGCTGCGGGCCGCGATCGACGAGGCCATCCGCGACTGGGTGGCGGATCCGGAGGGCACCTACTACCTCATCGGCTCCGTGGTGGGACCCCACCCCTATCCCTGGATGGTGCGCGAGCTCCAGGCGGTGATCGGCCGCGAGGCTCGGGCGCAGATCGTCGAGCAGGCCGGGCGGCTTCCCGATGCCGTGGCCGCCTGTGTTGGGGGAGGCTCCAACGCCATCGGACTCTTCCACGGGTTCCTGGCCGATGCGGACGTGGAGATCCTGGGCCTGGAGGCCGGCGGACACGGGCTGGGGCTGGGCCAGAACGCGGCCACGGTGGCGTTCGGGCGTCCCGGCGTTCTACACGGCGCCCACACGCTGCTGATCCAGGATCCGCACGGTCAGATCGTGGACACCGAATCGATCTCCGCGGGTCTGGACTATCCGGGGGTCGGGCCCGAGCATGCTTTCCTGCACGAGATCGGCCGGGTGGTCTACCGGCCGGTCTCCGACCGCGAAGCGCTCGAAGGGGTGAAGGCGCTCTGTGCGCTGGAGGGCATCCTGCCCGCGCTGGAATCGGCGCACGCGCTGGCGGGCGCGGCCGCGTGGGCCCGCGAACACCAAGGAGGGATCATTCTGGTGGGGTTGTCCGGTCGAGGCGACAAGGACCTGGAGACGTTGGCCCGAGTGCTGGGCGGGAGCGGCCGGTGAGCCCCCTCAGCGCACAGGGTGGTGAGCGCCTGGAGGCGGCCATCCGCGGCGCCCAAGCCGACGGGCGGCCGGCGCTGGTCGGCTACGTCACCGGCGGCTTCCCCGACCCCCAGGCCTTTGCGGACCTCCTTCCGGACCTGGCCGCGGAGGTGGACATCCTGGAGGTCGGCATCCCGTTCTCGGATCCGATGGCGGATGGCGTGACCATCCAGCGCGCCAGCGAACGGGCACTGTCGGCCGGAGCCACCCTGAGCGGCATCCTGGACACGCTGGCCGCGGCCCGCCTGGAGCGGCCGGTGGTGCTGATGAGCTATCTGAACCCCGTGCTGCAGATGGGACTGGACTCGTTCGCCGAACGTGCGCGCGCGTCGGGTGTGAGCGGGTTGATCGTCCCCGACGTGCCCTTCGAGGAGTCGGGTCCGCTGCGGCGGGCCTTGGGAGGGCAGGGCGTGGCGCTCATCCAACTGGTGACGCCGTTGACGCCGGACGAGCGCTTGGCGCGGCTGTGTGCGGCGAGCGAAGGCTTCGTGTACGCGGTGACCATGACAGGGACCACCGGTGCGGCCGTCGCGTCGCAGCACGACCAGGTGGCGGCCTATCTGGACCGGGTGCGGGCGCGTTCGCCGCGGCCCGTGTTGGCGGGATTCGGCATCCGCACGGCGGAGGACGTGCGCCGGCTGGGTGCGCACGCCGACGGCGCCATCGTGGGAAGCGCGGTGGTGGAGGCGATCGAACAGGGCGCGGACGCCGCTGCGCTCCTGAGGGCTCTGCGGGGAGCGGCGGCATGATCGCGGTGCTGGATCGATCCTGTTCGCTCAAGCAGAAAGCAGACCTGCTGCGCTTCGTCGAGAACGCCGGGTTCCGGGTGCAGATCTCCGAGCTCCCCAACGAGACGCTGGTCGGCGTGATCGGACCGGGCGCGGGCTCCCTCGCCGCCGAGCTGGCGACGTTTCCCGGTGTGCGGGAGATCCGGCGTGAGGCGCCGCCCTATCCACTGGTCTCCCGCGAGAGTCACGGCGGACCGGGGCGGGTGCGGGTCGGAGAGGTCACCTTCGGTGAGGACGCGGTGGTGGTCATCGCCGGTCCCTGTGCCGTCGAGTCACGAACGCAGATCCTGGAGGCTGCGCGCGCGGTGCAGGCCGCTGGTGCGGCCATGCTGCGCGGCGGTGCTTTCAAGCCCCGTAGCTCTCCGTACAGCTTCCAGGGGCTGGGTGTCGAGGGACTGGACCTGCTCGCCGAGGCTCGCGCGGAGACCGGCCTGGGCATTGTCACCGAGGTCGTCGCGCCCGAGGATGTGCCGCTGGTGGCGGAGCGGGCCGACATGCTGCAGATCGGTGCCCGCAACATGCAGAACTTCCGCCTCCTCTCTGCGGTGGGGGAGCTCGGCACGCCCGTGCTGCTCAAGCGAGGCATGATGGCAACCACCGACGAACTGCTGCTGGCCGCCGAGTACGTGGTGGCAGCGGGCAACTCGCGCGTGGTGCTCTGCGAGCGCGGCATCCGCACCTACGAGACGGCGACGCGCAACACGCTGGATCTCGCCGCCGTGCCCGTGCTGAAGGAGCGCACGCACCTTCCGGTCATCGTCGATCCGAGCCATGCCGCGGGGCGCAGGGAATGGGTGGGCGCGCTCTCGCGTGCCGCGATCGCGGCGGGGGCGGATGGATTGATCGTCGAGGTGCATCCCCGACCGGAGGAGGCCCTGTCGGACGGACGCCAGTCGCTGACGCTTCCGTCGTTCAGCACGCTCATGGACGAGCTGGAGCAGGTGGCGCGCGCCGTAGGACGGACCTTGCCCAGGACGACCGGAATCCGGCGGTGAACCCGGGCCGACTCCTGCGTGCGGCACCACTCCTCGTGCTGCTGCTGGCGGGTTGCTCCCGGACCGCAGCGCTCGCACCGCCCACGCTGCGGGTGCTCGTCTACAACATCCACGCGGGCAAGGACGCTCAGGGTGTCGAGAACCTCGAGCGCGTGGCCGCCGTCGTCCGGGACGCCGACGCAGACCTGGTGCTGCTTCAGGAGGTGGACCGGGGGACGGCCCGGTCGGGGGGCGTGGATCAGATCGCACGACTCGCGGAGGCCACCGGACTGCACGCCGCCTTCGGCCGCACGCTCGACTATGACGGAGGCGAGTACGGCATCGCCCTCCTCTCACGGTTTCCCCTCGCCAGCGATACCCTCGTCCACCTCCCGGTCGACCCCCCGCAGGCGCGAGCGGGCGGGTCGTACGAGCCGCGGGGCATCCTGGAGGCGCGGGTGTCGACGCCCTGGGGTCCGTTGCTGGTGCTGAACACGCACCTGGACGCGTCTCCCGACGACGCCTACCGCTGGCAGGAGGTTCCTACGGTGTTGGCGCGAGGGCGCGACGCGGCAACGGCCGCGGACGACGCGGTGCTACTCGGTGGCGACTTCAACGCGGAGCCGGGCACGCGCGTGATCGACGCCCCCGCCGCAGCAGGATGGGTGGATGCGTTCGCAGGCTGCGGCCGCGGGGACGGGCTCACCTATCCGGCCAACGGACCCATCAAACGCATCGACTACCTCTGGCTCGGCGAAGCGTTCGAGTGCGTGGAGGCGGAGGTGCTCACAGGGGAGGCGTCCGACCACCGAGCGTTCCGAGTGGACCTGCGTTGGCGCGGGCGTGCGGCGGGGACGTGAACGCGAGCGCGGGCCAGGTCCCCGTCGGGAGCGGCGAGGCTCGTCGGACCTGGGACGCGATCGTGGTGGGCGCCGGACCCGCGGGATCGACGGCGGCCTGGCACCTGGCCCGGGCCGGGGCGGCGGTGTTGTTGTTGGAGCGAGCTGCGTTTCCGCGCGACAAGGCCTGCGGCGACCTTCTGATTCCCGACGCGCTGGCGGCGTTGGAACGGTGTGGGGCACGTGGGGAGGTGGACCAGCTGGGCCACCGCGTCGACACGCTCCGGGTGGCCAGCCCCCGAGGCGTCACCTTCGACGTTCCGACGGAGATGGTGGGGCTGCCCCGGGTGCAGCTGGACGAGCTGCTGGCCCGGCGGGCGTCCGAGGCCGGCGCCCACCTGGCTCGCGGGAAGGCAGGCGCGGTGGGTCTGGGGGCCGACGGACCCTTCGTGGATCTGGAGGTCCGACCGGGCCAGGCCAGCCTCCGGGTGGGCGGGCGCTTCGTGCTCATCGCCACCGGTGCCGACACCTCCTTGTTGGAGCCGCTCGGCATGCTGGAACGTACGGCACCTTCGGCGGTGGCGCTGCGCCGCTATGTCGTCTCCGACACCCCCCTCGCCCAGCCTCTGATCTCCTTCGACCGGTCCGTGCTCCCGGGCTACGCGTGGATCTTCCCGGTGGGGCCGGGCCGCTTCAACATCGGCGTCGGGCTGTTCTTCGAGCAGGCCCGCAAGCAGGACGTGGCGGGAGCGGCCGCCTCGCTCCGGGATCTGCTGCAGCGCTTCGAGGCGCACAGCCCGGAGGCGCGCCAGCTTCTGGCCGGGGGGCCCGAGGGGGCGGTGCGCGGCGCCCGGCTTCGCACCGGGCTCGAGGGCACGCGGCCCCTGCATCCCAGCGGCAAGGTCCTGGCCGTGGGGGAGACCCTCGGCACGACCTATCCCTTCACGGGAGAAGGGATCGGCAAGGCCATGGAATCGGCCGAGATCGCGGCCCAGGTCCTGGGTGAAGAGCTGGGACGGGGGGACGCGGGGGGCGGTCTCGGCAAGGCCACCGGGGTGGCCGGTTACGCAGAGCGCATCGCGGGGGAGTTGGGGCCCCGCTACGGGGGGTATCACACCGCCCAACGGTGGCTGCGCCGGGCCTGGGTCGCGGATCTGGTGTCCTGGCGCGTGGCCCGGAGCCCCCACCTCCGCACCCTTGCCGCCGAGGTGCTGGCCGAGCGGGCCGACCCGGGCCGGATCTTCTCGCTGGGCACCCTGTTCCGGTCCCTGATCGGCTAGGCAAGAGGCCGGCTCCGGGGGGGGGAGCGTGGCCAAACTGAAACACTCTTGCGGGACCAGCGAATGCACTAGTATTGAAGACAGCTTGTCCCGACATCGGGGGCTCGCCCGTTCACTCCCAAACCTCTGGGATGCGGGCGATCCGGCGGCGAACCAGAGGGTTCGTCGCGGGGCCATCCGGGCACCCAGCGGGGCATTCCTTCCTCATCCTTGTAGGAGGCGTCATGCACACACGCCTTGTGTGTACGTTTGTGCGCCTGTGCGTCCTCGCGCTCGCTATCGCCTTCGCGGGTTCATCGACCGCGGCGGCGCAGCAGGCGACAGGCAATATCCGGGGGCAAGTCACCGATGCGGTGACGCTGCGGCCACTCCCCGGCGCGCAGGTCCTCGTGGTGGGTACGGGCCGAGGAGGCCTGGCCAACTCGAGCGGGCAATACCTCGTCCTGAACGTTCCCACCGGCTCGCACGTGGTGCGAGTCGAGATCCTCGGGTACGGCACGGTCGAGCAGCAGGTGACGGTGGCCGCGGGGCAGACGGCCGCGCTCGATTTCGCGATGAGCCAGCAGGCGCTGGAGCTGGACGAGATCGTGGTCACCGGCACGGCGGGCCAGACGCAACGGCGCGCCATCGGCAACGCGGTCCAGAAGTTCGAGGCCGCCGAAGTCACGGAGGCGGTACCCGTCGCTAGCGTGCAGGAGCTCCTGCAGGCGCGCACTCCCGGCCTGACGCTGGTGTCGAACGGCGGTGGCGCGGGTGACGGCTCGCAGATCCGCCTGCGCGGGTCAGGCTCCTTGTCGGGCCGCTTCGAGCCCGTCGTCTTCGTCGACGGCGTGCGCATCGAGAGCGGCAACCAGAACGGGCAGTGCAACAACGTTGTGCACTGCACCAACGCGCTGGACTTCCTGAACCCGAACGACATCGAGTCGATCGAGGTGATCAAGGGCCCGGCCGCGGCGACGCTGTACGGCGCCGAAGCCGCGTCCGGCGTGATCCAGATCATCACCAAGAAGGGCCGCCCCGGCACGGGCATGCAGTGGACCGCCAGCATGGACGCCGGCACCTCCGACTGGGTGCTGGACCGGCCCCAGACCTACTGGCAGTGCACGCAGGCCAACGTGAACGACGCCGTGCGCTTCCCCGGCTGTCAGGGTGTGACCGCCGGCACGGTGCTGACGGACGACCCCATGACGCGCCATCCCAACGCGGTGCGCGGCAACGAGGGATCGAGCGACGCCAACGGACCCGGTCAGTACGCCTTCAACATCTCGGCGCGTGGTGGTGGTGAGCTGTTCAACTACTTCCTCTCGGCCGAGAAGGGCGATGAGGAAGGGATCTTCCTGAACAACTTCGCCAAGCGCCAGGGTGGGCGGGCCAACTTCGGGTTCGTGCCGAGCGAGAAGCTCAACTTCAACGTGAACGTGGGCTACGTGCGGCAGCACATCCGCCAGCCCCTGTCCAACAATTCGTCGAACTCCGTTCTGCGCAACGCCTATCGCGGGCAGACCCTGGCGGTCAACCCGCAGTGGGAGCCGGGCTTCCGGGGCTTCGGGCCCGAGCTGGCCAACCAGTACGACCTGCAGACGCGCACGGAGCGCTTCACGCTGGGTGCCACGGTCAACTACGAGCCGTTCTCCTGGCTGTCCAACCGCCTGACGCTCGGGCTGGACAACAACGATCGCAACAACACGCAGTTCTATCCCATCGACCAGACGGGTCAGGCACCCTGGGGTGCCACCAACGCCACCGGCGCCATCTCGATCTTCCTGCCGGACGTGCACACCTGGACGGTGGACTACTCCGGGACCGTCAGCACGGACCTGAGCGAGAACTACTCGAGCGCCTTCAGCGCGGGCATGCAGCTCAACGCCCGCAAGTACGAGTCGTTCACCACCATCGGTGAGGGCTTGGTGGCTAGCCAGATCAACCTGGTCGGTACGGCCGCGAACACGCGCGCCAGCCAGGATCTGGAGGAGCAGACCTCGCTGGGCTTCTACTTCCAGGAGCAGGTGGGGTGGCGGAACCGGCTGTTCGCGACCGCTGCCGTGCGCATCGACGACAACTCTGCGTTCGGTCGTGAGTTCTCGCTGGTGGTCTATCCGAAGGCTCAGCTCAGCTACGTCATCTCGGACGAGGACTTCTTCGACGTGGGCTGGGTGGATCAGCTCAAGCTGCGCGGTGCCTGGGGACAGGCCGGCAGCCCGCCCGAGCCCTTCACCGCCGACCGGACCTACACGGCCGGCGTCACGACGACCGCGGACAACGTGGTCAACCTGCTCCGGCCGTCCTCCTACGGGAACCCGAACCTCAAGGCCGAGACGGGCTCCGAGCTGGAGCTGGGCTTCGAGGCCTCGTTCCTCGATGGTCGGATGGGGCTCGACTTCACCTACTACAACCAGAAGACGCGGGACGCCCTCATCGAGGTGCCGGACCCACCGTCGTCGGGCTTCAGCGGCACGCACTTCGCCAACGTGGGCGAGATCGCCAACAGCGGCATCGAGGTGCTGCTGACCGCGACGCCGATCTACACGCGCAACCTGCAGTGGGACGCCACCGTGGCGCTGTCGACCAACTCCAACGAGCTGGTCACCTTCGGTGACGCCCCCATCACGCAGATCGAGTTCGGCCAGTTCGCCACCGTGCAGCGTCACATCCCGCGCTATCCCATGGGTGGCTTCTGGAGCACCGACGTGGTGCGGGATGCCTCGGGTGCGCCCGTGCTGACGGGGAGCGGCGGCGTGACGGTGGCCAGCGACAAGGAATACGTCGGTCCGTCGCTCCCGACCCGCGAGATCGGCTTCACCAACACCGTGACGCTGTTCGACAACGTTCGGCTGTTCGCCAACCTGGACTACAAGGGTGGCCACTATCAGTGGTGCGCCATCTGCTCGGTCCGGAGCCGCATCGACCTGAACACCAAGCTGGTCAATGATCCCAGCTCGGATCCGGTGGACGTGGCCGTGGCGAAGAGCCTGCAGACCAAGACGTGGATCCAGAACGCGGACTTCATCAAGCTGCGTGAGATCTCGGCGACCTACGACCTGCCGTCCGCCGTGACGGAGAAGGCGGGTGTCGACAACGCGGCCATCACCCTGTCCGCGCGGAATCTGTGGATGTGGACGAAGTACAAGTTCGACCAGGAGGGTCTGGGCTCGCCCGATCCCGAGGTCAACTTCGACTCGCTGTCCGGCTTCAACCGTACCGACTACGCATCCATTCCCATGCTACGGACCTTCGCGCTCAGCGTGCGGTTCGCGTTCTGAGCCCACTGGAGGAATACCTTCGATGAACAGGATCACTCGCAATCGCGGACGGTGGGTGGCTACCGCCACCGCCGCGCTGGCTTTGGTGGGTTCGGCCTGCTCCGTCAACGACCTGCTGGAGGTGAACAACCCGGCGGAGTTGAACGAGGAGCTGCTGCAGGACTCCACCTTGATCAACGTGCTGTTGAACGGTGTGATCGGCGACTTCCAGGTCGCGTACTCCGACCCGTTCGTGTGGCGCGGTTCGATGTTCACGGACGAACAGATCACGGGCATCAACTGGGAACAGACCGCTCGCCTGAGTCAGCGCATCGTGCGCTACGACGAGGGTGACGCGGATGACATGTTCTCGCAGCTCAGCCGGGCGCGTTCCCAGGGGGACAGCGTCTCCGGCCGCTTCCGTGAGCTGCTGGCCAACCCCAGCAGTGATGTGAAGATGGCCACGGCGCTGGTCTATGCAGGGTATTCGTACATCCTGCTGGCCGACGCCATGTGTGAGGCCACCGTCAACGTCGGCTCGGAGATCTATCAGCCGCTGCAGCTCTATCAGTTCGCGGTGGACCGCTTCGACGAGGCCTTGAGCGTGGCGCAGGCGGCGGGCTCGTCCGAGATCGCCAACCTGGCCCGGGTGGGCCTCACGCGGGCGCACCTCAACCTGGGCAACAACGCCCAGGTCCTGGCCATCGCGCCACAGGTGCCGGCGGACTACCGCCGTTGGGTGGAGTACTCGGCCACCGACCCGCGCACCTACGATGTGCTGAACGACCGGGTGACCGGCGCCAACCACTCGCTGGGCATGCACCCGCACTTCCTGGCCGGCGGACCGAGCAACTTCGGTACGCAGGACCTGGACGCGTTTCTGACCGACCCGCGCGTGCAGCACCTGCCGGATTGGCGGCTCGGCCACAACCGGCTGACGCAGCTCTACACGCCCAAGCAGGGGTTGATGTTCTCCGAGTACAACGGGGAGACCTTCGCCACGGGTGGCAACCCGCCGGACTTCGGGCAGGGCACGGACATCACGTTCGCGTCCGGCCTGGAGGCGCAGCACAACTATTACGAGGCCCTGGGGCCCACGCCCGAGACGCTGGCGTTCGTCAACGATCGCCGCGCCTTCGGCAACCAGGCGCCGGTGACGCTCAGCGGCGACGCGCTGATGATGGAGCTGCGTGACCAGCGCGGCCGTGACCTGTTCCTGAACGGTTCACGCCTGGGTGACCTGCGGCGCTGGCTGCGGCAGGGCGACGACATGTTCCCGTCGGGGGTCCATCCCACGTCGCAGTGGGGTGACTACGGCACGGCGACGTGCTTCCCCATGCCGCTGGAGGAGTACGAGGGCAACCCCAACATCCCGAAGCCGTAAGCCGGTCTCGGAGGATCGGGAACCGGGTCCGTAAGGCGGTCCCGGGTCCAGCAGTAGCGCGGGGGTGCGGTCTTCGGACCGCACCCCCGTTGTCGTTCAGGGGCCCCGCGAGGGCTCGATGGGGGAGTGCGGACCAAAGCGCGCCCAGCCGATCCGCCGCTGGACCCTCCGCGTGCCGCCCTCAGAGCTGAGCCAGGAAGCGCAACAGCGCTTCCTGGACCACCCGGTCCAAGCCGTCGAAGGCGTCCCGTGCAGCTTGGGCCTCCCCGCCATGCGCGAGGATGGCGTCCCGGACGCGGCCGATTCTTCCGTCGTGCAGCAGGGTCCGGCGGTAGCGCAGCCCCATCAGCGGCTCGGTGCGCACCTCGGTGGGAGACGCTCCGGCGGTGCAGGGCCCGGCCAGGTCGGGTCCCATGTCATGCAGCAACAGGTCCGAGTAGAGGGCGATCTCGCGTCCTGCCAGCGGAGGCGGAGCATCGGCGCGCGTCCGCAGCGCGGGGACGTGACAACTCGAGCACCCGAGGCCCTCGAACAGCGCCCGCCCCTGCTCCACCAGCGCCTCGTCCTCCGGGCGCGGTGTGCCCGGCTCGGGTGGCGCCAGGTAGCGCACGAAATCGACGATCAAGGCCACGCGCTCTGCGTCCAGCTCCGGATCCGCCACCTGGTCCGAGCCGTCCGGCACGGCCGGCAGGGCGCCGGCGGTGGCCTCGTCTGGATGGGCTGCGGTGGTCAGGCCCATCTCCAACCGGGCCGCTTCGTCCACGAAGTCCGCCAGGGTGGCCACCGCGGCCTTCCGACCAAAGCGGGCCGGGCGCCCATCGGCGCTGCGGCCCACCCGTCCGGAGATGCCGTCCCCGTTGCGGTCGTCCGGGTCGGCCAGCCCGTCCAGGGTGGCCTGGGGGATGGCGTCGATCATGCCCATTCCGAACAGGAACGGTGTGTTGATCCGGCCCCGATGGCTGGCCTCCGCCGGGGCACTCGCCGGCACGGCCCCCAGGGCGCTCGCCTCCGGCGTGAGCTTGCCGCGCAGGTTCTCGCCCCCCTGGGCCGCAAAGGTCTGGCAGGTGCCCTCGTCATCGAAGTGCGAGGCCTTCAGGACCAGCTGCTCACCGGTGCCCCCATCGGCCGGGTCGGTGTGACACGCGTTGCACGCATTCTCGTTGAAGCGGGGGCCCAGGCCCTCCTCCGGACTGAAGACATGGGAGAACAGGGCCTGGCCTTGGGCGAAGCGGTCCGCCTGGTCCTGGCTCAGCCCCGGCAACGGCTCGCCGATCGGGGCGTACAAGGGACGTGGCGTGGGTTCGGGTGTACACGCCAGAATTCCGAGGGCGCTCGCGCCCAGGGCGAGCCCCGCCCGAGCCATCCTGCGACGAGGAGAGAGTGTGGACATGACGGAACGTACGCGCTTGACGCGGGCCTTGTCAGGGTCGGCCTGGGCAACCGCGGTGTTGGGCTTCGCCTCGGTGGGTGGATGCGGACTGGTGGAGGCGGACAAGCAGCCGGAACAGGCGCGGGTGCAGATCGAGGTGACGGCGACGAATCCGCTGCAGCTCGTGATCTCGACCGACTTCTTCGAGTTCATCGAACCCGTCTCGGGCGAGATCCTGGCCAGCTTGAACGATGCGGACACCTTCGCGGTCACCGGCACGTTCGATCAAACGATCGCGCTCGGGAACGCGTCGGCCATCCTGGCCCGCCTCACCGAGACCGACAGCCTGCAAGCCACCGTCCGTATGCGGGTCTTCCTGGACGGAAGCCTGGAGTACGATCGTCAGGGAACGATCCAGGACGCGACGCTGGAGTACCGCTACATCTTCAGCCGGTTCGGCTTCTAGCGTCCCGCGGGAAGCCGAGCGCCTAGCGCGTTGGATCCTCGGGGTGGCGGAGGCGGCGGAACAGCCGATCCGCACCCGTGACGATGATGGGCACCGCCGCGAAGAGGAACGTGTAGCCGACCGCGTTGGCGATGTCCGCCTCCGCGGCACCCTCGGTGGTGAGCGCGAATGCGTAGCCAGGCAGCAGTCCCAGCGCAGCCCCGAACGCCGCCGGTGCGAACCGCCCCACCGAGGTGTCGGTGGCGCCGCTCCAACGGGCTCCGAGGGCGCTGGTGACGGTCGGGATCAACAGAGCCGCTACCGCGACCGTCCCGGTCTTGCCCGCACTGCACTCCGTGACGATCTCATCCTTGGCGTCGATGCCGATGCAGGTCTTGGCCACCGAGACTCCGGCGGCGATACCCAGCGCGTTGCCCACGAACGCACCGAGGAAGGCGCGTCCGGTGTGGTGTCCCTGCGGTTCCTGGGACCAATCGAAATGGCGACTGGACGGGCTGGTGACCGGGTAGCCTCCGATCACCGGTTCCGCTCCGTCCCCCCGCTGTACCCCGGGCGTGTGCGTGGTGATCAGAATGACACCGTACAGGGACCCGCTCCCGTAGCGCGCGCCGGCCTCGCCGGGCGGCACCACTTCCAGCCGTTCGATGGTGTGCAGCGAGAGCATGCCGTAGAGGAAGTTGGGATTCGAGACCGGCACGCCGTCCAGGTACACCTGGGGCGACTGGCATCCGCGATTGAGCATGGAGATGCTCTGGGCCGAGCGGAACTCGAGGCACACATCGGCACCGCTGACGTCGTTTCGCTGACGCATGCGGATCCCGGGCACCGTCTGGCGCAGGAGATCGCCCAGATGGCGGCTCGTGCCCAGCGCCCGCTGGATCATCTCTGCGTCCACGACGTGGGTGCTGGAGCCACGGGCTCGTTGGGCGCGCTCCTCCGGGCGCACGCCCTCCACCACCAGCTCCTCGATCGCGATGGCGGTCGGTGAGAGGCGGATCTCGAGTTCCAGGCCCTCGTCGCCCACGTTGACCACCTGTTGGTGCTCGCCGTAGGCCAGATGCTCGAAGGTGAGCAGTCGCTCGCCCGTCGGGATCCCCTCCAGGCGGAACAGCCCCGCCGCGTCGGTCACCGCCTCCCGGGTCAGTCCCCCCGCGCGCACGACCACATCGGGGATGCCCGCTCCGGACTCCATATCCACCACACGACCCACCAGGTCGGCGGTTGCCTGCGCGGCGACGTGGGGCACAGCCGCCAACAGGAGGCAGAGCCCGAAGAGCAGGGCAGGGACGCGGCGGCTGACGGCGGGGACGGGCATGTTCGAATCCGGGTGAGGCTGTCCAGACCAAAGCGGGGGGCGTCATCGCCGCCCCTGCGTCCCTCCATACGATGGCAGGGAAGAGGCGCTGTCGCTCTGCAGTGAATGTGCGACCGGGCCAGCGGTCACGCGAGGTGTCCGCTGGCCCGGTGCGCTGCCCTGGGGACGCTGGGGTCTTGGCGCTCAGCCCCCCGGATTCGCGGGTGGCCCCGCCGTGTCCGGCGCCGGCCGGAACCGACCCGGAGCGCGTGGTCCGATGGGAGCGCCCTCGGGGCCTCCCGGTCCGCGGAAGCTGGGGCCGTCCGGCCCGCTGCGACCGCGGAATCCCTGGCCCTGCGGCCCCGGTCGGCGGCCGCGCAGGCCCGGGCCCTGGGCGCCGCGCTGCCCACGGGCACCCCGGCGTGCCTCCAAGCGGCCTTCACGCAGCTTGGTCTGCTGCTCCTCGCTCAGGATCCCATTGATCTGCGTACGTACCTGGTCCTGCCGCTCGTGCATGCGATCGAACGCCTCGTGCAGCTTCGCCTGCGCGTCGGCGCCGGTGATCTCTCCGGCGGCCATGTCCGAGCGGAGCCGACGCAACTCGGCGGCTCCGGCCTCCGACTGCTCGAGGTGCTGGACGCGGATCTGATTCAATCGGGCGACCTGATCCTCGGTCAGCTCGAGGCGCTCGCGCTGGCGGAGCACACCCTCGACGCCGCCGCCGCGGGGACCCACCACGCCGACGCGTGGACCGTCACGCCCCGGACGTTGGGGCCCACGCTGCGCCAGCAGCGGGGTGGCCGCCCATCCAGCGCTCGCCACCACCGCGATCAACACTCCCATTCTAGCCTTCATGACGACCTCCATTGCCGTGCGATGTCCTGCTCCGTAGACGCCTCAACCGGTCTGTTCGTTAGGTCCGGAGGGAGGGCACCGGGGGCGGGCCCCATCCGGCGGGGTGGCTCAGACTGGCGTCGCGCGAAGGCGCCCAGCAGCTTCCCGGGCATGACTACCACGCCAGCGATCCAACGACTGCGGCGGCCGGCCTGGGGAGCTCTGCTGCTCCTCGCCGCTGCTCCGCTCGGTGCCCAACAGACCTGGCCGGCGCCGGTCGAGGGCGACTTCACGGTGACCGACTTCGTCTTCGACAGCGGCGAGCGCCTTCCCGAGCTCACGCAGCACTACCGCACCTTGGGCGCGCCGCGTCGCGGGCCCGACGGGCGTGTGCGCAATGCGGTGTTGGTGATGCACGGCACCACCGGGAGCGGAGGCGGATTCCTGTCTCCCCGCTTTGCCGGCGAGTTGTTCGGGCCCGGCAAGCTGCTGGACGCCGCGGAGTACTACATCGTGCTGCCGGACGGCATCGGGCACGGCCAGTCCAGCAAGCCCTCCGACGGAATGCACGCCCGCTTCCCCGCCTACACCTACGACGACATGGTGCGCGCCCAGTACCGGCTCCTCACCGAGGGACTGGGCGTCGATCACCTGCGCCTGGTGATGGGGACGTCCATGGGCGGTATGCACACCTGGGTCTGGGGCTACACCTATCCCGACTTCATGGACGCGCTCATGCCGCTGGCCAGTCTTCCGGTCGAGATCGCGGGTCGGAACCGGATCCAGCGTGCCATGATCCTCCGTTCCATCAAGGACGACCCGGCCTGGAACGGAGGCGACTACACCCAGCAGCCGCCCGGACTCACCGCGGCCATCCACTCGCTCATGTTCATGGTGTCGAGTCCCAGGCAGTGGCAGAAGGACGCGCCCACCCGGGAGGAGGCGGAGACCATGCTGGAGCAGATGGTGGAGCGCTACCGGAGGAGTCTCGACGCCAACGACATGATCTATGCCTTCGACGCGTCGCGCTTCTACGATCCTTCCCCTCATCTGGAGCAGATCCAGGCACCGCTCCTCGCCATCAACTCGGCAGACGATCAGGTCAACCCGCCGGAGCTCGGGATTCTGGAGCGAGAGATCCAGCGCGTGCCGAAGGGCCGGGCCATGGTGTTGCCCATCACCGACCAGACCCGCGGGCATGGTACGCACTCCATCCCGGCCATCTGGGGACGCTACCTGAAAGAGCTGCTGCAGCGCGCGCCCGCCCGCTGAGGGCCGATTGCCCCCGCGTCAGATCGAGTGGGTGTGAGAGCGTGCTGTCGGCGCGCGCCTCACGCCGTCGCGACGGCGGGCTCCAGGGCAGCCGGAAGGTCTTCGGGGACGAACACGCGGATGGGCTCGGGAACGCCCGCGTTGCGGAACGAGTCCACGCGCGCCAGGAAGCTGGCCGAGATGGTGTAGCCGCGCGGAGCCACCAGCGCCCCGTCCTCGGTATACAAGTCGTCGGCGAGGTGGAGGCCTACTCGTAGCGCAGCGAACTCCAGTTCCAGGATGCGCTGATGGCTGACGGTGAAGCCGAGACGCTGCGCGAAGGTGTTGAGGAGGGCGGAGTCGTAGAGCGTGCGCCCCCACATGGTGTCGACCGCTTCCTGGACGGACACCCCCCTGGCCTGAAGTACGTCGAAGTCGACCGCCATGCGAAGCATGTGTCCACCGGGTGTGCTGGGCGGGGCGTCTTCCATCATGGACCGGTAGAAGTCGTCGACCACTTCCACGACGGGACCGAGGCGCGGAATGTCCTTCAAGACCTGCCTCAACACGAGCGGCATCCGACCGAACTCGTGCTCCCCTTCTTCGTCCAAGGTGTGTCCGTAGTACAGCTTTTCGAGAGTCGACTCGGATAGGGCGATGGTCCCGAGCTGTGACATCATGGCAGCGACTTCGATGTACCAAGCGCCGTCCATGCAGCAATCCTGGCTCAGCATCCGAACGTGCTCGCGAATGCGAGTGGCTCGCCCGAACGCGACCGGGTGGACCAGTGCCAGCACGTCGACCAGGGCCTGGATGCTCCCGCGTAGCGTATCTTCGAGCAGTTCGCGCTCTGCCGTGCGCAACTGGTGGATCTCGAGTGCGGCGAGGCACGCCGGGATCAAGCGATCAGGTGGGCAGGGCTTGGTCAGGAAGCGGAACACCTGGCCCTCGTTGACGGCCAGGCTTGCCGACTCCACGTCCGCATACCCCGTCAGAAGCATGCGCGTGGCGTCCGGATGGCGTTGACGGGCGTGGGAGAGGAATTCGGCTCCCGACATTCCGGGCATCCGCATGTCCGACAGGATCACGGCGATGCGCGGCTCCCTCTCGAGAACCTCCAAGGCTTCCTCGCCCGAGGTCGCCTTCAACACCCGAAAGGTCTTGCGGAGATGCGGCTCCAGGCTCTCGAGGATCACCGGGTCATCGTCCACACACAGAATGGGTGGCTTGAGGGGCAGCACGTCGGTCACGATACGACTCCAGGTAGCGCGGCGTCGGCCAACTCCACGGCGGCCCACTCCCACTGTTCGATGTTCGCGGCCACTCCGGCGGCCTCTAGATACTCGACATCGAGCGGCTCCGGCTTGAGTGGCATCCCGTCCTTGGGCCCGAAGGAGCCTCCCACGATCCGCTCGGCGAGTGCGGCCGCAACGTGGACCGCGCCGGCAGCGCCGAACTCGGTGCGCGACACGCGCCCCGGTTGATGATGATTTCGCACCGCCTCGACGACTTTCGCGGGCAGGTTCCAGCGCCCCAGGAGGAAGGCGGCGATCTCGGCATGGGTGGTGCCGAAGGTCCGACGTTCCGCTTCGGGTAGCGCGATATCGGAGACCCGGGCCAGGTTGCGTGCTTGACGGAAGCGACCGGGCAGGTACACCGCCATCACGAACTGACCCAGGTCGTGAAGAAGCCCCGCCGACTGGGCGATGGCCTGCTGGGCGGGATCGTCCAGGAGGCGGCGCGCAAGACGGGAGGCCAGAACGCTCCGGCGGTCCAAGGTCTCCACCGAAAAGCCGTCGAAGAGCAGGCCCGGCTCCATCGCGTCGAACAGGCCGTGCGAGAGGACGAGCCCACGCAGGGCTTCGATGCCCAGACAGCCGATTGCAGCATCCACGGTGGCAATATCGCCGCCCGAGGCGGCGGCATTGCCCACTTGGAGGATGCGGGCGGTCGCGAAGACGTCATGTCTGACGGCGTCGGCGATCTGCTCCGACGTCACGTCTGGATCCTCGAGCAGCGTCAACAGGGTGCTGTGGACCTCAGGCGGAATCGGAAGCGCGTCCAGCCCGCCCACCACGCTCTCGACCTCCGGGTCGGTGATCTCGCGGCGCAGGTGGTGGCCGTGATCGATGGCCTCTTCCAGGGTATCGGCTTCGCAGGGCTTGAGAAGAATGCGATGGGCCGCGGGCAGGGCTCTGAGGAGCTGCTGCTTCTCGGCATGGCCGGTGAGCAGGATGCGGACGACCTCGGGCTGATTCAGGCGGGCCCACTCCAGCAGTTGGTTGCCATCCATCTCAGGCATGCGCATGTCGGTGATCAACACGTCGTACGCGTTCTGTTCCATACGTTCGATGGCCTCGCGCGCGCGCGTCACGAACTCCATCTGCCAGCGCTTGCGCTGCCGACGCAGGCCGTTCTCTAGGCCTTCGAGCACTGCCGGCTCGTCGTCGACGAAGAGCACACGGATCATCGCGGGCCTCCCACGCGGCCCTGGATCGGCAACCGCACGACGAACGTGGTTCCCTCTCCGGGCGTGGTCTCGAACCTCAGCGAGCCCCCGTGTTTCTCCACCACGACGGCGTACGAGATGGCCAGACCCTGTCCCGTTCCCTTTCCGACCGGCTTGGTGGTGAAGAACGGCTCGAACAGGCGATGGTGGATCGATTCGGGGATGCCGCCCCCGGTGTCCGTGAAGGAGATGACCACGCATTCGCCATCCACCTGCGAGCGGATGGTGAGCAGGCCCCGGGCGTCGGTGCCCTCGTTGTGCTCTTCGATGGCCTGGGCGGCGTTGACCACCAGGTTCAGGAACACCTGGTTGATGTCGCCGGCGTAGCAGGGGACCAGGGGCAGCTCACCCAGTTCGGTGACCACGTCCGCAACGTACTTCACCTCGTTGCGGGCCACGGTGAGGGTGGTCTGGATGGCCTGGTTCAGGTCGGTGGGCACCCGTTCGTGTCCGGGGTGCGCAAAGGCTTTCATGGCCGAGACGATGGTGCTGACACGGTCCACGCCCTCCAGCGTGCGCGCGAACGCCTTGGGCACCCGGGCCTGCAGATACTCGAGGTCGACGTCGTCTTCGGCCTCCTGCATGCGCGTGCGGTCGGCTTCACTGAGCTCGGTGCGCTCCAGCAGCTCGCGATAGGCGGCCAGCGCGGAGAGAAGGTCGTCGAAGGAGTCACGCAGGAAGCGGGCGTTGTCGCCGATGAACTGCATCGGGGTATTGATCTCGTGTGCGATGCCAGCTGCGAGTTGGCCCACCGACTCGAGCTTCTGGGCATGGCGCAGCTCCATCTCCAGTTGCCTGCGCTCGCGCATGTCCGCGGCTGCGATGACATAGATGGGCGCGCCCAGCTTGTGCTTGGCGGTGGCGATGGAGAGAAGCACCGGGATGGTCCCCTGCGCGCTCTGCCACTCGTCTTCGAAATGATCGACGCGCGCGTCGTCTCCCGCGCTGCGTAGGAACTCCGATAGACGGGGGGAGATCGTCTCCACCGTCCGGCCGAGCAGGGTCTCGCGCTCTCGTCCGATCAGCTCCACCAGCGCATCGTTGACGTCCCGCACCACGCCGTCGTGCTGGACCACGCAGAGCGCCTCGGGCATCACCGAGTACAGCTCCATCAGATAGGCGTTGGCGCGCTGCAAGCGCTCGTTGGACAGGAAGAGAGCGCGGGTCCGGTCCTCGATCATCTCTTCGAGGATGGCCACACGCCGCTCCGCCCGCTCCAGACGGCGCGCTTCGACGGTGGCGGTGGTCATTGGTGGAGCACCGCCCCCGCCGGGGGCGTGACCAGGGGGGCGCGCACTACGACCTCGTACTCACAGCTCACCGCGCCCTCGTGCATGCAGGAGTGCTTGGCGTAATCGATCTCACACTCGAAGTGGCGAGCGGCGCCCACCAGCAGCCCTTCCATGAAGGCGCATAGCTTGCGCTCCGAGGTGTACTGCAGTCGAGCCTGCCCGGGGCCGGTGGGCTCGACCAGAAAGGAAGGGGTGACCGCCTGCGGAATGAGCTTGGTCACCTCCACGTGCAGCACGGTGTCGACGCTCTCCAGAAAGGAGATCAAGTCGGGGTGATCGTCGACCAGGTCGGGGACCCGGCCGGCGAGCTTGGGGAAGCAGAACTCGCCGAAGGCCCGCAGAACCTCGGGGACGGGGAGGTCCAACAGCTCGGCGGCGCTCTTCACCAGGGCGGTCAGGTCCGCGTCCGGGTAGGTACCCGGTCCCACGAAGGGGTCGCCGGTCACGAGCGTGGTGCGGTCCAGAAGGGACTCGTACGCCTCTTCACCCCAGCGTTCGCAGACGAACGCCTCCAGGAGGTTGAAGATCACGCCCTTCATACGGACACCGTCCCCCGCTTCGGCCCCGGAGGGCCCGAAGGGGGCCTTCCTGGCTCAAGTGTCGGCGGCGGGCAGGCTCGACTTGAGAGGGGCGCTCCACTGGGGAGGGGCCAGGACGCCCAGGGACATGATGGTCTTGACCGCGTCCTCGACGGACCAGTCCAGGCGGACCGCCTCGCCGGCCGGGACCACCTGCAGGAAGCCGGTGGTGGGGTTGGGTGTGGTGGGGATGAACACGGTGCTCCAGGCCCGGCCGTCCGTGTCCTCGACCGTGTTGGTCAGGAAGCCCACGGCCCTCATGCCCGGGCGGGGAAACTCCACCATCACCACCGTCTGGAAGTCCGACCGGGGCGCGTTGAACGCCTCGACCACCTGCTTGGCGGCCTGGTAGATGATCCGCACGATGGGGATCCGCAGCACGACCTTCTCGAAGAGGCCGATCAGGCGGCTGCCCACCACGTTGGTGGCCACCTGGCCCACGAGCAGGAGGATGGTCAGGAGCAGGCCCAGCGACAGCAGCGCGCGCGCCCAGGGCGGTAGGTGCCCCAGCAGCGGGTCCAGGAAGGGCAACAGCAGCGCCGTCGCCGCGTTGTACAGGAAGCGCAACGCGAAGATGGTGATCCCCAAGGGGATCAGTACCACCAGTCCCGTGACCAGACGCTTGCGCACGTGCTGGATCGCCACCGAACCGACTCCTTGTCTTCCGGGCAGGGGGAGCCCAAGAACTTCGGGCAAGAATCTAAGGCGAGGCGGAAGGGTGCTAGCGGAACGTGGTGGTGAGGCTGAGCACCAGCTCCCCGTCGTTGTTGGAGCGGGCCCCGCGGTTCCTGGCCCCCGAGTCGAATGAGTCGACGAAGGAGAGCTTGAGGTGGAGCGTCTCCGAGACCCGGAAGGCAGCCGAGGTCACCGATTTCATGGTGTAGTCCTCGAAGCGACCCACCCGCGGTCCGTAGGAGGTGTTGTTGCTTAGCCGGACGCGGTCCTCGTCTCCGACGCGGCGCTGGAGGTTGAGCTCGATGGAGCCCCGGGCCACGGTGCGGACCGGATCGATCTGCTCCTCCAGCCTGGGGTCGGTGCGCTCCGCCAGGACGGCCAGGCGCACGCCGGCCTTGGTGCGCTCCGAGTCGGCCATCTGGATACGGGCCCCCACGCCCGCTCGCACCCGCAGGTCGATGCGCTTTTCGTAGCTCCCTTCCAGCTGGGAATGCAGGAACGAGGAGATCACGTCGTGGCCCCGGTAGTCCAGCGTGGTCTCGGCGGCCCAGGACCGGCGGCTGACGTCGCGCTCGCCGCTGGGCTCGGATGCCTCGCCGTACTGGAAAGACGCGTCGGTGGCAAACGTGAAGTGCGCGGTCTCGGCGGCCGTGCCGGTCCGGGTGAGGATCAGGGCCTGGGCGGTGTTGCCGAAGAAGAGGCTGGCCCCGAGCTCGGCTTCGGAGGTCCAGTCCACCGTGGGGACCGGAACCGGCACATCGCTGCCGGGGTCCGGCGGGCGGTTGCCGGGCGCGGGGTTCTGGGCGCTCAGGCCTGCGGGGAGGAGCAGGGCCGCGAGAGCGCTCGCAAACAGGGGGACGGGGCTACGGTGCGGTCGGTCCATTCCCTCGGGTTGTGGGGTGGCGTCCGAGTGGGAATATCGCAAGAAGGAGGCCGGGGACCAACCGATGCTCTGGACGTGGGGCATGCGCGCGCGGCCGGCCCCAAAGGGCCCGAGGGGCCCCGCAGCGGGTTGAACCGGCTCCCCGCTAGCCTTATCCTACTGAGCTTTCCGCCGCCCGTCCGGGCGGCGTCTTTATCGGTAGGTGCAGGGCCTGTAGCTCAGGTGGTTAGAGCGCACGCCTGATAAGCGTGAGGTCGGACGTTCAAGTCGTCCCAGGCCCATGGGTCCGAGAGCCCCCCAGGACGGGGGGCTTCTCAGGACTCAGCCCCCCGCTTCCTCGCGAAGCGCCCTCGGCACGTCCCCTTTTCGTCCCGCGCAAAAGAGCTGTGGGCTGAGAACGCACTCGCGCTCTACCTGGCGAGAGAGCGACAAGAGCGTCTCGCGACGTTTGCGGTCTGCCCAGGCGGCATCGAGGTCAGGGACCTGCCAAGCCGGACCCATGACGCCCAAGCAGGGCTCGCAGTTGAAGCCGGCCGCGGCCATCTCGTCGGTCAGCTCGGTGGGGAGATGGAAGTAGGCTTCCGGCAGGGTCTTCACGTCCGGAGGTGGATCTCTCCTGACCCCAGTGGACAGCTCACGAACGGTCATCTCGAAATACTCCGGGTCGAACACCAGCCCACGGGTGAGCCCATACACCGCGCCCGCATAACGATTGATCGCGATGGCCAGGAGTAGGCCACCACCACGAAGGACACGGTGGCACTCCCGCAGCGCCCGGAGCCGGTCTATGCGGTCGATCAGGTGATAGAGGGGGCCTGCCAACAGGACCACGTCGACCGAGCCGTCGGGGAACGACAGCGTACGAGCATCGCCCACAGCGACCGAGGCCAGACCGGGTCCCGGGCGCGTCTGCCGAAGGATGGCCGCGTCGATGTGTCTGGGCACCACGTCGATCAGATGAACGCGATGCCCGAGGCTGGCGAGCCAAAACGAGTATGCACCGGTCCCGCCTCCCACGTCCGCGACCTCGAGGGGCCCGTTCGACAGATGGCGGAGGATCAGCTCCTGGACGCGGGCGAACTCGAACTCACCGAACGCACCGGTCAAGCGAGTAGACTCGTCGAACTGGAGATAGTGTGACTGAACCAGATCCGAGGATTGCATAGTCGCATTTGAAGAGGTGATGTCCCGCCCTGGCCCTCGGCGTGTCACTCACACCCCCTGCACGCCCGCCATCACTCTGAATTAGATGTCTTCCAGCGTTGGCGCCACAGCTTTGACCCGGCACCGGGAATCGGGTTCGTGAAGCAGGGCTACGGGCTGAATCGGGGTCCACCCGGTCTGAGCCCGAGCGCCTCCGCCATGACCGCGACCTCGGCCGCTGTCCTGCGCTTCAGCGGCGGCACGTTCGGGACCGGCCTTCCGGTGGGATCGTAGAACGTCGCCCTACCGTCGTTGGCCAGCTCTACCCGGTACCCGCCCTCGTGCAACAGGCGGTGATGCTGCCGGCAGGTCAGGATCAAGTTGGGCACCGACGTGTGGCCCCCGTCCGCCCAATGCTGGATGTGGTGCGCGTCGGTGAACCGACGTCCGCAGCCGGGGAAGCGGCAGCCCTTGTCCCGGGCCTCCAGCGCACGTCGGATCGATGGTGGAATGGACCTTGTCTTGCGGCCGACATCGAGCACTCGGCCGTTCGGGCTCTTTGTGATCTGGACCACGCTCGCGTCGCAGGCGATCCTGTGTGACGTTGCCGCGGCAACGCGAGTACCGTCCTCCAGCTCCGACATCCCGGGCTCTGCGTCAGCGGTGAGCGTGTCGGCTTCGACGTGGAGGACGACCTGGTAGCGCTCGGCCCGGCTTCCGCTCACCGGCGCGTCGGGGCCCCCTCCCTCCTGGACCAGCCCTGCCGCCAGCGCCCGCTCGGCCAGCAAGCCGATGGCGTCCGCGCGGCGCTGTTCGGGCGTCACCCCATCGCCGCCCTCCAACTCCGGGCCCTTCCAGAACAGCGCATCGCTTGCCGCTTCGAGCGCTCGCATCAGCAGGGCACCTACCTCAGGGTCCAGCCGGCCCTTGAGCACCATCATGCCGTCCTCGTCCGGAAAGACCGACAGGCACCGGCTCAGGTGCCGAAGCCGCTCGCTCTCCTGTTCGTCCAACCGACTGTGCCGCTTCCAGCCGCGCACCACGCGCTCGAGCTGATGGGCGGTCGAGGTCAGCGCGATCTCCAACAGCTCGGTCTCGTTGTGCTCAGCCGCCACCCGTGTGAGTGCGCGGACCTTGGAGAAGGAGAGCTCGCCCTGCCTCATCGCGGAGCTGATCTGCGGCAGGCGCCCCAGCGCCCGAGCTGCCCGCACCTTCTCGCGCGCCGAGCCCAGGTCGATGCCGGTGCGCCAGGCAAGCCAGTGCGCGCACGTGATGTGGCCGGACAGCTCCCATCCGCGTCGCTGGTCGAACTCCGCGATCAAGGCGAGCTGCCGATGGGTGGCCGCGCTGATCTGAGCGGCGAGACTGGCGATCTCGTCGCTCAGGTCCTCGAGTGCATCGAGTTCGTCGTTGGAGAGTTCGAAGGGAGAGCGCGTGCCTTCTGGTGGGGGAGCCGCCTCAGGGATGGACGGTGGAGCGAAGGCAGTGGCGGCGGCAGGAGCGAAACCCATAATGAAACACCTGTGAAGCGAAGAGGAGTGGGCGTCGAGCAGCGGCCCACAGGGTGCGCATGCGTGACTCCTCAAAGTTACGGGTGGGTTTCGCAGCGCCTCAGGGACCACGAGGGGGCACAATCTCGACGTCGGGCGACCAGAAGGAGTGCCTGCCGTTGCGATGCATCATTGGGCGGCTGCGAGGGCCGTTCAGTGAGGCGCTTGAGGGAGGTCTCGGACCTCATCGCCACCGGGCAGCCGAAAGGCGTCAATGGCAGAATGGGACAGGAGGCCATCTCGGAGTCGCCCACTCAGGCAGACGTGCCCAGCTTCAGAGTGATTGGACTGTCGCGACGGTGACACACCTGTTGTGGGATCCGCGCACGCCAACCGCGCTCAACAGAGGTCAGCGACCGGCCGCGATGGCGCCACGAAGCCATCAACGCCGGTTGGAGTAGCGCCTTCCGTCCGGCACGCCGATTGCGCCTGGAGGCGCCGATTTCGGAATCACACCTTTGGCTCGAGGCATCGATGAAGACGGCTCAGACGTCGCAGATCACCCAGTCCTACCAGGCGCCGCAGTTGACGCAGTTCGGGAGCTTCCGGGAGCTCACGCTGCGGGGTGGCGGCGGCTGCTCAGACCACCCGATTGGTGACGCGGTCGCCTGCCCGACGCGTAGCTAGGCGGAGTTCGCTGACCCGGAACCGGCAAGGCCAACCGGGTCACGCAGGACCAGTCACGCAGGAACGGAGGGGCCGGCATCCCGAGGGGTGCCGGCCCCTCTTCGCGTTGGGGTCCAACGCGCCGGCCCAGGTGCCAGCGATCGAACCCTACCCCACCACCTCCGACTGCTTGGGCAGCGTGGCGCGCTTGCCTCGGACCTTGCCTTCCTCCGGGAGCGAAGGAAGCCGCGCGGGCAGCTTGGCCCCAGTGTCGGCGAACTCGGTCCCGTCCAGAGAGAAGCGCAGCCGTTTGCCCCGGTGGCGGGCGAAGAACTGACGGTCGGAGACGGTGAAGTAGATGCCGTCGCTGTATTCCCAGTATTTGGGGATCAACTCGTCGCCCGCATACAGGCGCCAGGCAAGCCCCGTGGCCGGCGGCTTCTCCTTGAGGCGCACCAGGACGACGTACACGGCAGCGGGCGGTTCGGCGCGTCCTGCCTGCGCGCTGGCCACGCGGTCGACTTCCGTGGGCTGCGCGGCGACGACCTGGACCGCAGCGATCTTCGGTGGTTTCGGAGGCCGCATGGGGTCAACCTCGTTCGAAGTCAGGTGGTGAATTGGACGTCACCTACATAGAGGACGCCTCGTCTACGGCGATCGAACACGAATGCGATGGTACGAACGTCGCTGGGGTCCACTCCGCACTCGAGCAGTCGGGACACGGGAAGGCGGAGCGTCTGCAGGACGATCTTGGCCGGTCCGAACGGAGGCGGATCGGGATAGAGGAGCCGGTGCAGCGAGCTGGCCGGGAAGGTGGCCGTGCGTGAACCGCTCGACACCTCGAGACTGAAGTCCTGGTCCCGGTCCGCCGCGTTCGCCGCTTCGTTGGACTGGGCGATGCGCAGCGCCAGGATCGGGTAGCGCTCTGCGGGTACGGTGGCCGGGTCGACCCGCAGCAGGAAGCGGGCACCCAGTGTGTTCCAGGCGAGACGCAGCGTGATGGTGGTCGTGGGCGCGCCACCGACGAGCGGCGTCAGTTGTCGCTGCGCCGTGACACCGTTGCGCGCCACCGTACCCAGCACCGGCAGCGAGATCACCGGGGGCGCGATGCCTTCCTGATTGTGCTGGACGTAGAGGCGATCCCGACCCATGAACTGCGACACGAGCTCCGTGCCAGGGGGATCCCACGCGGACGCCACCCCGTGATCCTCCAGCACCGCCCCATAGCGCCGGTGGTCGAGCAGCGCGAACTGGGCGAGGGCCCCGAGGTGGACCTTGGCGATCTGCTCCTGGCTGGCGCGCGACATGGCCGCACCCGGGGCGCTTTCCGGAGCCCACACACTGTTGAACTGGTTGTGGTTGGCCTTGTGCACCCAGAGCATCCCTTTGAAGCCGCCGGCGGACGTGGAGGGGTTGGCCGGATCCACGGCGTGGGCGCGTTCGTACGTGTGGTACCCCTCGAAGTTGAACACGTCCGAGTCCTGGCTCCCATGGACGATGTAGTAGGAGTCAGGAACGACCGTGGGGCCGGAGGCTGGAGTGAACTGGCCGTCCGTGGGTGCGATCGCTGCCACGGCGCTGAGGCGGAAGCGGTAAGGGCCGAGCCCGGCCGAGCCGTCGAGCGGTACGGGCCCGATGGACGGCAGGCGGTTGAAGAAGGAGGCGTGGCCCACGCCTTCCCCGCCGCGGGAGTGGCCCACGATCAGGATCCGATTCAGGTCCACCCGGGCGTGCAGCGGATGCGCCGGCGTGTGATTCCAGGTTCGGAACTGCTTCAGGTGCTCGAGATGGACGATCGCTCGCCCGTCGTTTTCACCGAAGTTGAACCCGTTGAGGAAGTTGACGTCGATGGTGGCCGCGATGATCCCGTGCGAGGCGAGCAGCTCGCAGAGGTAGAGATACCCCGGCGTCGAGTTCTCGAACGCCGAATGATTGCCGTGCGCGAACACCGCGAGGGGAAAGGGGCCCCGGCCCTGAGGCACGCACACGTGTCCGTTGAGAGGAACGTTCGCGTTTGTGAAGGGCCAAGCTCCGGAACCGAGGTTCGCGAAGGCCGAGACGTTGATGCGACCCGTGACGTAGTCGGGGTGCGGCGCGTTGTAGATCGTGTACTGCGAAAGGGACGCCGGGTAGGCCAGGGGCGGCGCGCCGTACACGAACGTGTCGAACGGGTTGGCCCCCGGCAGGGCGGGATTCCGGAGCTCCCGGGCTGCCTCCGTCACGGACATGGTTCCTCCTGGGCTCGAGGCCGGTCCTGGTACGACGACAAGGGGCCGACCCATGGAGGGGAGCGGGCATGGTTCCATGGATGCCGCGGCGCTCCTGACTCGGCAAGCGTGGTGCGTGGCGTGCCGAGATGGGCGACCCATCTCCAATGGCGCAGGGAGCGGGAGGGACCGGACAGAGCGCCCTGCCGGCGTGGGCGTGCGCTACCCCTCCGGTTGCATGACCAGCAGCTTGGCGGTGACCGAGCGAGTCCCAGACGAAGCGGTCCCCCGCACTACGAACACGTACTCGTCCACCGGGGCTGCCGCGCTCGTCTTGAGGGAGAGCTTCACGGTGGCGTCGGGGGCCACCGGTGAGGCCGGACTGAACGTGACAACCACGTCCTTCGTCAGTCCGGCGGGCACGCTCAAGGTCACCGGATCGGCGACCGAGGGGTTCAGCCGCACGAGCTCGACGTTGTAGACGGCCGTCCCTCCGGGAGCGACCACTCGCGTCGGCGGCAGTACCCGCAACAGGAAGTCGGCCCCGGGGCACTTATCCGGGCAGGCGTCGGCACTGAAGAACGGGTTGGCGTCGGTTGCCTTCACCAGATAGTCGACCGACGTCACGTCGTGGATCTCGTTCCAGCCATGATCTCGATCGTGGACCCACTCCCCCTGGATGGTCAGGCAGGAGCCACACATGGCGGTGCCCCAGACGTCGTGGAGGTCCTCGCCCGCGTCGACGATGGAGCCGATGCCGTGTCCGATCTGGGCACCGATCTCGGTTCCCAGCAGCGCGATGAGCGCGGAGAGGATCAGCACGAACAGCAGGCAGAACGGGGCGAAGACACCGAAGGCGGCACACGTGGGTGCGGCGCTGGTGAGGACTGCCAGTCCCAGGGCACCCCCCAGCAGGGCACCCGCCTTTCCGAACTCGCAGCCCAGGGACTGCTTTGAAGACGGGATCTCGCAGTGGAGGGTGGGTTGCCCGCGCGCCTTGTCTTCCGAGTTGCTGCCGCACTCGAGCACGGGCTTGTAGCAGCGCACGTATTCGGCGCCCTCGCAGATCAATTGCGAGGGGTTGTTCCGCGTCGAACCCCTGGGGATCAGATCGAACGTCCAGTCCGGGTCGTAGGTGATCCCTGCGAGGAAAGGCGGGTGCTCGTTGCGGGCGATCCGCGCCACCAGACCCGACACGCAGCGAGATCCGCGCTTGGGGTCGAGCCGGCCCGACCTCGCCAGGCAGTAGCCCCAGGCAAAGCCGATGACGCTTCCGGCGCCGCCGCCCGCCGCAGCGAGCGCGCCAGTGAGCTTCGGGTCGGCTCCCGCCAAACCCGCGATCCCGGCCAGCAACGTGATCAAGGTAGGACCGCCCACGATGGCGAGGATCAGCCCAGTCTGCGCCGAAGGAGGGACGATCTCCTCACCCTGCCATCCGCACGTGCAGCTCATGGCTCCCTCCTGGGTCCGCAGCGCCAGCAGAGCAGCAGCCCCACGAGCATCCCGAAGATCGGCCCCGCGATGAGGCTGACGGCGAGCGGAAACGCGTAGCCGAGGTAGGCGCCGCCCGCTCCCGGGATCAGCCCGAACAGCCCACCGACGAGAAGCCCGGCGCGCAGGTCGCAGCGGTAGGGCATTCGGAAGAGGTACCCGAACAACGCCCCCGTCGTGGCCCCGATGGCCAGACCAGCGAGAACCGCGGGGGCGGCGGCCAGCGGCGCCTGGAGGGCCGCCAGCTCGGTCAGCAGCGCCCCGTAGAAGGCGGTGGCCGCGCCCAGCAGCGCACACACGACCGCTCTACCGCTCATGCGTGTCTCCTCAGTCCACCAGCACATGATAGGTGAACGTTACTCCCTGTCCGAGATTCAGGCCCTTGAGCAGCGGACCGGAGACGACCTTCACGTTGGGACTGAATCCCATTTGAAACGTGCCGATGTCGTCCGGCACCAGGACTCCGGTCAGGTGCACGACGTGGCTGCCGGCGTACGTGTCGAAGGTGGTTGTGGCCTTGGTCACGGGGGCGGGTGGGTGCAGCACGACACGGCCGTCGAAGCGGACCTCGAAGATGTCATCCACGTCGCCGCCCCAGTCTCCGACCCACACGGTCACCGGAACGATGCGCAGCAACCGCTTGGGCAGTGGGAGGCAGGGATAGGGCTTCTTGGAGTCACAGTGCGCGAAGAAGCGGTTCAACAACGCGCACCACCGCTGTCGGGGCGACAGCGTGCGCACCACCTGCATGGCCGTCATCGGGACCCGCCCGGAGAGACGTTGCGGGGGGCTGATCCACCATCGGTCGCCGGCGGCTCACGCGAACGTCGCCAGGCCGACAGGATCAGCCTAACGGGCCCGTGGGCGCCCGCCCATCGGAAGGCCCCCTCGCCCGCGTGTGGGGGAAGGCACTCCGCTTCCGCGGTTCCCGGGGCAACCCGTGACCCTGGTTGGAGGGCGGTCGCACCCGGCGCTCAGGGCTCCCTTGGCGATTCGGATCAGGTCGGCGCGCCCTGGTCCAGCTCCCGAACACGACGTGCCACCAACTCGAACACCGAAGGCCAGCGCACGTCCCCGTCCTCGGATCCCGTCCGCACCATCACCAGTTCGAGATCGGGGACCACATAGATGAACTGCCCGAAGCGCCCCTCGGCGAACCAGCTCGGGTGCTGGCCCTCGACGGGGTTCACCCACCAGAAGTAGCCGTAGCGGTCCTCGAGGGGGCCGGCGGTCACGGACGCTCGCACCCAATCGGCGGAGAGGAGCGCTTCTCCGTTCCAGCGACCCTCATGGAGAACGAGTCGACCCAAGCGCAGCAGGTCCCGGGGGGCGGCGTTGAACCCGCTCTCCATCTTCTCGAATCCATGCTTGCGACTGTCCAGGCTCCAGGACGCATCGGCTTCTGCACCGATGCGGCTCCAGATCCCTTCGGACAGCAGTGCGCTGAGGCTCATGCCTGATGCCCGCTCCACGGCGAGCCCCACCAGGAGCGGGTTGTAGAAGTTGTACCGGAAGTCCGTGCCCGCGTCGCCGGAGATGTCGCGGCTCAGGGCCACACTCCGCAGGTCGGGATGGTAGTAGGAGCGCGCCTCGTCTCCCCACGGCATCTTGCTGCGCTCGAAGCGGACTCCGGACGTCATCGTGAGCAGATGCTCGAGCGTCACCCGCTCGAACCGGGGGTCGCGCTGCGCGAGCTCCGGTAGATAGGTGGTGATGGGATCGTGGACCGAGGCGATGAGGCCACGGTCGATGGCCAGGCCGACGCCGAGGGAGACGAGGGACTTCGACACCGAGAAGGTGGTCTCGACCTCGCCGCCGTCGTGCCCCGCGAAGCCCCGCTCGTAGACCAGGGTGTCAAGCCGAAGCACGAGGAAGGTCCAGCTCTGCCTCGACTCCAGGAAGGCGTCGAGTCCAACCGTATCGCTCGCCTGGTCCCGCTGCACCACCAGTGGTGCGAAGACGCCGTCGTAGCGCCCCGGCGTCGCTGGCGCGAAGGCGAAGGGCGTGCCTTCTCCCGCTGCAATGACGCGAGCGGGGAAGCGGTCGATGTCGCCCATATCCGCGTCCATCCAGAGAATGGCGCGACCCATCATGGAGCGCTCGGTGATCCAGCCGCACGAGCTGCAAGCCAGGCCCAGCACCAGCGTCAGAGCGCAGCCCACGGTCAGGTACAGACGGTTCACGAGCGCTTCCGTTGGAGAGAGCGGCGAGGGGAGGCCCCGTCACGCACGCCCGCGTCCGTCGCGGGAGGCGCCTCCGCGGGTGTGAAGGCGGCGACCAGCATGCCGATCACCGTTTCGCGTGAGACGTCCTCGTCCAGGTAGTCGGAGTCCGGCCGCACGTGACGATGCATCGCGAAGAAGGCAATCGCCTCCACCACCACCCGCAGCGCGTGATCCGGGTCCGGACGGGAAGCGTCGGGATAGGCGCGGATGACTCCTTCGGCCATGCGTCGCTGAAACAGCCCCGCCGCTTTGGCGAAGACTCCCCGTCGGAACTGCTTGTAGTAGAGCATGTGCAGATCCGGCCAGTCGCGTGCGCAGCGCTCGATCAGCTCGATGGCCCGCCAGTAGCGGGACTGCCAAGCCCACACCTCGCGCAGCACCTGCTCCAACTCCGATAGCGGCTTCGCCGGTGCCGGGCGCGCCGCCGCGGCGTCGAGTGTCGGGAAGTGCGCGATCTCGCCGAACCGCTCCCAGACCCAGGAGACCAAGGCCGAGCCTTCGGTGCTCTGGAAGGGGAGGGACTCGAGGTCCGGCGGTGGCTCCCGCAGCGCCGCGCGCAGCACGAGCTCGAAGAGCGCTTCCTTGTCTGCCACGTACGAGTAGACGCTCCCTACGGACACCTCCGCGCGCTCGGCAACGTCCTGCAGCGTGGCTCCCCGGTACCCGTTCTCGAGGAAGGAGAGGAGTGCGGCGTCGAGGATGCGCTCCAGCCTGGATTCCGTCCGAGTTCGTGCCATGGACAATAAATGAATGAATTGTTCATTCATGTCAAGAGGCGCTCAGCTCGTTGCTTCGAGAAGAGGGGTGGTGCCCCCGCCTGCTGGGACACCACCCCCCTGACGCCGACGGGCGCCCCGACCGACCCGAAGGGCTTGTTGTGCGGGTGCTACCGCACGTCGAAGCGGTCGAGGTTCATGACCTTGTCCCAGGCCGCCACGAAGTCACGCACAAACGCCTCCTTGGCATCGTCACAGGCATAGACCTCCGCGATCGCCCGTAGCTCCGAGTTCGACCCGAAGATCAGGTCCACGCGGGTGGCGGTCCACTTGAGGTCGCCCGTGGCGCGATCGCGCCCCTCGAACAGGGTCTCATCGTCCGAGGTGGCGTTCCACCGGGTCCCCATGTCCAGAAGGTTGACGAAGAAGTCGTTGCTGAGCGCGCCGGGTCGCCCCGTGAAGACCCCGTTTTGCGACGCGCCGACGTTGGCGTTCAGGACGCGCATGCCCCCGACCAGCACGGTCATCTCCGGCGCCGTCAACGTAAGCAGCTGCGCCTTGTCCACCAGCAACTCCTCGGACGTGACGCTGTAGCGTTCCTTTTGGTAGTTGCGGAACCCGTCCGCGAGCGGCTCGAGCACCGCGAACGCCTCGACATCGGTCTGTGCCTGGGTCGCGTCTGTGCGCCCCGGCGTGAAGGGCACCTCCACCGTGTGTCCGCCGGCCTTGGCCGCCTGCTCCACGGCCGCACAGCCACCCAGCACGATCAGGTCGGCGAGCGAAATCTTCTTCCCCCCGGACTGCGCGCCGTTGAACTTCTTCTGGATCGCTTCCAGCTTGCCCAGCACCTTGGCCAGCTGGGCGGGCTGGTTGGCGTCCCAGTCCTTCTGGGGCGCGAGCCGGATGCGCGCGCCATTGGCGCCACCGCGCTTGTCGGAGCCACGGAAGGTGGAGGCCGACCCCCAGGCCGTCGACACCAGCTCGGAGACGGAGAGCCCCGCGCCGAGGATCTCTGCCTTGAGGGAAGCGACGTCGGCCGCGTCGACCATTGGGTGATCGACCGCGGGAACCGGGTCCTGCCACAGCAACTCCTCGCCCGGGACCAACGAGCCCAGGTAGCGCGAGCGCGGACCCATGTCGCGGTGCGTCAGCTTGTACCAGGCCCGGGCGAAGGCGTCGGCCAGCTCGTCCGGATTCTCGTGGAAGCGCTTTGCGATAGGCGCGTAGATCGGGTCCATGCGCAGGGCCAGGTCCGCGGTGGACATGATGGGGGCGTGGCGCTTCGAGGCGTCGTGCGCGTCCGGTACAGTGGTGGCTGCAGCCGGATCGGTCGGCACCCACTGCCAGGCACCGGCCG
Organism: Gemmatimonadota bacterium; assembly: GCA_041390105.1. Lineage (NCBI taxonomy): Bacteria > Pseudomonadati > Gemmatimonadota > Gemmatimonadota bacterium. Next base: position 470,352 of record JAWKQO010000002.1, read on the forward strand.
GGCTCTTCACCAGATCCCACTCGTACCCGAAGAGCGTGTCCAGGTAGGAGTTGTCCCACTGGGTCGGAGTCGGCGTCCAGGCCCCTTCCAGGCCACTGGTGGTGGTGTCCCCACCGAGGCCCGAGCCGTGACGATTGAGCCAGCCCAGGCCCTGCTCGGCGATGGTGGCGCCTTCGGGCTCTGGGCCCATCAGGGCCGGGTCGCCCGCGCCGTGGCATTTCCCGAAGGTGTGGCCGCCCGCGATGAGTGCCACCGTCTCCTCGTCGTTCATGGCCATGCGCGCGAAGGTTTCGCGGATGTCGCGACCCGAAGCGATGGCGCTCGGCTGTCCGTTGGGACCCTCCGGGTTCACGTAGATGAGACCCATCTGCACGGCAGCCAGCGGGTTCTCGAGGTCACGGTCTCCGGTGTAGCGCTTGTCGCCCAGCCACTCGGTCTCAGCGCCCCAATAGATGTCCTCTTCGGGGCCCCACACGTCCTCGCGACCCCCGCCGAAGCCGAACGTCTCGAAGCCCATCGACTCGAGCGCGCAGTTGCCCGCCAGGATCATGAGGTCGGCCCAGGAGATCTTGCGGCCGTACTTCTGCTTGATGGGCCACAGCAGGCGCCGCGCCTTGTCGAGGTTGCCGTTGTCCGGCCAACTGTTCAGCGGCGCGAAGCGCTGGGTGCCGGACGACGCACCGCCCCGTCCGTCGCCGATGCGGTACGTGCCCGCGCTGTGCCAGGCCATGCGGATGAAGAGCGGACCGTAATGACCGTAGTCGGCGGGCCACCACTCCTGTGAGTCGGTCATCAGCGCGAAGAGGTCCCGCTTCAGCGCCTCGAGGTCCAGCGTCTTGAACTCCTCGGCGTAGTTGAAACCGGGCCCCATGGGGTCGCGTTCCACCGTATTCTGTCGGAGGATCGCGAGGTTCAGTTGATTGGGCCACCAGTCCCGATTCGAGGTGCCTCCGACCGTGGAGTGGATGGGCGCTCCGTGAGCGACCGGGCACTTGCCTTCGTTTCCTGCAGCGCTTCCGTCCATGACTTCATCCTGAGTCCGACTGTTGATGCGACCGGCGAATGGAGAGAGGTGGAAAGACCCCCGAGCCGGGGCCCGGTTTCATTCTTCAAGATTGCGTGGAATCGCTGCCCGCGACGCCGAAATGGGCGCTCAGCCGACTGCGGCGGCGGCTGCCCGGCCGGCGATCCGCCCGGAGAACAGGCACCCACCCAGGAAGGTGCCTTCCAGCGCGTTGTAGCCGTGCATCCCACCGCCACCGAAGCCACTGGCCTCGCCCGCTGCGTAGAGCCCGGGGAGCGGCGCATGCGCCGGCGTGAGCACGCGCCCTTCCAGGTCGGTGTGGAGGCCGCCCAGCGTCTTGCGCGTGAGCACGTGGAGCCGCACGGCGATGAGCGGCCCGTTCCTGGGGTCGAGCATCCGGTGTGGCCGGGCCACGCGCACGATGCGGTCGCCGAGGTAGCGGCGGGCACGATGGATGGCTGTGATCTGTTCGTCCGCGGCCTGGGGATCGTGGATCTCCTGGTCGCGCGCCTCGATCAGTCGCCGCAGCGGCTCCAGCGCGATGCGTTCCGCGCCCACCAGTCGGTTCATTCCAGCGACGAGCTCCGCCAGAGTAGAGGCGACGACGAAGTCTTCGCCGTGCCGCTTGAAGGCCTCGACCGGACCGGGTGCGCCGGGCCCGAGCCGCGACAACAGCAGGCGAAGGCTCTTGCCCGTGAGGTCCGGGTTCTGCTCACTGCCAGACAGCGCAAACTCCTTCTCGATGATCTTCTGCGTGAGCACGAACCACGAATAGTCGTGACCGGTGCCGCGCAGGTAACGCAGCGTGCCCAGCGTGTCGAAGCCTGGAAGAAACGGGGCGGGCAGGCGATTGCCCCGGGCGTCGAGCCACAGCGACGAGGGGCCCGGCAGGATACGGATCCCGTGGTTCTCCCAGATCGGATTCCAGTTGCGGATGCCTTCGGTGTAGTGCCACATCCGGTCGGGGTTGATGATGGCCGCCCCGGCGTCCGCGCTGATCCCCAGCATGCGCCCGTCCACGTGGGCGGGAACGCCGGAGACCATGTGCGCCGGTGGCGAGCCCAGCCGAGCAGGCCAGTTGTGCCGCACCAGGTCATGATTGCCGCCGATGCCGCCCGAGGTGACGATCACGGCTGCGGAGCGCAGCTCGAACGAGCCTACCGCGACGCGCGAGCTGGCCGTGCCTCGCGCCGCGGCGGAGGACTCGAGCACCGTACCGCGCACGCCCACGACGGAACCGCGCTCCTGGATCAGCTCGTCCACCCGGTGGCGGAAAGCGAAGCGCACACGGCCCTGTTCCACGTGCTCTCGCACCCGCCGCTCGAACACGTCGACGAGGGCGGGACCGGTGCCCCAGGTCACATGGAAGCGCGGCACCGAGTTCCCGTGCCCTCCCGGACGGCCGTCGCCTCGTTCCGCCCAGCCCACGACGGGAAACCAGCGCACTCCCAGCGCCCGTAGCCAGGCACGCTTCTCTCCGGCAGCGAAGTGCACGTAGGCCTCCGCCCAGCGGCGCGGCCACTGGTCCTCGGGCCGGTCGAACTGGGCCGAGCCCAACCAGTCCTGCCAGGCCAACCCGAAGGAGTCCCTGACGCCCAAGCGTCGCTGCTCGGGCGTGTCGACCAGGAACAGCCCCCCCAGGCTCCAGAAGGCCTGCCCGCCCAGGCTCTGCTCGGGCTCCTGATCCAGAAGCAGCACCGTGCGGCCCCGGTCGGCGAGCTCGGCGGTGGCCGTCAGCCCCGCCAGGCCGGCGCCTATGACGATGGCATCCGCTTCCATGGCATCCCCGTGCACGTGTCGAGGACACAAGACAGACCCGACCCCGCGTGTGGCAAGCGGTCGAGGGCGTCCCACACGGCGGCCACGTTCGAGCGATGCAGCAGCCCGTAGTTCGTCCAATCGGCGTACTCGGTCATGGCCACGCGTTCGAGAGCCTGCTCACGGGTGGGGCCGGCAGTGCGGGCTTCTGTGACCTCGCGCTGTAGAGCGGACCAGTAGGCGAGTGCCTCGCGAAGGATCTCCGGTCCGCCTGTGGGGCCGTGGCCGGGCACGACGTGCTCGACCTCCTCGCGCTCGGCGAGCGCGACCAGGCGCCGCAACGCCAGGATCCAACCGCCCAGGCTGCCGGACTGGGGGTCCAGGCCGCTGAGACCCCGAGCCTGGGCCAGGTCACCCACCACCAGCAGGTGGAGCGACGGCACGAACACGGCGAGGTCTCCGGGCGAGTGGGCGGGTCCGAGCGCGAGCATCCGGAGCTCGGTGTCCCCGATCGTCCTCGTGGCGTCGGCGCTCAGCACCTGATTGGGAGGCGTGATGCGCACGTCGGCGTGTCGTTCCAGGTTGGTGGCGATCGCTTGCCGGCGCTGCTCCAACGCGCTTCGCGCGGACGCGTCCAGCTCCGCGCGTTTCAGTGAATCGGCGAGGTGCGTCAAGACGCCCGGCGCGCGGGCCAGGAAGCTCGCCATTTGAGGGATGCGGGCTTCCATCTCCCGGAGGGTCGCCTCGTGCGCCAGGATGGGGACTCCGTCGAAGACCTGGTTTCCCCAGGTGTGATCGTCGTGCGCGTGCGTATTGATCACGAGCACGACCGGGCGCCCCAGGTCGCGTTCGGCTCGCTCGCGGAAGGCCCGCGTGAAGGTGCGGAGCATGAAGTCGTCGATCAGCACCACACCCGCGGATGTGGCCAGCGCCGTTGAATTGGCCTCCCAGATGCTGTCGGTGCCCACCCGGATGTCCGGTCCCAACGGCTGCACCTGGACGCCGACCTGGGCGGTGCCGGGTGAAACCCGGCTCAGGGCCATGACCAGGAAAGCGGCGCCGAACAGCGCGCGCTGTCTCTCCGGCCCTCCCCCAGGGGCGGCCCTTGCTTCGCTCTCCTCTGCCATCCCGCCTCAGCGATCCTGTGCCTTGCTGTCCTCCGCAAAGAACTATAGCTAGAATTGCAATATACCTTACACTTCTACGAGGCCGGGCGGCGCACGTCCTGCCGCTTGGGAGAATGGAGAGGAGGGAGCGATGTGGGGGTGTCGGTGGGGGTTGGGGCAAGAGCGGCGGGGTGGAACGCCGCGGTGGCGTTCGCTGATCATGCTCCTTCCAGTCATGTCAGCCGCCGCGGCGGCAGGGCTGGGGGCACAGGAGTCGAGCGCTCCGCAGGTGGAGCGCCTGCGACGAGCGCTCGAAGCGTTCGTGCAAGCAGCCGAAGTCCCGGGAGCCACAGCGGCGGTGGCACCGATGGACGGAGGTCCGGTGGTCGCGGTGGCGGCCGGGCTCGCGGACGTGGAGCAAGGTGTGGCCATGACGCCGTCGCACCGAATGCCCGCGGGGAGCGTGGGAAAGACGTTCGTGGCGGCAGTGGTCCTTTCGTTGGTACAGGACGGAGTCCTGCACCTGGACGACTCCGTGTCCCGGTGGTTGGGAGGTGAGGCGTGGTTCGAGCGCGTGCCGAACCACGAGGCCCTCACCATCCGCTCGCTCCTCTCCCACACCAGCGGCATTCCCGATCACGTCTACGAGGACGCGTTCATCGCAGACGTACGACGACGCGTCGGGCAAGGCTCGAGCCCCGACTTCCACTACCAGCCCGTCGAGCTCGTCGAGTTCGTCCTGGACCGCCCCCCCTTTGCTCCGGTGGGGCATGAGTACCACTACTCCGACACCAACTACATCCTGCTCGGCCTCATCGTCGAGACGGCGACCGGACGAACCTACGAGGACCTTCTCCGCTCACGCCTTCTGGAGCCACTCGGCCTGACCGTCACCACACCTGCGCAGTCCCGATACCTTCCAGGCGCCGCGGCCGGCTACGCTCCCGGAAACGCGCTGGGATTGCCGGAGAAGGTCCTCACGAACGACACCATGGTCTTCCACCCGCAGACCGAGTGGACGGGAGGAGGACTGGTCACCTCCGTGAGCGATCTGGCCCGCTGGGGTCGCGCGCTCGTTCAAGGGCGCACCGTGCTGGATTCGGCTACGCTCGCGCTCATGGCAGAGCCCACCCCGGCCTCGAGGGGCCGCTATGGTCTGGGGCTCTCGACAGGCGGCGGCCCGTGGGGGCGGACCGTCGGGCACGACGGCTGGTTCCCGGGCTACCGCACCAAGCTCGCCTGGGTGCCCGGCGCGGGTGTCGTGGTCGCCGTACAGGTCAACCGCGATGTCGGCGTCGATCTGGGCCGGGCCCTGCAGAGCCTGCTGGACGCGTGGGCGGGCAAACCGCCGGAGACGGGAGAGGCGCCAAGCGCGTCCGCCTCCTGTCAGCCGCCCCCAGAGGGCTACGAAGGCCACTGGCAACTCAGCGCCACTTCCGGAAGCGGGGCCCGGCTTCCCATCGCACTGGAGCTCGCGCGGGACGGTGACGGCTATCGGGGCACCTGGAATCCCGGACCCGACGTGGTCTGGAACGTGGTCGGCGCGGTGTCGGAAGGGGCGTTGCGCCTACGTACCGAAGGGCCGGCCCGAGGGAGCCGCAGGGGTGAGGCCCTGCCCGATGGTCTCGTGATCGAGGCGACACGCGACAGGGACGGCATCCGTGGATGGTTCAGTCCGGTGTTGGGCGCTGGAACGGGGCGTATCCGTCTGGAATGGTCTGGACGCTACTCGTGTCCCTGACGAACCCGGCAACGTTCTGACCCTCCCGGGGCGTCCGACTCCTGGAGGTCGCACGAAACCGGGCAGCCAGGGGAGCGCTTGGGCAGCACCGAGTCGAATCTGGTCGCCCGGGCGCTGGACGGGGACGCCGCGGCGTTCGCCGCGCTGGCGGAGCTGCATTTCGACGCGGCCTTCGCTGTGGCACTGGCCATCACGGGCGTTCGCGAAGACGCCGAGGACGCGGTCCAAGAAGGGCTGGTGCGCGCCTGGCGGAGACTGCGTCAATGTCGCCACCCGGAACGTTTTCGTGCGTGGTTGCTCTCCGTGGTGCGCACCGTGGCCTTGAACGCCATCGCCCATCGTTCGCGGCGGACCATGGTCTCGCTTTCGGAGGCGATCCCTGCCCAGACGCCGCGCCCCGATCACCGAGTCCTGAGAGGTGAGCTGCGAGACCGCCTCGAGGCCGCCTTGCAGTGGCTCACTCCCGTGCAGCGCCAGGTCCTCTTGCTGTATGACCTGGAAGGCTTCCGGCACCGCGATGTCGCGGAGTTGCTCGACATCTCCGAGACGATGAGCCGCCGCCACCTGTCCGACGCCCGTGCAGCCATGCGTCGCCACTTGAGCCGGGGCCAGCCGGATGTCAGGATCAGACATGCGTGAATCGGAGCCTCTGGATCTCGAGGCACTGCGCGCGCCTCCGGGCGCCCGGCGCCGGGTGATCGATGCCGCCATGGCGCAGATTGGTGCGGAGCAGCGGCCTTCGGTCCTGGAACGTCTGCTGGCTTTCCAGGCACGCCAGGCGCGCTGGCTGGTGCCCGTAGCCGCCGTGTTCTGGGCTTCGCTGCTGTTCGGTGGGAGGGGCGACGGGAGCGACCGGGACACTGTGCCCGGCGGTGTGGGTCCCTCGGCCGCCGAGCTGACGTCTCTATGGGGGATCGACACCGGCACGATCGCACGCCTGCGCGGGGAACCGGAGCAACTCCTCGTGGCCACGGATCCCGTACGATGAGGACCGACCGCACCGTGCTGGCGCTCGGTACCGCCTCGCTTCTCGCCGCCTTCGCCTTCGGCGTGGCGATAGGGCGGTTCAGCGCCGGCCCGCACAAGGTCACCAAGGTCGTGGTGGTGGACCAGAACTCCATCTTCGCCGACCTCGACCTTACGGCGGAACAGCAGCAGCGGATCGACGGCGTACTGGCGGAGCTGGCCGAGTGGACCGATTCGCTCGCGGCCGAGTCCGAGGGTGTGCTGGAGGAGCGGACGGCCCGCACTCAAGCCGCGATCCTGGAGGTGTTGACTCCGGAGCAGCGCGAGCGGTACCGGAGCAGGATCGACTCCGCGCGCGTGATCATGCGCGTCCGCCGAGAAGCGGTGGGGCTCCCCCCCAGCGAGCCCTAGCCCCGCGTCGGTCGCGGAGACGCGGGGCTAGGGTGGCTCGCTCGGCGTGGGTGAGGAATCGTCACCCGCTCCCAGCGCCGCGGATCGAGCCGGGCTCCTGGCCGCGCCCCAGCCAGTACCTGCGGTTCGCTTGATCCACGGACAAGGTCAGTCCGAGGAGCGCAGGCGTACCGACGTTGGCCCGATCGAAGCGGCTTTGGAATAGGACTTCGTGGCTGGACAGAAGCACGTCCTCCAGCTTGACGGGCACAGCCGCTTCCGAACGGAGCACCTCGTAGGCGCCCGTCACCATTCGCACCGTGTCGGGGACGGGCGGCGCGCTCAGGGTGAGCTGCTCCATGAGAGCGCGAGGCAGGAACGTGGGTCGGCCGTTGCCGGTGTCGATGTCGGCGGCCACGGTCACGTCTCCCACCCGCAACGTACCGTTCGGCACGACCTGGTCCGTGGCGAACGGGATGACGCCGTCGCTGTCGGGCAGCGAGCCGGGCGTCACGCGGATCTCGGAAGCTGCGAAGTCGAAGGTGACCACGTTGCCCATGAACACCGTAGTGCTCAGCACTCCGGGGGCGCCGATGCTCTCGAAGAGGCTCTCGTTGCCCAGCGCGATCAGAGGGATGTCCGGCAACGTGAGGTCTCCCAGTCGGAGCGAGCTCGCCAGGAAGATCTCCGCAGGCTGTGGGTCGCCCGCCGGGTCACCTACCATGGCGTCACCGATGGAGGGGAGGTCCAGGCCGGCGGCGAGCGAGGCACTCACCACATTGCCGAGAGCTCCGGTATCGACGATGAACGGGACCGGTGCGTGGGCGCCGATTGCCAGCATGATCACCGGGCGACCGTTGAGGATCTGCATCGGCAGAACCAGCGGCGCACGGAGCGGCCGAGACTCGAAGGTGGGACTCCTTCGCACCTGCGCGCCGAGCGGCGGTGCGCAGAGGGAGAGGGCGATCAGGGCTGGGATCAGTACGGGCCGTCTCACGCGACCTCCGGGCCGGGGGTGTGGCGAGCCCACGGAACGGTGTGGGCTCGCATCCCCTAGACCGCACCACCTGCGGATCTGTGAGGAGCGAGGGGGAAGCCCGTGCGTCGGCGGCGGCCGGGCCGCCCCGCGCCACCGGACTCACGTGGATGCCGGGACTGCCCGCCCGCTTCCGCCGACTATTGTCGACAGACGTTGGCGGGTTCGTAGAACGCCCAACCCGGATCGTTGGGACCGGTGGGCGCCGTGTCCACCAGCCGGAAGAACTGCGTGTAGTCGTCCAGCAGCGTCCAGCGCTCCCCAACCGTGGTGCGCACGTTGAAGACGCGCTCCAGGCACGGGCACCACTCGCGGCCCACCCGGAATCCGCCCTCCTCGATGTAGCGTTGGCATCCTGCCCCGAACGTGAGGGGCATGGCGATGAGGTCCGGCAGCGTGGCGGGCACGCGTTCTTGTTGCAGCGTGGGTAGCGAGTACGCCAGGCGGCGCATGTTCTCCTGGAACTGCTCGAGCACGGGCGACTCACACCCCTGTTCGAAGAGCACGTCCAGGTCCTGGCGAATCTCCAGGACCATCCGCGCCATGAGCAGCGATGTGCGGATCATCTCCCCCATGGCCACCGGATTGACCACGGCCTGCAGGACCTTCTCCACCACGCGCCCAGGATTGCGGGAGTCGAAGCCTGGGGCGTAGAGCGCGGGGGCTGCGGGCGAGTCGGCATCCCACAGCTCGAAAGGCCGAACGAAGTCGGTGTGGATGTACGCGGTGTCCTGATCGACCACGTGAGGTGCCGTGTAGTCGTCCCAGGCGACCGTGGTGACAGTCCTGGTCACTTTGCTGCCGAGAGGGATCAAGTCCGCGCAGCGATCCGAATACCTGAGCACGGTGCGCTTGTAGATCTGCCCGAACTCCCACTCCTCCGTGGCGTTGGGGAAGAAACCCTCGAAGATGGCCCGGAACTCCCCGCTCGCCTGGAAGCGATCCCAGAACGTGGGGTCCACGTAGGCCAGGCCGCGGGCCGGCCAGGTCCGGGCACGTTCCTGCTCCAGAGCAGCGCGGCGCGCCAGCTTGGCCTGGCGTTCAGCACGTTCCCGCGAATCGCGCTCCGCACGGGCCGCCGCGTACAGCGCCTGTTGTTTCGCGTAGGCCTCCTGGATCTCGCGGATGGCCAGCACGTTGTTCTGGAGGGGTGGCTCCACGCGGTTCCGGTCGTCCCCCGACATCCAGACGAACGGCTGGGTGGGGTCGGAGCGCCGACCGAACCAGCGCTCCAGTGTCATCGGGACCTCTACCGTCTCGTCGCTGGTGAGAGGATGACGCTCGTAGGCCCACTGGAAGTTGGTGTCGGGTTGGCGGAGCAGGCGCACATCGGTGCCGTAGTGCCAGATCTCGATCTGCGCCACGGCGTTCCCTGTGGGTCGCAGCAGGGGAACGATCTGCTCGCGAAAGCGGCGGCTGGTCTCGGTTCCGTAGCGGAGCACCGGCCGGCCGTACATGTCGGTCTCACCGCTCTCCTGGAAGTCGAGGAGCGGCTGGGTCTCGGTGACGGGGCGCACCACCGCCAGCCACACCCTCCACTCCCGCTCCGCCAACAGGTAGACGGCGGAGCCGTCGAACGTGCCTAGCAACTGCGAGGCGGGCCAGCCGCGATCGCGCAGCGTAGGTGGCCATGCACCATCGGTGCTCGCCTGCACGACAGGCGCCTGGTAGAGCGGGTGCTGGGACCAGAGGGGGATCGCCACCAGATAGCGGCCACTGCCTCGGGGGGACTGGGGCAGCACGTCCTGGGCGAGTACTTCGCGCAGGACCTGCGTGGCGGCACGGGACAGCATCACACCATCGCGGCGGAGGTTGCCGGGGGCGGCGGGAATCACCATGGCCGCGGGGCCGGCGTCCTGCACGGAATAGCGGCCTCCGCTTTCCACCAACGCCGCCGAGAGCAGGACGCAGGCGCCCACCATCGCTTCCAGGGGAAGTTGGATGCGGAGCGCGGGCGTCGCCTTCAAGGGGCCGAGTCCGTCGTACAGCAGCGGAGTGCGGATCTGCTGCTGCACGGTGCGGATCCGTGCGGCGATCTGCGGATCCATGCAGGGGTTGGCAGAGCCGCTGACCTGGGCCCCGGCCGCAGCGGCCGTGACCCACGAGAGGACGAGTGCCAGGAGGAGGGGACGGAATGGGAAACGCATCGACGACATGACGTTCACTGCGGTGAAGGGCCTGCAGGCGGGTGGTCTGAGGAAACTCCAGGTGGGAATCGAGCGCGGCAAGGGTGGCGTGGTCCCCGGGAGTCCGCGTGGGCCGCGAGGCAGCGCTGCGGGGACCCCGCTTTACGGGCTTGACTCTCCCCCCCCCCGCGGCAGCGCTGCGGAGACCCCCGCTGGACGGGCCCGGGCGCCCCCGTCAGCTTGCCAGAACCCCGGGAAGCGCAAGTCGTACCGGGAGTGCGGCGCCAACGGAGGAGCCAGTCGATGGAGCACAGGACGGGTGGGGGGTCGCTCACGCGACGGCAGCTTCTGGCGGGCGCGGGTAGCCTGGCTGCTACGGCCTGGGTGCCGGGGCTGGTGCGCCCCGTCCACGGCACGGCCGCCGGAGCACCCGCAACGCAGCAGGCGTTTCCGCGCAAGGCGGACTTCGTCATCCCGGAGGGCGTGACGTACATCAACGGCGCCTACATGCATCCGATGCCGACCGTGGCGCGTGACGCGGTGGGGGAGTATCTGGAGCGCAGGGCCGGCTTCACCACCCAGACCAGCGCCAGCCCCGACATCAGCGGCGACGTGAAGGCGGAATTCGCCGCGTTGATCAACGCGGCTCCGCACGAGATCGCCTTCGTCCCCAACACGTCGACGGGCGAGGTGTTGGTGGTGCACGGCCTCGGCATTCCCGGTTCGGGCGGAAACGTGGTCACGGACGCACTCCATTTCGAGGGCGCCATCGTGCATCTGCAGGCGTTGGAGCGGAGCGCCGGCCTGGATCTCCGGATCGTCATGCCGTACGAGGGAGCCATTCGGCTGGAGGACCTGGAGCGAGCCATCGATCGCGACACACGGTTGGTCGAGCTTTCGCTGGTCACCATGTACAACGGCTTTCAGCACGACCTCGAGGCCGTCTGCGAGCTGGCCCACGCGCACGGCGCCTACGTGTATGCGGACATCATCCAGGCAGCGGGAGCCGTGCCGATCGACGTGCGCGCCAGCGGCGTGGACTTCGCGGCCTGTTCTGGGTTCAAGTGGTTGATGGGCGACCTGGGGCTGGGGTTTCTCTACGTGCGTGAGGACCTGATCGGTCGGGTGCTCGAACGGACGCAGACGGGCTACCATTCCGTGAGCCGCTACGGCACGCACTTCCTGCCGTTCGACCCACCCGGGTCCGCTCCCTTCACCTGGGACTTCGGGACGTCGGCCAGCGCGCACTTCGAGGTGGGTAGCGTGGCCGGGGCGGCGCGGGCAGCACTTGGTGCGTCGATCCCCTACCTCCGCCACCTCGACCCGGCCCGCATCGAGGCCCACCGCCAGCCGCTCCTCGGGCGGCTTCGCGAGGAGATGCCCCGCCTCGGCTTCGAGTGCGTCACGCCCGAGGGCACGACCTCACCCATCATCACGTTCGCGATGGCGGATGGGACCGGCGTGGAGGAGCGCCTGAAGCGGGCGGGTGTCGATGTGCGCGTGGCCGAGCACTACATCCGCTTTTCCCCGTCCGTCTACAACGACATGGCGGACATCGAGCGGGCCCTGGAGGCGCTTTCCTGAGACGGGCCCAGTCCCATGATACGCACCAGGTCCCGAGATCCAGTCGGTGCGGATGGGGCCGGGGTGGGAGCTACCGCCGGTCGGCCCGGTAAGGTCGGTGCCCTTCGCGCGCATCTGACAGAATCGGCATCGCGAACAAGGAGGAAGCGTGACGCGATGGTTGACGGTCTGGGTGGTTGGGGTTGGACTGGGCAGTCCTCTGACGGCCTGCTCCCCGGTGGATTCCCTCGCGGACGGGGCGCCGCTGCCCTTGTCTGAAACGTCTCCTCGGCTGCAAGCCGCCATCGACACCTGGGCAGCCACCGCCGGCCACCGAGGGGTCAGCGCGGCGGTGATCCTGGCCAGTGGCGAGGAATGGGTGGGGGCCGCCGGCACCGAGGCCGCCGGCGCCGAGCTTGGACCCGAGCATCTGATCTGGATCGCCAGCATCACCAAGACGATGACGGGCGCGGTCATCCTACAGCTGGCAGAGGAGGGCGTGCTCGACCTCGAGGACCCGGTTTCTCGCTGGCTGCCGACCCTCCCCAACGTCGACCCGGACATCACCCTGCGGCAGCTGCTCAACCACACCAATGGCCTCGCCAACTACACCGCCAGCGCAGCCCTGGGCGCTGCCATCGACGCCGATCCGCTTCACAGGTTCACTCCACTGGAGCTCCTCGCCTACGTCGGGCCACCCAGCTTCGTTCGCGGGCAGCGCACGCAGTACACCAACACGTCGTTCCTCCTGCTGGGAATGGTCGCGGAAGCAGCCACCGGCGAAGCGATCACCGATCTCTACGCGGAGCGTCTCTGGGCGCCCCTGGGCCTGACGGAGGTCTTCCTGCCTGGCGCCCAGGCGGCTCCGGCCCCGGTGGCCGTGGCGTGGGCCGGGCAGAGCGCGGAGAACGCGGTCGCGCCCCTGGACTGGATGTCACTGGTGACGATCGGGCAGAGCGCCTTCGGTCTGTTCTCCAACGCGCGCACCGTGGCTCGCTGGGGCAGGGCACTCTTCACGGGATCCGTGCTGCAGCCGACCACGCGGGCCCGCATGCTCGAGCTGGTTCCGGCCGCAGGCAACATTCCCGGAGAGTCCGGTGCGGGCTTGGGAATCCGGGCCTACGGATACCTGGGCCGCACGCAGTACGGGCACAGTGGCGGCGTCTCGCTCGGGAGCAGTCTGCTGCTCTTCGACCCGGAGAGCGGGATCACGGTAGCCGTGCTCATGAATCAGGGTTCGGGGGCCGCCCACTTCAGTCTGGCCCCGCGGCTCCTGGAGATCGCGGCCGGACGCTGAGGCTACCCCTGCGCGCGCGGCTTGCCGCTCACGGCCCGGCGGGGCATGCTGTCCCCGCCACGCGTGTCGCATCCCTCCGAACACCAGGCCCGGCTATGACTGGCCCCTCCAATGCCGTTGCCCGCGCGCTGCGCGTCTCGGCCCTCACGCTGGGTCTGGCAGCTGCGACGGGCGCGGCGGCAACCGGCCAGAGCTCCACCGCAGCACGTCCCAACGTGATCCTGATGTTTCCCGACAACCTCGGCTGGGGCGAGGTGGGTTCGTACGGTGGCGCCCGGGGCGTGGCGACGCCCAACATCGATCAGATCGCGGCCGAGGGCATGCGACTGACCAACTTCAACGTCGAGTACTCGTGCGTGGTCTCGCGCATCGCCCTCCTGACGGGCCGGTACGCTCCACGGACGGGTGAAGGATACCGAGGGGGGATGACCCTCTGGGAGGTGACACTCCCCGAGGCGCTCAAGTCGGTCGGGTACGCGACCGGGTTGTTCGGGAAATACCACGTCGGCGGCGACGACTGGCAGGGGCGCCGCGAGCCGCAGCAGCAGGGGTTCGACGTGTGGTGGGGCATTCCGGGAACCAGTCATACCGCCCAGTTCACCACGATGCCCGGCTTCGACTCCACGCGGACGGAGATCCCCTACCTCTGGGAGGGCCGGGTGGGTGAGCCCTCACGACGGGTGAAGCCCTACGATCTCGTGACCCGGCCTACGGCCGATCGCGAAGCCGCGGAGCGGGCCATCGACTTCATGGAGCAGAACGTCGAGGCGCAGACCCCGTTCTTCGTCTTCTACCCCATGACGCAGATCCACTTTCCGGCCCTGCCTCACCCCGACTTCGCAGGTAGCACCGGTGCGGGTGACATCGGCGACGCGATGGCGGACGTGGACTACAACGTCGGCCTGATCCTGGACGCTGTCGAACGCCTCGCCATCGCGGACAACACGCTGATCTTGTGGTGCACGGACAATGGCGCCGAGATGCGGCGACCGTGGCGCGGCGCGGCGGGGCCCTGGCGAGGCTTCTACAACTCGGCAATGGAGGGCGGCGTGCGTACGCCCTGCGTCATCCGCTGGCCCGGGCGCATTCCCGCGGGTCAGGTCTCCAACGAGCTGGTCCACGAGGTGGACCTGTTTCCGACCATCGCAGCCGCCGTGGGCGCGCCGGAGATCGTTCCCGACGACAGAGAGATCGACGGCGTCAACCAATTGCCGTTCCTGGAAGGGAAGCAGGCGCGATCCGGCAGGGAGAGCGTGTTGTTCCTGGCGCGGGAAGGCCACGCGATGGCGGTGAAGTGGCACGACTGGAAGCTCTGGTACCTGTTTCGTACCGAGTTGGAGCCGGATTCCGACAACCTGGTGCGCCTGTTCGATCTGCGCGTGGACCCCCGGGAAGAGATCGACGTCAAGGACTTCTATCCCGGCGTGATCAGCGTGATGGATGGGATTCTCGCGGACTACGAGGCCTCGCTGCGACAGCATCCACGCGTTCCCGGCGGCATCGACGACCCCTACGAGCCGCCTTCCCCCGGTTCGGTGCCGCCGGCTCCGACGTTCCGGCGCACAGATCGCGGGGGCGTGGGACCGCGCTCGCCGGCGCTGCCCCATCCCGATTTCACGGGTGCCTGGTCAACCGCCGCGGTCAGCTCGGCGCCTCCCACGGGCGGAGGTCCCCCTGGAGTGGTTCCGTCTCTCGGCAGCGGTTGGGGTGACCGGATCGCCATCGACCAGCGTGAGGGCATCCTGACGGTCGAGCGAGTGGTATTCACGCCGCGGGAGATCCAGCCCCTGGTCCGGTATCGCTTTGCGCTCGACGGCTCTGTGAGCGAGCACGACATCGGCATGGGACGGAGTGGGCCGCCGACCCGGTCGACCGCCGCATGGGACGGGGACCGACTGGTCATCAGCACGGACCACCCCTTCCAGGACCCGACCACCGGTCGGTGGCGCGCCAGTCGGACGACGCAGACCCTCTGGCTGCAACCGGGTGCGGATATGCCATTCGAGGCGTCGTTGGTGGTGGAAACCACACGTGGCAATGAGCTGGGAGGCGTCCCCTCCACCAATCGCACGGTCTACGTGCGGGGATACCGCTGATCCGGACCCACGGTGCGGCGTCGATCCTGAACGCGCCGGGGCAGAGTCGTTCCCGGTGCGGTGGGCCAGGTGGGCTTGGCCACACTCTGCTCCGAGTGGCCAACCTGGGCATCGTTGTCGGTTCCGTTGCCTGCCGAGGGGAGGCGCCGCCGCCGCAGCAGCCCGTCTATGTGGGAGGAGTCGCCTGTGCCTCCTGTCACGAAGCGGAGGCGGCCGCATGGACCGGCTCTCATCACGACCTGGCCATGCAGGAGGCCACGCCCGAGACCGTGCTCGGGGATTTCGCTGAACGAGCGTTCGTGCACGGTCGGGACACTACCGTCTTCTCGCGTCGCGACGACCGCTTCTTCGTTCGTACCACCGGTGCGGACGGAGGGATGCACGAGTATCCCGTGGCCTACACGTTCGGGGTCACGCCGCTGCAACAGTACCTGATTCCGTTCGCGGACGGCCGCTATCAGACGCTGAGCGTAGCCTGGGACTCACGGCCGCTGGAGGAAGGAGGCGGCCACTGGTTCGAGCTCTATCCTGATGAAGACGCTGGCCCCGCGGGCCCGCTCCACTGGACGAGGCCGAGCCAGACCTGGAACGCTGCGTGCGCTGCCTGCCATTCCACCTTCCTGGAGCCGGGCTTCGATGCAGAGACCTCTACGTTCCGCACCACCTGGGTGGATCTGGACGTGTCGTGCGAGGCCTGTCACGGACCGGGCTCCGCTCACGTGGCCGCGGCGAAGTCCACCTCCACTGCGCCGCCCGAGAACTGGGCACTGACGGCCGCACTGGAGCCGTTTCCGGCACGGTGGTCGCGCGCTGCAGGCGCGGCGACCGCGCAGCGCGTTCGGCCTCTCCCGTCCCGCGCCGAGCTCGATGCGTGCGCGCCCTGTCATTCGCGTCGGGCACCGTTGCGAGCGCAGGCGCGTGCCGAGGATCACTTCCTGGACGACTACGAACCCAGTCTGCTGCACGAAGGGCTCTACCACCCCGACGGGCAGATCCGCGACGAGGTGTACGTGTACGGATCGTTCGTCCAGAGTCGCATGTACGCGGCGGGAGTCACCTGCTCGGACTGCCACGACCCACACACCCTCGCCGTGCGAGCGCCCGGCAATGCCCTGTGTACGCGTTGCCACGACCCGGGGCGCTTCGATACCGACGCGCACCACCTGCACCAGCCAGGGTCGGTGGGCAGTCTGTGCGTCGACTGTCACATGCCGTCCACCACCTATATGCAGGTGGATCCGCGCCGGGACCATGGGCTACGCGTGCCGCGCCCGGACGTGGCCACCGCCTTGGGAACGCCCGATGCCTGCACAGGTTGTCACGTCGACCGCGGACCGGTATGGGCGGCCCAGGTGCTGGAGGAGCACTACGGAGCCAAGAACCCCCGCGAGCACTTCGCGACGGCGCTGCAGGCAGGTCGTATGCAGGATCCGGTCGGCGTCCCGTTGCTGACGGTGCTGGTGTCCGATACCGCCCGACCCGCGATCGTGCGTGCCACCGCCGCGTCGCTGCTGGGTGGCTACCGGCGCGCTCGAGTTCCCGACGCCATCCTTGCAGCCCTCGCGGACTCCGAGCCCTTGCTGCGCATCGGAGCTCTGTACGCACTGGAGGGCCGCTCCACGTCTGAGCTCGCTCCGCTGGTCAGTCCCCTGCTGGATGACTCGGTCCGGGCCGTCCGCGTGCGCGCGGCGCGACTGGTGGCCCCGTTGCTGGCATCGCCCGCTTCGCCGGAACAAGCGGCGAGGTTCGCGACCGTAGAGGCCGAGGTGGACGGGATCCTGCATGCGAATGCAGGCCGCTCGTCGGCGTGGGTGGGTCGGGCGGAGTGGGATATGGCCCGCGGGCGGCCCGTCGCGGCCGAAGCCGACCTGCGGCGTGCCCTCGCCCTCGACTCGCTGAACCTCCCGGCTTGGCTCAATCTGGCCGATCTGCAGCGAGCGCTGGGCCAGGACGATCGCGCTTCGGCTACGCTGGCCCAAGCCCAGGCCCTGCACGGCTCCGCTCCTGCGCTCCAGCATGCGCTCGGCCTCCTGCGCGTGCGCGAGGGAAGGCTGGCCGCAGCCCTACCGCTCCTGGAGCAAGCTGCCGGAGCAGGTCGCGAGAACGCGCGCTTCGGCTACGTCTACGCGGTCGCGGTCGCCGCCGCGGGCGACACGCTGCAAGCCGTGCGCGTCCTCGAGGACGTGCTGAGCGACCATCCCTACGACGCGGATGTGTTGAGCGCCCTGGTCGGCTATGCGGAGAAGCTGGGAGAGTCGGCCCGAGCCCGCGTCTATGCGGAGCGCTTGGCGGCGGTTGCACCTGAGGCTCCAGGGACCCGCGCGTTGCCGTCGGCTCGCTGAGCGCTCGCCGCTCGGGGTTCCCTCGGTAGGTCCGACGCCGCGCGCGTCGAGGTCGTCGACCCGCGTCACCGGACGCCGAAGGTCCACTCCGCGAGCAGGTTGGTGCGCGGATCCAGCTCCACCCGCGCTGGGGGAGCGGCGAGCGGCAGCGACAGGGTCCGCCGAGAGCGATCGGAGAGGCGCAACACGTGGATGGTGGGGAGATCCGCACCCTGCTCGTACACGCCGATCTCGACCGGCAGGTCGAACAAGTAACCGTCTGTCTGGACCTCCGACAGCTCGACGGTGAGCGTGCCATTCTCGAAATGCCAACTACCCTCCAGCACGGGGTGACCGCCTTGGCGTAGCCACTGGTCGAAGAAGGACCCCAGATCCTGACCCGAAGCGGACTCCATAGCGTGCTCGAGGTCGTCCGAGGTCGCACTTCCGTTGAAATGCGCCGCGTAGTAGTCACGGATGCCCTGCCGGAAGGCTTCGTCCCCGATGCGCCGCCGGAGCATGTGCATCACCCACGCGCCTTTCTGGTAGGTGTGGCTGGACGTCACCTTGGACATGTCCTGCAGGTTCCGGTGGATGATGGTGTAGTCCGGATTGTCCTGGTGGAATCGCCACACCGTCCGGCGCGCATCCTTCAGACCCGCCGCGAAGTCCTCCCATCCGTAGGCATGCTCGCGGAACAACAACGTGAAGTAGGTCGTGATGCCCTCACTGAGCCACACGTCGTCCCAGGTGGCCTCGGTCACCGCATTGCCGAACCACTGGTGCGCGATCTCGTGGATGATGGCGTTGCGCCTCCAGAACGCGGCCTCTGCCCCCGTCGAGGACGCTTCGCTGTAGAAGATGGCGGAGGCCGCCTCCATGCCTCCAGCCACGCTCGGCGCTTGCACGTTGGCCAGCTTCTCGTAGGCGAACGGCCCCACGTAGTCGGAGAAGAACTCCAGCGAGGGTCGGGTGGGCCCATTGAGGTCCGCGAAGCCCGCCTCCCGGTCTTCGGGGAACACCCAGACCTGGATCTCCTTGCCGTCGAACTCGCCCAGACGCTGTACGGCGAACTCTGCCACACCGAGGCAGTAGAGCCAGGGCGCGGTGGGAACGGACTGCCGCCAGTGGGTGCGGCGCACCCCCTGGCCCAGGTCCGTCTCTTCGATGCGCAACCCGTTCGAGACCACCTGGAACCGCGCGGGCGCGTCGACGATGAACTCGTGGGTGGCCTTGTCGCCGATGTGGTCCACGGTGGGAAGCCAGTGGCGGGCGCGATCGGGCCAGTTGTCGCTGAAGAAGGTCAGGTCGCCGTGTCGGTTGGGCCCGATGCGGAGGCCGTTGGCGGGCGTGCCGCGGTACGTCACCTGAACGGCAAGCCGATCGCGCTCCGCGGTCGCCGCCGGCAACGCGATGGTGAGCACGTCCTGGTCGTGCGAGTAGCGGGCGGTACGGCCGTCGATCGCAACCCGCTCCACGCGCATGCCTTGGCCGTCCCGGTCGCCGGTGGCCTGCACGAGGTCGAGGCGCAGCTCGCTCGCGGCCCCACGGGTGCGGTGGACCGTCAGGGTGGCTTCCCCCAGGATCTCCGTGCTCCCTTCCGAAAGGACCAGGTGGAAGGCGTAGTGCTCGACGTCGATGCCTGGTTGGAGGGGGTGTGGATCGGTGGGTGCGGCCTGCGCAGGGAGCGCGAACGCGCACAGTGCGATCAGGAAACTGTGAACTCGTCGGCGCATCGGCAGGAAGGTCGGTTTCGGATCTCGGGCGGCAGGTCCCCATCCGCCTTGGCCCGCCGACGGTACGCCGGCTGCCCAGCGACAGCAAGCGCGCTACCGGTGCCCCGCGACGGGTGGGGGCCCGCCGACGGGCCCGGCGCTCTCGTCACACGGGCGCGGGGACGCCAACTGCCGGCATCCGAACAGCAGTAGGCTCGCACCCAGGAGCTCGAGACCTTCCTCCGCGGCGACCTCGAGCGAGTAGAGTCGGGCGGCTTCGTGCGTGCGTAGCCAGCCGTAGCTGATGATCTCCAGCACCACGGCGCCGCCGCAGAAGGAAAGCGCCCCGGCCAGCAGGTAGCCGCCGGCGCGCCTGTGCTCGCGAGCGATCCAGCCCAGGAGGGGCCTTCCCGCCAGGAGGCCGACGGCGCCGAGCATCCCGTACAGTGGAATCCACATCCCGTGGTCTCCCTGGAAGCGTGGAAGCTCGTCGAAGCGGCGAAGCACGTATGTGATGCTTTCATGGATCGACGACGCCTCATCGGCGGACAGAAACACGAATGTCGCGCCGGCCAGCAGGAGCAGGCGCGAAGGGCGGCCCTCGGTGCGGTTCGCTCGGGTTCCCGCCCACAAGAGACAGACGCCGGCGAGCAGGAGCTGGGTGGACGAGTACCACGTGGGCAGGTTGGCCTCGCGGTCCAAGCCGAACAGCGCGCTCAACAGCTGAGACGGCTCGTCCCGCGAGAAGACCAGGAGATGGATGAGGACCAGCAGCACATCGCCGGTGATGAGTGCCGCCAAGGCCAGCATGGGCCGCTGCGTCATGCGCCCAGACCGACGCGCGCCGGGAGTCGCAGGAACGACCCCAGGAGACCTCCGCGCTTCAGGCCCGCCATGCGCAGATCCAGGGCGACGCTGCGGGCAAGGGCCGTCCAGCCTCCGCGCTGCACGTAGGTGGCGCGGTGCTTCCAAACCACCCGGAGGTGGCCCGTTAGGTAGCCACGCCAGTGGGCCGAGTGATGACCGTGGTCCTGACGGCGCACGCGCACCATGGGGACGGGCAACCGTTGCACGACGTATCCCGCGAGGGCCAGTCGGATGTGGAGATCCCAGTCCTGGGTCCGCCGCAGCGACTCATCGAAGCCGCCCAGGCGGTCGAATACGTCGCGGCGGATGACGAGGCTGGGCGTTGCGATGGGTGGCCGAAGCAGGGCGTTGTCGACATCGAGCTGCAACGCACCCAGGAACGGTCGGTGCTCGGCGCCGACTTCATTGAACAGGACGACGTCGGTGTGCGTGGCGGCCAGTTGCGGCCAGGCATCCATCAGGCTGACCTGACGCTCCAGCTTGGCCGCTTCCCAGAGGTCGTCGGCGTCCTGGAACGCGATGAACGGCTGTGTGCCCAAAGCAGCCCCGAGATTGCGAGCACGCCCTGGAAAGCTCCGGCGGGCGAGTCGGGTGATCACGAGTCGTATACCACCCGGACCGTCGGCGCCACCGTGGGCTGCGAAGAGGCGATGCTGCAGCGTGCGCAACGCTTGAAAGGACGAAGGCTCCGAGCCGTCGTCGACAAGGATGATCTCCCGCGGCGGAGTGGTCTGGGAGAGCACGCTGTCCACGCACGCCGGGATGAAGCGCTCTGCGTTGAAGTGGGGTATCACGACCGTCACAGGCGCAGTGCTGCGCTGCGATCCGAGCAGAACGGAGTGCGCAGTCACGCGACGCAGCCGGGACGATCCTGCGCGATGTTGGCGATCGCGTCGCAGGACGGCAGCAATGCTGCTGTGGTGATGTCCCAGGCGGAACACTGTGTGGCCACTGCAGCCGTCGCTGCCAGGCCTGCATTGGAGTGCGCCAGCGCGTTGAGGACGTTGGGGTACAATCGCGCGGCAGCTTCGGCCGGCCGAAGGCGCGTGAGGGTCGGCGCCTCGGCGCGGGGGTCGTGACGCACGAAGAACAGCTCAGCGATAGGAAGGGCTCGCTCCAGGGGCACGGAGCGTTCCGTCGGAACCATGACGTGCGCTCCACGCGATGTGCGGAGCGCTCGGGCGTCGGAGCCCAGGCCCCCCGGTGGCAGGGTCTTGAGGTGCAACGCCCGTGGGAACGGCATCACCGTTCCTTCATCGACGTCGATCGGCGCCAACTCGTCGCTGACGAAGCGAAAGCCTCGTTGCAGGAGCCCCCAGCACGTCGTCGACTTCCCAGCCCCGGAGGCGCCGATCAGCAGGTGGGCCCGCCCCGCCGATTCGACTACGGCCGCATGAACGAAGAGCAACTCCGGGCGGAGCCGCTGCACCTGGACGATCAGGTCGGAGTCGAGCGCATAGAGAAGCTCCCCGAGCGACCAGGCGCGCGCGCGCTGTCCGGTGTCGAGAACCTCCAGTGTATAGCCGGACAGGCCTTCGCGCCGGACCGCGTATCGGCGCCCTCCACCCCCCGGCCCGAGACGGGCCTCCTCGCGACCACGCTCGAAGCGGCCCAGGTGAGCCCGCAGCGCGCGTACCGCACCGCGAGAGGCCACATCGATGGTGATGGGCACTCCCAGCACGGTCAGACGCAGCGTCACTCCACCAGCTCCAGCGCACGCATGCGAACGATCGTGCGCTCGACATCGCCGGTGACCTGCGCCGCCGGAGCGTCGAAGTCCGCAGCGATCGCCCGCGCGATCTCGTCCGTCGTCGCGGTGCCGTCACAACGGAGGAGGATCTCGGCGGCGACCTCGTTGAGCCGGTGCAGCCGCTCGTGCGCGCGATCGAGGACCAGGACCTCGTCGTCGATCGCCTGAGTGTGCAAGCCGGGAACGGCACGCGGCGTCCAGGAGTGGGCGCGCGGACGGTCGTCCACGCGCCCGGGCGGTGCTAGGTGAGGCACTGCCATCCGATGCCCGGAATGAAGCCTGGCACCGTCCCTGGGGGGCAGTTGATGGGTGCGCTGGACCCGGTCTGGGCCAGCGCCGGGGCCGCAGCCAGCGTCACCAGAACCGGGGCCACGTAGGCGGCGGCCTTGATGAAGCGCCGTCGCGAGCCCTGCTCACCCGGCTTGCTCTCCGAGGCTTCCGCCTCGGAGCGGTCGATTCCTGGGGACATCCCCTCTCCTGGTTGAAATGGCTGAACGCGCGGTCCAGGGACCGCACACCAGGAGAGCGCTGTTCGGAGCCCGGTGGGTCAGACGGGGCGGGATGGCATCGTCACCCGCGGGTGCGGCGGGCAACGAGGGCCGGTGGGCACCAGAGGCACCCACCGGCAACCGTCATGTCAGGAGCGTCCCGGCGGTGGGGGCGCGACCTGATCCGGAAGTCCATCCGGCGAGAAGTCCGGTGGAGGCACCTGCTGCGTGAGCTCGCGGAACGAGCCCAGGCGCCTCACCGAGGGTTTCTGATACATCGGACGCTCCTTGCGAGAGTCCACCGATCGCTCCCCGTCTGCGTGACGGGGGTTCGGAGAAGCAGGCGAGAAATGGGGACGGCGTGGGTCACGGCGCAATGTTGCGCTTATGCCGCAACCACAGCTCGGTTTGGAGAAAGTGATAGAGCTGCAACGCTTTACCATAGTCGGGCTGGCCCGAGATCGCGGCGCGGTGGGCGGCTGCCAAGCCGGTCGGGTCCACGATTCCCAGCTCGACCAGCGCGACCGGCTCTCGCTGGATCCGCTCGAGCCAGGGTCCGAGTTCTGAGTGGATCCAGCCGCCGAAGATCCCCTGCGGGGTTCCAGTGCGCTTCCCCCGCTTGGCCAGCACCGACGCGGGGAGTCGGTCCGCCATGGCCCGCCGCAGCAGGCGCTTTCCCTCGCCCAGCCGTCGCCGCTCGCCGACGGGGCGCTGAAAGGACAGCTCGGCCACGCGCCGGTCCAGCAGTGGGTGACGCAGGTCGACGCCGGCCCGCAGCGCGGTCGCCGTCACGGTGGCGGTAAGACGCGCCATCATCGAGCTGCTGGCATACCAGAGTGCCTCACCGCGAGCGGCGCTGCCTCGAAACGGGCGGGGGGTCACGCTCGCTTCTCTGTCACGAAGGCCCGAACGCCTGACGAAGGCGGGATCGAGGAACGACGCTGCAGGTCGCTCGAACTCCACGAACGGACGACGCCCCCCGCGCACTGCCCCGATCAGGGGATAGAATGCCCTCGGGATCAGCGGCTTCAACGCCCAGCGATAGCAGAACTGGACCCCGGGACGGTTCCAGGCCTGCCAATCCCGCCACAGCGCCACCCAGCGACCGGTGCGCAGGAAGTCCGACCAGTAGACGAACGACCCGTCGAAGTTCTGATCGCCACCCGCTCCGGTGAACGCTACGCGCGCGCCTTGCGCAGCGGAGGTCTCCGCCAAACCACGGTGCAAGCCGGAGAACTCGGCCCGGAAGGGCTCGTCCCGCACGCGTGCTTCCCCGTCCAGATCGCCATACATGTCGAGCGACGAGGATGCCTCCCGTCGCACGTTCACGTTCCAGTACTCCGCCACTGAACGCACGAATGCGTCTTCGTTCCCGGGATCGTCGCTGGGAAACGTCACGGTGATCGGGACGAGCCGACTCAGGTCTCCTTGTTCACCCAGCCCCCGCGCTCCGCTGGCGAAAACGGCCGGGGAATCGTAGCCGCCGCTCAGCCAGATCGCTGTGGCACCGGTCGGGGCCATGCGCTCCACTACGGCCCTCTCCAACCGTCGCGCCAATTCCCGGGCGGCCTCCGGCTCGGGGGCGCGGCTCCATTCATCGGAGGCCTCCCCAAGGCGCCAGGAGCTGACCTCGTGGGTGGCGGTTTCCGTCCAGATCAGCGTGCGGCCAGCTGGAAGCGCGCGCACGGCCTCGTAGGCCGTGTCGTCCAATCCCACGGAGAGCATGCCGGAGGCACAGGCGGCCAAGCGTCCCAGGTTGAAGGCGGTGGGCACGGTTCCGTGCGCGAGCACTCCTGGAACCGTGGAGGCCGCGATCAGCAGTCGACCGGAGTCGAAGAGAAACAGCGGACGTTGACCGGCCGGCGAGCGTGCGCAGACGGCGGTGCGCGTCTCCGCGTCCCAGAGCACGAACGCGAAATCTCCTTCCAGGTGGTCGGCCAGGCCCGGCCCCCAGGCCCGGTAGGCGGCGAACACGAGGGACGCGTGCGCTTGGGTGTCGGAGTGGACGCCCCGGGCGTGCAAGGCTGCTTGTAGATCGGTGCGGTAGTAGAGCGCTCCGTCGAAGGCCAGCGACAGGTCGCCCTCGGAGGCCAATCCGACCCCCTGACCGATCTCCCTCTCCCACGGGAGCGCAGCGCCTCCCAGCAACGCCGGACCCGAGCCCACGGGTTGGCGTGGCGTATCTCCTCTCCAGCGCATGGCCGCCAGCATCGCGCTCAGCCGCCCGGATTCGGGCAGCTGGGATCCGTCCAGGATGGCGGCGATGGCACTCATGGCACGACGATCGCTCCACCGAGCATCACCCAGCGGACGCGGCCGAGGGCTTCGACGTCGGTGGAAGGATCACCCTCCACCGCGATCAAGTCCGCGACGTACCCGGGCGCCACGGTCCCCAGGCGGTCGCCCATCCAGAGCGAGGCGGCCGCGAGCGACGTCGCGGCGATCACGGCGTCCATGGCGGGCTGTCCGCCCGTGCGCACCCGGTAGATCAGCTCCTCTGCGCCTCGTCCGTGGGCGCCGGCCACTGCGTCCGTCCCGAAGACCACACGGAGCCCCGGCACCGTCAGGGCTGTCTGGAAGGACTGCAGGGCCAGGGGGATCATGTCCCTCAGCTCGTCGAAGGTCGCGTCCGTGTAGCCGCCCACGCCTCCGTAGCGGTTCCGGTTGTCGAGGTAGTTCTGGAACACGAGATGCACGTTGGGATCGTAGTAGGTCCCGCGCTGCGCGAGATGTTCGAGCGTGGAGCGGTCCAGCAGCACGCCGTGCTCGACTGCGGTGCAGCCAGCGTCTGCCGCGCGCAGCGCGCTCTCGCTGCCCTGCGCGTGCACGACCGCGCGTAGCCCGAGCGCGGCCGCTTCGCCACAGGCCGCGTCCATCTGCGCCTGACTCAGTGTCGGCGCGCCTCCGCTGCGGATGCCCTCGGACGCGAAGATCTTGATGACGTCGGCTCCGGCGTCGGCGTATTGGTGCACCCAACTCCGCATGGAGTCGGGCCCACCGGTGCCCGCGGCCAGGTAGCCGAGCGACGTCAGCAGGCGCGGGCCGGGGGTAGCGCGCTCGGAGAGCAGGCGCTTGGCGGTGCGGTCCTCGATCCCTCCCAGGGACTGCACCGTGGTGAACCCCGAGCGGAGCAGGGCATCGAGATTCTGGACGGCGTGCCTGGCGCGCTCGTCCTCGGAGCCGCCCACGGCGATGCGGCCGTCTGGCCCGAAATACCAGCCGGCGTGCACGTGGGTGTCGATCAGTCCCGGTAGCAGCGTGAAGCCCGCGAGATCGATCACGTCCGTGCCGGAGGCGGCGCCGGTCGGCGCATCCGCGGCCGGACCCACCCGGGTGATGATCCCGTCGTCGACCACCACCACCTGGTCGGTCAGCCGCCCTCCACGCCCGTCCAGCAACACCGGCGCCTGGAGCACGACGTGCCCCGACGCCACGCGCAGTGGGACCTCGTGCTGGGGCTGGGACGGGACCTGATCCGCAGCTCCCGGTCCGCACGCGGAACCAAGCACGACCAGTGCGGTCAGGGTGCGCATCATCGACAACGGTTCGTCCGGCCGCCTCAATACGTACAGCGCCCGATGCGCCGCAGCCCCTGATCCGACGGTTCGGCCTCGGTGACGCGTAGATACTGGACGAGCGGGGGCGTCGTGGGTGCCAACGTGATGGAGACGGTCAGCGCGCCGCGCTCGCAGGGCAGGGTCCAGCGCCCGCGCAGCGCATTCTCCACGAAGTCGAAGCCGTCGCCCGCGCGACAGGGACCGACCTTGGCCACCAGAGCCTCGATGGCGGCGCGCCGTCGGTCGCGAGAGGTGTCCAGGAACAGATTGACAGCGGCCAGTCGGTCGGCGAGGGCGTCGTCCCAGTGGAGGATCAAACGCGTCACCGCGTCCCGCTGCTCCACCAATGCAGCCGATGGCGTGGGCATGCGGGGCTCCAGGCCTCCGGTCCCGGCCAGCAGCGCCAAGGCCTCGTCGGCAGGGCCGCCCCAACTGGTGTAGGTGCGGTTGCCGAACGCCAGCACGCCCACACCGTACTCGGGCAGCCAGCGCATGATGGATCCGAACCCGGGTAGCCCGCCGCTGTGCGCCACCACGTGCGCGAAGTCGCAGGTGCTGGTGATGCCCAACCCGAAGCCGTATCCGCCGCTCGACAGCTGGGGGGTCCCGTCCGCACCGCGGAAGATGGAGGCCGGCCTGGGGCGGTGGATCTGCTGCATCTCCCGCAGGGCCGCACGACCCACGGGGCCCGTCTCGCGACCGTCGTGCGCGGGCCAGGCCTCCAGGAACTGGCCCACCCAGATGGAGAGGTCCTGCATGGAGGTGAGCATCCCGCCCATGGAGCCGAAGGCGCCGTCCGGGAGCTGCGGCTCCAGCTTCCACTGCTCGTCCTCCCAGCGGTAGCCCTGCGCCACGCGGCCGGGGGCGACGGAAGTGGGTTCCAGCGTGGTGGAGGTCATCCCCAGCGGCTCGAGGATGGTCTGCTGGATGTAGCGTCTGTAGGGCATCCCCGACGCTGCGGTGACGATCCGCCCCAGGATTGCGAAGCCGAAGTTGGAGTACTCGTAGGCGGTGCCGGGGGCGTTGGAGAACGGGATACCGCTGCGCATCATCGCCGACATCTCTTCATCGGTGACGGCGAGCTGCTGGTCGCCCCAGGGGTTGTCCTCCGGAAACCCCGTCGCATGGGAGAGCAAGTGGCGGATGGTGATCTTGGGGGAATCCGAGGTGGGGTAGTCCAGCCCCGCCAGCTCGGGGACCCAACGTTCCGCCGGATCGTCGAGCGAGAGCTTGCCCGCATCGCGCAGCGAGAGGATGGCGAGCGCCGTGAAGCTCTTGGTCATGGAGGCGATCCGAAAGACGGTGTTCGACTCCACCGGAGCGCCGGTGGTGAGGTCGCGGCTCCCCGTCGTTCCCACGTGCGCGAGCCGGCCATCGATCACGATGCCCCAGATCGCGCCAGGAACGTGCTCGCGCTCCGTGAAGGCCCGGAAGGCGGCATCGATGTCGCCGAACGCGGAGGAGAGCTTGGTGACGCGTTGCGGATCCGTGAAGCGGGCCAGGGGCGCGGATTGGGCCACGAGTCGGGTGGCGGGAGCCGCTCCGGACAAAAAGCCCAGTACAAGCAGAGCGCCGCACAGCGGCGCCGGAACCGATCGGGAACGCCGGACGACTGGAAGGCGGGACACTGGACCTCGCTCGCTGTGCGGACGTCTGAGGGCCGGCCGGCCCCCTCAGTCCCGAGGATGCCCCACGGCGGGGAGCCGCCGCAAGCGGCCCCGTCGGGGATCAGCCCGCGCGCCGCAGTGCATTCAATACGGGCGGGACGAACGCGTCCAGGTCGAGGTCTCCGGTCCCCGCGTTGCGCAGCTGGGCGACCCAGCGACCGGCGCCGATCAGGCGAACCCCACGCCAGCTCCAGAGCAATGCACCGTCCTGGGTGCGCTCAGGCTCGACCTGGCGCGGCTCGGCGGAGTGGAGGGCGTCGCGCAGCACTCGCAGCACGGCGTCCATGCCTCCGGCGCCGGAGGCGTCGAAGAGGTCCAGTCGCAACAACCGGTCGGAGCCACGGGAGGTCAACTCCACAAACTGCATCTGGCGTCGTGCTGGAAAGCGGTGCCCGGCCGGCCGGTCTACCGTGCGCAGTGCCGCAAGGCCTGGAAGCTCGATCGCAGGAAATGACCCTGTCTGCATGCTGCTTCCTCCCGGCTCAGAAGACTGCGCGGCGAATGGGCGGCGTGCCGTACGGCTGGAAGTCGGGCGCCGCTTCGGCCTCGGTACGCGGCGTGGCCGCCCGCCACACATAGCTGCCGACCCAGGGAGCCGAGTGTGGAATCCGGCGTGGGATCAACGCGCTGTGAGGTGGATTGGCGGGGTCGGGATCCCCGTCGAGGGCCGCGCAGGCGTCCCAGATGAGGTCACTGCCGACTCCGGTGCCATGCCAGGCCACTTCGTGCCAGCCGAACGGACCGACGCAGCTCGACCAGCCGGCCGTGTCACCGATGAGGCGGAGCACGCCGTTTCCCAGACCCCAACTGAACTGCTGTTGTCCCAGATCATGGCCGATCAGATCGGCGAGGGTCGACACCAGGGACGCGCAGTCCGAGCAATTGACTCGTCCTCCGTTGCCCGGCCCGCCGCGAATCCGCTCAAGCGCAGCGGTGAGATCGAGGTCGTCGTAGGAGTAGTAGGCGGAGCCCCCGTCGCAGTCGTAGCCGAACACCGCAGGGCCGGCGTTGAAGATCCGCTCGGTGATGATCGCGGCCGCCTCGTCGGCGGTTTGAGCGCCAGAGGCCCAACTGCACACGACGTCCAATGCATCGATCCAGGGCAGGGACAGGGGTGGCACGTGGTTCGGTGGCTGCCCCCACGGTGCGGTCGGTGTGTCCAATACCGTGTAGATCCGGTGCTTGGTGGACGCGAAGGTCGTCCAGGTCGTCTCGCCTTGAACCTGATACTGCCAGAACCAGGCGATGTCATGACGACCGATGCCCACCTCCGCGATGCGGCTGCCGGTCAGCGGCAAGGTCTGCTCGTGCGAGTGCAGGTGTCCGATCAGCGTATCGGTGGGAGGCACCACCCCAAGCACGCCCGGAGGGGCGGGTGGAGGAGGGCTTCCCCTCAGCCGAGCGAACAGGCCGGGCAGGCACCCCGCCAGCGGCATCGCATCCAGGGTCCGTATTCGGATGGTGGGCGGAATCTCGACCGACTGCGGGTCCGCTGACTCGTCCGACCGGATCACGGCCTTGATCGTAATGGTGTTGCCCGCCACCCGGTCGCGCGCGTACGCAGCCACCGATGCGCCGTACTCGTCCGCGGTGACACCATGGACCCATTCGGGGGGGCATACGGGAATGCCAGCGTTGCGCCGGATGGTCAGGGCATCCGCACTCGCTGAGGTCTGATCGTGATCGAAGGTGACGGATTCGAGCGTGAGCTTCACTGGACTCTCCGGAACCAGGCCGAACCCCTTTGGATCGCGTCCTGATCTTCAAGCGCAGGAAGGGCGGGCGAGGGGCCACGGACCCGCGGACCCCGACCCCGCCAGGAGCGCCTTCTTGCTCGCGTGAGCCCGTCCGGAGTAGCCTGGACGGGATCCGGTGGCGGCGACGGAGCCGTCCCCACGTCCATTCTGATCCGCCCAACCCGAGTGGTCCATGTCCGTCCGTCTCCGGCCGATCGGCGCGCTGGTCTGCCTGATTGCACTGAGCGCCTGCTCGGGTGCACCCCGCTACGACCCGTCGGATTGGCCGGTGTACGGCGGCAACGACGACCACACGCACTACAGCACCCTGTCGCAGATCTCCCCGGACAACGTGGCTCGTCTGGAGGTGGCGTGGACGTTCGACACGGGTGACGCATTTCCAGGCTCGGAGATGCAGGCCAACCCCATCGTGATCGACGGCGTGCTCTACGGCACCACACCCAAGCTGCACGTCTTCGCGTTGGATGCCGCCACGGGCCGGGTGCTCTGGCGATTCGACCCCAACGACGGGGAGCCGCCCGCGTCCCGCATCCGTCATCGTGGCGTAGTGGTGACCGG
The DNA here is from genome assembly GCA_041390105.1 of Gemmatimonadota bacterium. Classification (NCBI taxonomy): domain Bacteria; kingdom Pseudomonadati; phylum Gemmatimonadota; species Gemmatimonadota bacterium. The sequence continues at coordinate 500,135 of JAWKQO010000002.1, forward strand.
CGACCGGGTGCTCTTCAACTACCGGAATCGACTGTATGCGCTGGACCGGGTGACCGGCCGGCCGATCCCGTCGTTCGGCACCGACGGGATCGTGGATCTGCGAGAGGGTCTGGGCCGCCCCGCCGAGGGGCTGTCGGTGAGCGCGAGCACGCCGGGCGTGGTCTTCGAGAACCTGCTGATCATGGGCAGCTCGGTGCCGGAAGCCCTGCCCAGCGCGCCGGGGGATATCCGCGCCTACGACATCCGCACCGGTGCGCTGGTGTGGAGCTTTCACACGATTCCCCATCCGGGCGAGTTCGGGTACGACAGCTGGCCCGAGAACGCCTGGCAGATCGCGGGGGGCGCCAACGCCTGGAGCGGCGTGACGCTGGACCGCGAGCGCAAGATGGTCTTCGCGGCGACGGGATCGGCGTCCTACGACTTCTACGGCGCCAATCGCGCCGGCGATAATCTGTTCGCCAACAGTGTGCTGGCGTTGGACGCGCGCACGGGCGAGCGCCTCTGGCACTTCCAGGGCCTGCGCCACGACCTGTGGGATCGCGACTTCCCGGCTGCGCCTGCGCTGGTCACGGTGCGCCGGAACGGACGGTCCGCCGATGCCGTGGCGCAGATCACCAAGACGGGCCACGTCTATGTGTTCGAGCGGACTACGGGGGAGTTGCTCTTCCCCGTCGAAGAGCGGCCGGTACCGCAGGGTGGCCTGGAAGGTGAATACACGGCTCCATCGCAACCCTTCCCGCTGGCGCCCCCTCCCTTCGCGCGCCAACACCTCACCGCGGACGACCTGACCCAACGTACGCCGGAAGCCCACGCAGCCGCGCTGGTGACGTTCCAGGCCTACCACACCGACGATCCCTTTTCGCCTCCGGACACGAGTGGGATGATCATCTTCCCGGGAGTGGACGGCGGGGGCGAGTGGGGTGGGCCCGCCTTCGATCCCGAGACGGGTTTGCTCTACGTCAACTCGAACGAGATGGCCTGGCTGCTGAAGCTCGTGCCCCAGAGCGACGAGTCGCTGTACGGGGCGACCTGCGGCAATTGCCACGGGAGCCAGCAACAGGGCACGGCGTTGGGGCCGTCTCTACAAGGCGTGTTCGACCGCCGTACGCGTGAGCAGGTGGTTCAGCTCATCCGGGATGGCACCGGACTGATGCCTGCGTTCGGTGCCGCGATGGGTGGGGCCACCATCGAGGCGATCGTGCGCTACCTGGAGACCGGGATCGACGTGGCGGCCGGGACGGTGGGTTCCTCGCCCTATGTGCTTCCCTACCGTACCGCGTTCTTCGACATCTTCCTGGACCACGAAGGCTATCCCGGCATCCGTCCGCCCTGGGGCACGCTCAACGCCATCGATCTGAACGAGGGCACTCTGCGCTGGTCCATCCCCTTCGGGGTGTATCCCGCCCTGGCGGCCCAGGGCCTCACCGACACGGGCACCGACAACTACGGTGGCGCGATCGTGACGCAGAACGGACTGCTGATCATCGCCGCTACCACGTACGACAACCGCATCCGCGCCTACGAGAAGAGCACGGGCACCCTGCTCTGGGAGGCGGAGTTGCCCGCGGCCGGCAACGCCACGCCGGCCACCTACATGGTGGACGGAAAACAGTACGTCGTCATCGCCTGCGGGGGTGGAAAGAACGGAGCGCCCAGCGGCGGCACCTACGTGGCGTTCGCACTCCCGGATTGAACCGGTGACCGGCGGCGGGCCCCCATGGGCCTGCCGCCGGCCCGCGCGCTATCTCGAGGCAGCGGGCAGCGCCTCGACCAACTCCACCATGCGACGCAGGTGGTCCGGCGTGGGCAGACGACCGGAGCCACCGCCGAGGTTGTCGATCATGTGGCCGGGGTCACTGGTGCCGGGCGTGGCCACGGTCACCGCCGGGTGCGCCACCACGAACTTCAACATGAACTGCGCCCAGCTGTGGGCGTCGAACTCCGCCGCCCACTCCGGCAGCGGACGATCCCCGATGCGGGCCCACATGCGGCTACGGCCGAACGGCAGGTACACCAGCACGCCGATCTTGCGCTCCTGCGCCAGCGGCAGGATGACCTCTTCGGCCGCCCGATTATCGACCGCGTAGTCGATGCCGATGAAGTCGAGCGGTTCGTTGCGCATCACGGCTTCCAACTCGCCGTATTGACGTTCGCTGGTGGTGGTGATGCCGATGTAGCGCACCCTCCCCTGGTCCTTCTGCTCCTTGAGGATGCCGAGCTGAGTGGGCGGGTCGGCCATGTTGTGGACCTGGATGAGGTCGATCACCTCCCTGCGCAGGCGCTCGAAGGAACGTTCGACCTGTTCGCGGGCGGCGGCCGCGTCGGCCATGCCGCCGCCGCGGCCCACCACGTTCAGCTTGGTGGCCCAGAAGATCCGGTCGGCGATGCCGAGCTCCTCCGCGACCTGGCCGGCCACCTCTTCCGAGGCTCCATAGCCGGGCGCGGTATCGAACAGCGTGCCGCCGCCGTCCACCAGCGCCTTCAGCACACCGCGCACCGCCTCGAAGTCCTGTTCGCGCGCCACCTGTGAAAACGTGTTGGCGCCGCCGAGCCCGATCACGGGGATCTCCTCTCCCGTGGAGGGGATCTTCCGCAACAAAGGCTGCTGCTGCGGAGCGAGCGCATCGAGCAAGCGCGGTTGCAGGCCCAGGACCGCGCCAGCACCGGCCGTGATTCGAAGCCAATCGCGACGTGAGACCATCCAGTTCCTCTCCTCGGGTTCCCTGTTCAGGGTCGTCAGCGGTTGTGTGCGTGCCAGGCCGCGAGCACCTCGGCTTCCCGCTGGGCATTGATGCCCGCGCGGAACGCCGCTTGCCGCTCCGGTGACCGGGACAGATGGAAATCCAGCGTGTCCTTGGCCGTAACAGCCAGGGGGCGGAACGTGAGGCCCGCTTCCACTTCGGGTGTGAGGTCGAAGCGGGCGAAGCCCTCATTGCCCGGCGTGGGCGGCCGCCAGACCGGCATGTCTGAGTATGGGCGTACCCCCAAGTCGGTCAGGAAATCCGTGGGAACCCAAGTGAAGCTGGTTTCCGCGGTGGTGACGGCGCGAACGCCATAGAGCAGCTCCGACATGGGGCGAGGGATCCGCGGTCCCACCACGTTGAAGACGCCTGCCCGGTTGTCCTCGGCCAAGCGGATGGTCCACTCCGTGAAATCCCGCACGTCGATGATCTGCACCGGATCCGTGGGATCGCCCGGCGCGAGGACCTCGCCTCCGCGATTGATGCGAGCCGGCCAGTAGGTGAAGCGGTCGGTGTCGTCGTCGGGCCCGATGATGAGGCCCGGCCGCAGGATGGTGGCACGGCCCGGAAAGGCGCGCTGGGCTTCCCGCTCGGACTCGGCCTTGCCCAGGCCGTAGTTGACGGGATCGCCCCGCTTGATGCCGGCTGTCTCGTAGGTCCAGGTGGGCGCGTCCGAGGTCATGGGCACGCGGCTCAGATCGGCGTAGGCCGACCTGGACGACACGTAGAGGTAGAGCCCCACCGAGTCCTTGAGCACCTCGCCGGAGAGTCGCACCCAACTGGGTTCCTGACGGGCGTTGTCGATCACCGCGTCCCAGCGGCGACCCTTCAACGACTCGAGATCTCCGGTGCGGTCGCCGATCAGCGTCTCCAGCTCGGGGAACATGCTGTTGCCCGAGCCGCGATTGAACAGCGTGACGTTGTGTCCGCGCGAGAGGGCGTAGCGGACTTGGTAGGGGCCGATGAATCCCGTGCCGCCGAGGATCAGGAGATCCAGCTTGCGACGTGGCGCCTGCTGGAGCGCTACTCGAGCGGACAACCGTTCCGGCGCGATGCCGAGTCCCAGTGCGGTGCCGGCCGCGGCGGAGAGCTTGAGGAAGTCCTTACGTGTGGTGCCCATGCGTGGGTCTCCGTACGGGGTGGGACAGCGGTCCTCGACGATAGCGCCCCGGGGCCGGGGGCGCACTCCTGGAGACGGTGCCCGGGATGGCCGCGGGGGGAGCCTGCGGGGCGCCGGGCCGCAGGGTCCGGATGGTCTCGGCAGCGTCTCTGTCGCCCGCCTGGCCGACAGGGTATCGTCGAGCCCACGCCGCCCGCCGACCGGAGCACGAGAGCCATGCACACCCGACCCCCGTCCAACGCACCACCCTCGCCGCTGACGCGGCTGCTGCAGCGGGGCGCGACCATCGAGCCAGGCGAGACCGCGGCGGTGGTGACGGCCTTCCTGCTGTTCTTCTGCGTCATGTCCGGGTACTTCTCGGTGCGCCCGGTGCGCGAGACCGTGGGGACCATCCTGGGTCCGGAGCGGACGGCGGACCTGTATATCGCGACCTGGATCGCGTCGCTGGCCATCGTCCCCGCCTACGGATGGCTGTGTGCCCGCTTCCGTCGAGGCGCCTTTCTCCCCTGGATCTACGGGTTCGTGGCCGTGGCGCTGGCGGGCGTGGGATTCGTTCTCCGCGCGGCCGGTGACAGCGTGGTCGCGGCGCAGTTCTTCTTCGTGTTCATCAGCGTACTCAACCTGTTCGTGGTCTCCGTGTTCTGGAGCTTCCTGCTCGAGCTCTTCGACATGGATCAGACGAAGCGTCTGTTCGGTGTGATCGCCGCCGGGGGAACGGCCGGCGCGCTGGCCGGGCCTCTGCTGACCAGCCTCATCGTGGAGCGGGTGGGCAATGCCTCCATCCTGTTCATCGGAGCAACGCTCTTCACGGGTGCCATCGTGTTTCAGCGCATTCTGCTGGGGATCTGGTCCAGGAGCGATGGCGAGCCCGGTTCCGTGAAGCCTCCTCAGGACGTCCCTTTGGGTGGCAACCCGTTCGCAGGATTCAGCCTGATCCTGAAATCACCGTATCTGCTGGGCATCGCGCTGTTCGTGGTGTTGGCTGCCACCGCCAACACCTTCCTCTACTTCGCCCAGCTCCGCATCGTGTCCGAGACCTTCGCGGACACGGCCGTGCGCACGCGCGTGTTCGGCCAGCTCGATTTCACGGTGCAGAGCCTCACTTTCCTCGCACAGATCGTATTCACCGGGAGGATCGCGTCCAAGTTCGGAATTGGAGCGTTGCTGACGGCCGTGCCGCTCGCGGTCATGGCGGGCTTCTTGTTCCTGGCCGGCTCCCAGACGTTCGCCGTGTTGGCGGCCGTGATGATCACACGGCGGGTGGGGGAGTACTCGTTCGTGCGCCCGGGCAGGGAAATGCTCTTCAGCCGCGTGGACACCGAGACGAAGTACAAGGCGAAGAACGCCATCGACGTCCCCGTCTACCGCGGCGGCGATGCGCTCGTGGCCCAGGTGGATTCCGCGCTGAGCGGAGCCGGGATGAGCCCGTCGGGAATCGCGCTGCTCGGAGCCGGCGCCGCCCTGGCCTGGGCAGCCAACGGCGTGCTGCTGGGCCGGGCGAAGCGGGACGTGGAGCGCGCGGCGCTGGCCCACCAGGCTGCCGGCTAGCGTGGGAAGGCCCGCTCGAATCGCCGGACCTCAGCCCTGGGCGACACCTACGACTCGATCCGTTGGGAGCAACCGATGAGCACGACCCGCAGAGGCTTTCTGTACACGACCGCAGCCGCCGCAGGAGCTGTGGGACTGGGCGTGCCCCTGTCCGCAGAGACGGCCCCTGCCGGGCGCGGCCCACGTGCGGACGCACCCGCCCGCAAGCTTCGTCTGTTGATCCTGGGTGGCACTGGGTTCACAGGTCCGCACCAGGTCCGGTATGCCGTGGAGCGAGGGCACACGGTCACGGTGTTCAATCGGGGACGCCGACAGGCCGATCTGCCCGAATCCGTCGAACACCTGGTGGGCGATCGCAACGGAGACCTGGAGTCGTTGAAGGGGCGCACCTGGGATGTCGTGATCGACAACCCCACCACGCTTCCCAACTGGGTGCGGTTGTCGGGTGAGCTGCTCAAGGATGCCTGTGAACAGTACATCTTCATCAGCACCATCTCCGTCTACGCCGACAACAGCCGACCGGGCATGGACGAAACGACACCGGTCGCTGTCTACGACGGAGAGGCGGACCCGTTCACGCTGCCGGTGGAGGAGTCGGGGCGCTTCTATGGGGCGCTCAAGGCGCTGTCGGAACGGGAAACGGGGTATTGGTTCCCAGGCCGGGCCACCATCATCCGGCCCGGCCTGATCGTAGGCCCCGGCGACGAGACGGATCGGTTCACCTATTGGCCCGCGCGCATCCATCGTGGAGGGGAGGTGTTGGCACCGGGCACCCCCGACGACGCCACGCAGATCATCGATGCCCGTGACCTCGCGCACTGGACGATCCGCATGGCCGAACAGGGCACGGTGGGCGTGTTCAACGCGACCGGACCGGAGGAACCGCGCTCCATGCGCGAGATGCTGGAGGGCATCCGCGCGGCCCTCGGCTCCGACGCGAGGTTCACCTGGGTGGAGCAGGACTTCCTGGCGGTGCAGGAGGTGCGGGGCTGGTCCCACATGCCCGTGTGGGTGCCGGTCACGGACGAGAGCGCCGCGTTCATGCGCGTCAGCGTCGAGCGGGCTCGCGCGGCCGGGCTCACCTACCGTTCGCTGGGCGAGACGGCGCGTGCCACCCTCGCCTACTACCTGTCGCGCAGTGACGAGCGCAACGGAACCATGCGAGCAGGATTACCCGCGGAACGCGAGCGCGAGGTGCTGGCCGCCTGGCATGCGCGCTGAGGCAGGAAGCCGCCTCCTACAGCCCCGCAGCCTCCAACGCCGCTTTCACGCGCTCCGGTCGCAGGGGAAGCCGGCGTAGGCGTACGCCGGTCGCGTCGAAGATCGCGTTGGCCACCGCAGCGCCCACGGGTCGATGGGAGGGTTCCCCCGCTCCGTAGGCGGGCAGATCGGGGCGGGCCGGGTTCGGGTCCCCGTTTACCAATACGATGTCGATGCGCTCGGGCGCATCCTGGTGGCGCAGGGTCGGGTGGGTGCGCCAGTCCACGCTGGTCACCTTTTCCGTGTCGAACCGGACCTCCTCGAACAGAGTGCGGCTGAGGCCATGCAGGAGGTTCCCCTGGATGGCGCTGCGCACGCCGTCCGGATTGACCACCAACCCGCAGTCGTGCGCGCAGACCATGCGCCGTACACGGACGGCTCCGGTCTCGCGATCCACGTCCACCTCCGCGATTTCCGCGACCACGGTGCGGGCGCGGTGCGCATACGCGATGCCCCGACCCGTGAGGATCCGTTCGCTTCCGATCTGCTGCACCGAGGGACGCGCGGTCCATCCGTACTCGCGGGCCGCTGCTTCAATGACCGCGATCGCTCTCGTACGAAGGAACGCCTCGTCGTCGTCGCTGCTGGCGCGCAGCAGGTCCAGGCGGAACTCGACCGGGTCCCGACCCGCCGCAGCGGCCAGCTCGTCGATGAACGACTCTCCGGCGAAGGTGACCTGGGGGCCGCCCGGGTCGCGCAGGTTGCCCGTGCGCAGGGGTGTCTCGAAGGCCAACGGGAACCGCACCACGGCCGTGTCCTGGCGCCGGCTGGGAATGTGATAGGATTCGTCCGGAGGAGACGCCCCGCCCGGGGACGGCCGCGCGGGGCGGATGCCCATCAGCTGTGCAATGAGCACCGTGTCCGGCTCGTTGTAGCCCACATGCGCGTAGTCCGCGACACGCGCACGGTAGTCGAGAGCTACCAGCTTCCCGGAGGCGTCCAACCCCCCGCGCAGATCGAAGGCGAACGCGGGACCCTTGGTATCCCAGGCGGTCTCCTCCTCGCGGCTCCACTGCACGCGTACCGGGCGGCCCATCTCGTGGGCCAGATAGGCGGCTTCGAACCCGGCATCGTCCGCGGCCGTTCGTCCGTAGAGCTGCGGTCCATCCATCCAGATGACCCGCACCTGGTCGCGGGGCAGCCCCAGGAAGTCCGCCACTCCCGTGCGCAGGCTGTAGGGCTTCATGTCGTTCGTATAGATCGTCAGCTGGCCGTCCGAGGGATCGGCCAGACCGTGTGCGGGGCCGATGGCGGTATGCCCTTGAAACGGAACGTCGTAGGAGGCCTCGATCACCGTGGCCGCGGCGGCCAGTGCTCCGTCCGGATCACCGACTGCGCGCGGCGGGCGTCCGGGCTCCGGAGAAGTGCGGCGCAGGTAGCTGAAGAGGTCCTCGGAGGAAGGGAAGGGCGCCCCGGCGGGAACGCTCCACGTCACGTCGAGACGGCCCGCCGCCTCGATCGCTTGCTCCTCCCGTTCGCAGAGGACCGCGATGTAGTTCCCGCGATGAATCACCCGCAGGAAGCCAGGGAGGTCGCGCACCGAGGATTCGTCGATGGCGATTACGCTGGCACCAGCCGCGGGAGGGCGCACATGGCGCGCGTGCACCATGCCCGGTAGGCGCACGTCGACGGCCCATTGCAGGGAGCCGTCGACCTTGGCGGGGATGTCGTAGCGTGGAATCGATTGACCGGTGAGCCTGAGGTCCTGGACCGCTTTGAGCGGTGCCTGACCCGTGGTCTCATTCACGTTGTCGCCGCGGAGCGCCACGTCGAAGCGACGCGCGCCCACGAGTTCCCCGTAGGTGACGCGCCGAGCGGGCTCGCGAGTCAGCCAGATCACGCCCTCACGCACCGAGAGTTGCTCCGTCGTGACCTGGAAGTGCTCGGCCGCGAGCTCGAGCAGCACGCGTCGAGCTTCCGCGGCGACGCGTCGCGCCGGCACCGCATCGCGCTCGATGGCGTCGGACCCTCCCGACCCGCCCTGATCGACGGTCAGGTCGGTTCGCCCCATCACCAGCGTGGTCCGGTCGTAGGCGATGTCCAGCTCGTCGCACATGAGTTGACGGAATGCGGTCCCCGTACCTTGGCCGCCATCGGTCTTGCCGACGTAGAACGTGGCCGAGCCGTCCTCGTGCACGACCAGCCAGGAGTCGAGCTGCAGGTAGTCCGGGTCGGGGTAGGGGCCGGCGGCAGCGCCGCCGCGCCCGCCCCTGGCCGCGGGGGTGGGCCGCAGCGCACCGCCTCCGCTGAAGCTCAACACGAACAGGCCTGAGGCCTTCAAGAAATCGCGGCGCGAGGTGCTCCCCTGCCAGGGCCCCAGCGCACGGGCCAGCGCTTCGGCGCGCTCCGGGAAAGAGCCCATCACCGGACCTCCTGCGGGCGCTCCGGCCCAGAGCCACCGCGGCCGCTGGCACCATCCGCCGCCATGACGGCGGCAGCCCTGCGGACCGCGGATTGGATGCGGTAGTAGGTCATGCAGCGGCAGAGCACACCGTTCATCCCCTGGCGGATGTCCTCGTCCGTGGGCTCGGGATTGCGGTCCAGCAGCGCCTTGGCCGTCATGATCTGACCGTTCTGGCAGTAGCCGCACTGTGGCACCTGCTCATCGATCCAGGCCTGCTGCAACGGATGGAGGCGCCCGTCCTGCGACAGCCCCTCCAGAGTGGTGACCTCACCGCGGATGGACGACAGCGCACGGCTGCATGAGCGGGTGGGTCGACCGTCGACCAACACGGTGCAGGTTCCGCATTGCCCGAGCCCACATCCGAAGCGGGGGCCGCGGAGCCCCAGGTCGTTGCGGAGCACGTAGAGCAGCGGAGTGGAGGGGTCGACGTCCAGCGTATGGACTCGGCCATTGACGGTGAGCTTGACCTCGCTCATGCGCGCCTCCTGCGTGATCGAAAGCCGACCGAAACGGGTGGGGCGCTCAAGGTAGGCGCGCTCCGGCGGGGGGACAACGCACCCAGCGGAGTCCCCCGCCGGGCGCAGCCCGACCGACGCAGCCCGACCTCAACGGCGGGCCAGCGCCTCCTCGACCAGCGCCACCAGGGCGTCGTAGCTGTCCCAGGGATCGAGCACGCGACCCTCCACGTAGGTGGTGGGGGTGCCCGTGATGTGCAGGCTGTCGCCGAGCATGCGGTTGGCCATGATCACCTGCGTGTGCGCGTCGCCGTCCAGGCAGGCACGGAAGGGCTCGACCTGCGCGCCCACCTCGGCCGCGTATTGCTCCAGGCGCTCGAACGGTGGACGGCGATCGAAGGACCACTGCTGCTGCCGCTCGAAGAGCAGATCGTGGAACTCCCAGAACCGGCCCTGCTCGGCGACGCAGCGGGCGGCGCGGGCGGCCAGCAGCCCATGTCGGTGGGAATTGCCTTCCCGGGCCAGGGGGTCGAGCGGATAGTCGTGGTAGGTGTAGCGCACCTTTCCCGTGGCGATGAGCTCGCTCTGGAGCCGCGGCTCCACCACCTCGTTGAAGTGCTTGCAGGACGGGCAGGTGAAATCGCTGAACACCATCACATGGACCGGTGCGTCGGGGCTGCCGCCATCGACTCCTTGGGCTGCATCCAGGAGCGCCTGCGCATCGCCCAGGTCTTCGAGCGGCATCGCGGAGACGGTGGCGCCGCTCGGAGCCCGGGTCACGGAATAGGCCAACCAGCCGGCACCGGCCAGCGCGAGGAGACCCAGGAAGACGTAGAAGCTGCGGGACGGCATGGCGTGCCCTCGGTGGCGTGTGGCTGCGAGGCCGGCGGGCGCGGGGAACCGGACGGGGTGCGCCCCTCCAGAATGAGCGTCGAGGGGCCGAACACGTCAAGTCGGGAGCCCGAGCGTTGATCCGCCACGGCCCGCCGCTGCGCGTGCCGGGGGGCGCGTGGCCGTTCTGGCGAGCCCCTGCGCGCGGGGGTAGGTTCGGCGCGTCGCAGATCCCTTCCGATAGGGAGCACGTTCCCCTCTTGCACGGTCGGCGATGATCGCAGCGACACTCGAGCGGACCGGCCAGGTGTGGGTGACCAATCTGGGCGTGCTGGTCAGCTTCGGGCTCCGTCTGCTCCGAGCAGCGGGCACGGGTCTGGCGGAGATCGGGTCGCGACGCGGCGTGCTGCTTGTCCTCCGGCTGACGCTGGGTCAGATCTTCAGGACGCTGACGCGCGGTGGGTTGGACGTGCTGCTGCTGGGGACGGTCCTGGGACTCGGACTGCGCACGGTGGCGGATGAGCTGGGCGTGATCCGACCGCTCTTCGAGTCGGCGTTCTTGCCGATCTTCATCGCGGGGGGGCTCCCCCTCGGGCTGGCCGTCCTGGTGGCCGCGCGCAGCGGCGCCCCCCTCTCGCTCAAGCTTGCCATCCGTCCGCTCACGCATCGCCTCGCCGATCCGTATGGTCCGCCCGCTGAGCTGAACGCGCAGGTCTTGCCCCACCTGGTTTCGGTTCCGCTCACCACCGCGCTCTTCTTCGTGATCGGACAATACTTTCTCATGATCGGATACACGTTCGACGGCTCGTCCCTGCACTCGGCGCTGGCGGTCGACTACTACACCGCGTTCCTGGACTCGGTGGTCACGGGCTCCTGGAGGTCCATGCTGTTCGGGGGAATCGTCGCGTTCGTCTCGTGCGCGATCGGCGTGGAAGCCGCCGAGCGTCGACCTTCTGACCCGAGGCGTTCCGAGCTCCAGGACGCTGCGTGGGAGAGCACGGTGCTCTCGACCACCCTCTGCACGGTCATCACCGCCGCACTGTGGATGGCCCGATGAGCGGACCGGAGGAAGCTGTGGCCGGTCGGGCGGAGGGCGCCGGACGGGACTCGCTGCGTCTCAACCAGCTCTTCGGGCTGGTGATCGTGTTGGTGGCGATCGGAGCGATCGTCTGGCTCACGGTGGTCGCGCGCGCACGATGCTCGGATGCGGACCTCCCGTTCGTCGCCTATGTGTCGGGGATCGTGGAGTTGCGCGCCGACACGCGCGTCCAGTTCTACGAGCAGTGTGTCGGGCGCATCGCGGCCGTGGAGCCGGGCCTGGCGGCCCTGCAGGTTTCGGTGGAGCGTCCTGGACCGCTGGGCGAGCGCCAGTCCCTGACGCTGAGCGCGCGGGATCCCGTGGCCGAGGTCGGCTCCGGTGCGTTGACCCTACGCTACCAGTCCCCGGAGTCGGTGGTGCTGGAGGGTGGGGAGGAACGCTGGGAGCTGCGGCGCTCGGGCGAGGGCGTGTGGGCCGTGGACGGTCCGGGAAGGGCAGAGGGGGTGCCATCCGGGGAAGTGCGACCGGGGACCGCCCTCACGTTCGGTCCGGTGCGGTTGCAGTGGTCGGACGTCGGGCGCTACACGCGGATCCAAGGCTTCGTCGACGCCTCCGCCTTCGCGCAGGTCTCCGCCGCAGCGGGCTTGTCGCCCGAGGTGTCGAGGTTGGACGCGGCGCTGGGAGTCGGGACCGCGGTCGCGGTGGGGTCCAGCATCGGAATCGGGACGTCCGGTCCGCCGCGAGTGCGTCTGGTGCCGTCGTACTCGAGCACGCAGCTGGTGGCCGAGCGTGAGGGCGTCCGGGAGTTCTCTCCGCAGGAGGGGGCCGACGTCCTGGCGTTCCTGAGCGACGCCATGGACTACCTCAGCTCTCCGGCCAAGGCCGATGCGCCACCCCAGAATCGCTACGAGCGCATCATCGACGATCTCAACGGCTCCCTGGCCGAGATGCGAGGAGCGGTGCTGGGGGCGCGCCGTCTCGCCGATACCCTGGGTGCCGTTGCCGACCGCGGTGGAGACCAGCTCGCAGGTCGGCTGATCCTGGGGCAGCGGCAACTCGAGACGCTGGAAAGCGCGCTGACGCACATCGACTCCGTGCTCACCACGGTGGAGTCCTCGGTGAGCGCCAATCCCGACGCGCCGCTGGGGGCGGCCCTGTTTCTCAACCAGGAGCAAGCCGAGAGCGTGGACCGGACCATCGCCAATGTGCGGGCACTGTCCGATGAGCTGCGCGACGGCAGCAAGACGGTGTTCACCCGGATCGCGGGCGACCGACACGGCGTGCGCTTCGACAGCATCGTGGTGCGAACGGAGCGCCTGAGCGAGCGTGCCAACGAGATGCTCGACCAACTCGAGGAGAGTGGCGGCAGCGCCGCCCGAGGCGCCAAGATCTACGGTGTGGTCACCGCACTGGCCCAAGCCCTGTCCACCATCGCGGTCCTCGGCATCTGGAGGTAGGCGCCCAGCCGGTTTGACGGCGACGCCGGGTCGCGAGATCCTGGAGCAGGCGCCCCGGGTACGCAGACGAGGGGGGCCGTTGTCACGTCCCAGTGGAATCCGCCATGCCGCCTTCCTTCCTGACCAGGCTCGTCCGAACCGGCCTCCTCCTGGGGTTGGTGGATGGCACCTGGGCCCTCGTGCTCACGGCCTTCTACGGCCGGCCGCCCTTCAGTGTGTTCCGGGGCGTTGCGGCCACCGTATTCGGCCCGGAGATGATGGAAGCCGGTGCCCGAGGCGCGCTGATCGGCCTGACCATGCACTTCCTCGTGGCCTTCACCTGGTCTCTGGTGTTCATCGCGCTCGAAACACGCTCGGCGTGGTTGCGCCGCCTGCTGGCCACGACGCGCGGCACGCTCGCGGTGGGCGCCGTCTTGGGGCCGCTGATCTGGCTGGTCATGTCGGGTGTCGTGATTCCGGTGTTCACCGGCAACCCGCTCGCTGCGACGAAGCGCTGGCTGATCCAATTGGTGGGACACGCCGTCTTCGTCGGACAGCCCATCGTCTGGGCAGCACGGCGGCCCTTGTCGAATTCCTCGAGCGGAGGTGCGCATGCCCACACGCCGTGAATGGTTGGAGCAAACCGCGCTGGCCGCCTTGACGGTCGCCGTTCCCGGGACGTTGGGGGCGGAGCTCCGCGTCGGGCCCGCCCGCGAACGTCGCTACCTCGACCTAGCGGTCCGAGCCGCGGACTGGATCGAGTCCAGCCGTCGCGCCACCGAGTACGGCGCCGCCTGGCCGGCCGACCCGCTACGGCCGGAGTCGGTGAGCTTCGACCTCTACAACGGCATGCCCGGCGTGGTGGTGTTCCTGGCCGAGCTGGCCCGGGCCACCGGAGATGACCGTTGGCGCGACGCCGCCGGGCAGGGGGCTGCCCATCTCTGGCACGCGAGTCGGAGTCCGGAGACGGAGCTGGATACCGGGCTGTATTCGGGGCTCGCGGGCCTCGCCTTCACGTTCATGACCCTCTCCGACCTGACGGGTGCGCCGGAAGACGTCGCGCGCGCCCGCACGCTGTTGGACGAGTTGGCGCGAAGAGCCCGGCGGCAGGGGGAGGCGGTGGAGTGGAACGGCTCGTACGACATCATCTCCGGAAACTCCGGTGTGGCGTTGCTGCTCCTGGAAGCGCACCGACGCTGGGGCGACGCCGCCCACCTGGCGCTGGCCGTGCAGGCCGGCCACGGGCTGATCGCGGCCGGAGAGCCCGCCCAAGGCGGGACGATGTGGTATCCCGCGCGGGAGTTCCGACGCAACTACCCGAACTTCTCCCACGGAACCGCCGGCGTCGCCTATGCGCTGGCAACGCTGTACGAGCGGACCGGTGAGACGCGATTCCTGGAGGCGGCCTTGCAGGGCGCCCGCTACCTCGACGCGATCGCCACGCGGGAGGGGGACCGGACGCTCATCTTCCACCATGAGGACGGTGGCGAGGACCTGTACTACTTGAGCTGGTGCCACGGACCTCCCGGAACCGTCCGCCTCTTCACCCGCCTGCAACGCGTCACGGGCGACGCGCGTTGGGGAGAATGGACGGACCGGCTGACCCGCGGGCTGTTCGCGAGCGGTGTGCCCGAGACACGCACGCCGGGCTTCTGGGAGAACATCAGTCAGTGCTGTGGCAACGTCGGCGTCGGCGAATACATGCTGGACCTGGCCACGTTCGCGCCCACCCCGGAAAGCCGGCGGATGGTCGAGCGCGTCGTCGCCGATACGCTGGCGCGTGCCTCATCGAATACGGATGACGGACTCCGGTGGATCCAAGCGGAGAATCGCACGGAGCCGGAGAACCTCGTGGCTCAGACGGGCTACATGCAGGGCGCCGCGGGGGTCGGATCCTTTCTCCTGCGCCTCGATGCCTTCGAACGAGACACGACCAGGACGCTCCGCTTTCCGGACACGCCCTACGGCGAGCCGAGCTAGTCGACTCGCCGCGGGGCGGGCCCGGAGGAGGGAGGGGCCTCCTCAGCGGTGCTTCCCGGCCTTCCAGAGCTCCTGGATCTCGTCGGCCGCCCAGCACTTGAGCGCCGATCGCAGCGTTCGGTGCAACGACCCGGTCACGTACACGATCGTCTCCGGAGCCTCGGGATCGTCGGTCTCGATCCTGAGCTCACAGCACTGTGGCCCCGAACAGTTCGGCGTGAAGCGGATCAGGACCGGCAGGCACGATCCCGGTCGGATCACCGCCGGGAAGGGGTTGCTCACGATCTTGAACGTGCCGCAGCACTGGTCGGACCGCTCGTGAGCGTGGCCGCTTCCGTGCTGCCCTCCGCACCCGCATCCGTCATCGCAGGTGTCGGGGTCGTGACAGCCGGGCTTCCAACAGTCGGGCAAGAATGCTACCCGATGCACCTTCAGGTCGCACTTCCCGACGTTGCAGATCGAGATCGTGCGCTCTGCGCGGCGCCCGAAGTCCACGGGGCCGAAGTGGCCCGAACCCGATAGAGCCAGGGTGCCGCTCGGTGCGAATCCCGACACCGCGATCGTCCGGGGCCCCGTGGGGTCATCGCTGGTTACCGTCAGCACCGCCGACTTCGGTCCAAAGCTGACCGGTTGGAAGCGGATCTGGACGCACACGGCGTCCCCCGGTGCCACGCGTAGCGGGTAGGCGCTCACGCCCGGTGGGATGAACTCCGTGGACGTGGACGTGATGCCGGTCACCGTCAAGGGACAGGTGCCGCTGTTGCTGAGCAGCAGTGGCTCGTCGCGGAATGAGCCGACGCATACGTCTCCAAAGGAACCGGCGTCTGCCATCGAGATGGCTAGGCGCGGAGGCGGCGCGTTGCCGGTCAGACGCACCGACTCCGGGCTCGAGGGGTCGTTGCTGAACAGCGTGAGCGTTGCTGCAGCGCCTCCGAGCACCTGGGGCTGGAAGCGGACAGGCAGCTCGATGGACCCGCCGGGTGCCACCTCCAGCGGGAAGAACGAGACCCGGGGCGCGATGAACGCCGGAGACGATGAGATGATGCCCGTGATCCGAAGCGGACAGCTTCCCCGATTGTTGACGATGAGATCGCGATCGACGAACGCGCCCATGCAGACCGCACCGAAGTCCCCACGATCGGGAACGATGGTCTCCAACGAAGGGACACCGCCTACGCCCGTTGCCATCAGGTCGACGGTCGGGGCACCGGGATCGTTGGTGTTGATCCGCAGGGTTGCCGCCTCGGGGAGGCCGGGCGTGGTGGGAACGAACTCGACCGTGAAGTCGATCTCTTCTCCGGGAGCCAGGATCAGGGGCGTGCCGGGCGACGGAAGCACGCGGAAGCCGGTGGAACCCATCAGCCGTTGGACGCTGGTGATGATCAGGTTCTCGACGCCGACGTTGAAGATCTGCAGCGTGCGGTGCTCGGGACCCGAACAGACCGTCCCGAAGCCCAGCCCGCCCTCGAGGTTCACTGCGATCGCCGGGCCTTTCGGCCGGCGAAACTCGAAGACTCCTCGTCCGTAGGTAGCGGCGCGCAGGATGCCGCCCTGGCGGGAGAGCACCAGGTCGGTGACGGGCGCACGCGGGAAGTGGATGTCGTCGAGCACCGTCCAGGTGGTGCCGAGATCCACCGACCGCAGGACACCCAGATCGGTTCCGACGTAGATCGTGGTCGGCGTGTCGGAGCCGTCCAACGCCAGACCGCCGAACGGCACGTCCAGGGTTGGCGAGATGTCCTGCCAAGCGGTCCCGCTTACCGTGGTGCGGAAGACGTGGCCCCGTTGGCCCGCTCCCCCGTTGAAGCCACCCAGCACGCAATAGATCACGGTGGGGTCGGACGGGTCGAACGCTACGCGCTGGACGCTCCGCGCGGGCAGGTTGCGCGTGATGTTGTTGAAGGTGACGCCACTGGGCGCCCCCACCGTGGGTGCCAACGCGTTGGTCGAGAGAAAGACCTGGCTCCCGGATGCCACGACCACGTTGTTGCCGTTGGTGGGCGCCACGGCGGGACGGCCGGGGAACGCACCGAGATTGCGCCAGTTGGCTCCGGCGTCCTGGGTCTGCCACAGATTCTGGTTCCCGCTCACGTAGATTCGGCCGGCGGCGCTGGGGTCTGCCGCGAGGGACGCGAGATAGCAGCCCTGATCGCTGGTGGTGCCCCACGGTGTGATCTCGTTGGCGAAAGGCCAGCTGGCGCCGTCGTCGTCCGAGCGGAACACCCGCGTGCAGGGCGCGGGGCTCCAGAAACCACTGGTGCCGTACGCCCGTCCAGCCGTTACACCGTCGAACACCGCGTCCCAACCGTCGCCGCCCTGCGGGCTGTTCCACCCGGGGCTCGTGGCCCCGGTCGTGGTTTGGATGCCGTTGTCCTGAAGGGCCCCCAGCGAGACTGACGCACCGGCGTCGGGCTTGATGTCGAGGTTGTAGAACAGCGCGGTCTGCAGGCTGCCGCTGTTGAGGGGCGTCCACGTGGTCCCGCCGTCCGTCGAACGGAACACCCCTCCGTCGTTCCCGCAGTAGATCGTGGTGGGTGTCGGGCTGGGCTGGGGGAAGAACGCCCAGGCGTGGGTGTCGGCGTGCATGCCGTTCAAGGTCGTGAAGTTCTGCCCGGCATCCGTCGAACGAGCCTGCCCCACACACCCCACGTAGACCGTGTCGTTGACACCGTCTCCCGGGGAGGCCGGGTCGACAGCCATGTGGAAGCTATAGCCACCCTGCGTGTTGCCCGGCATGCCGGTGGCCGTCTGCTGCGTCCACGTGGTTCCCTGGTCGGTGCTCACGAAGAGGCCGACCGGATCGGGCGCGCCTCCGCGGCCGGAGAGCGCCGCGTACAGCACCTGTACGCCCGCTGCGTTGGGTGGCGACGTGGGCGGAGCCAGATCCACGATCACCTTGCTGAAGCTCGCACCCGGCGTAGCGCCGACGGCCGTGACCACGGCCGGGGTGGTCGCGCCCAGGATGCGCGTCCAGTTACGACCGCCGTCGGTAGAGCGGATCACCCCGCCTCCCGTGACTCCCGCATAGAGGATGCGTGCAGCTACCGGGGAAGTGGTGTCGAGCACCAGCGACCGCGCGTCTCCGCTGCTGCCGGTTCCGAGCGTCCAGTTCAACCCACCATCGGTGGAGCGGAACACACCGCTGCTCGATGCCAGGTAGACCACCTGGGAATTGGCCGGGTCCACCCGGATGACGTTGATGAACTGATTGAAGAACTGGTTGGCGTTGCCGACGTTGCCGGACGGGTAGCCTGAGCCGAGCCGCACGCAGGAAGCGCCGCCGTCCGTGGACTTGTACAGCCCGGCCTGGGCTTGCGGCGTGACGCGGGCGCTGGTCCCGATATAGAGGATGCTGGTGTCGTTGGGGTCGATGGCGATGGCACCCGGTTCACCGATGCCGAGGGCGATCTGCCGATCGAACAGGGGCGTCCATGTGGAGCCACCGTCCCGGCTGCGCCAGATCCCCCCTCCGGCCGTACCCTGGTAGAGAATGCTGCCGTCATTCGGGTGGATGGCGATGGCGGTGGTGAGTCCGTTGTCCTGACGCCCACCCTGTGCGATGGGGCTGGGCCCGATGGGAGCCCAAATCGTTCCGACGAGGCTCATGGCTGCACCTCCTCGTCGTCTCGCGGCCGCTCCGTACCAGACGTCGCCTCGTCATCGGGAGTGCCGCCGGACTCCTGCGATCCGATCTCGGTGGCAGGCCTCCGGACCGCGCCCGGAAGCTGATGCCACTGCTCGAGCGCACGCTGGTACGCATCGCCTGTGGGTGGCGCTCCCCCTCCGGTATGGCGCTCGACGTACTCCCGGTGGAGTCGCACCGGATCCGCGTCCGGGTTGCCGAGGGTCGGCCGCTCCTGGCCCTCGGGAGCGGGCTCCTTCTTCTTCGGAGGCTTCCGCCCACCTCCCTTGTCCTGTCCACCACCTCCACGCGTTGCCATCATTGCCTCCTGCAGCGCTAGGCTGTGAGTGAGAGACGTTTCCGGGCTTCTCCATGGGCCGCGACCGCCAAGGCGACGGCCACACCCGCGAAGCCCACGAGCAGCAGAACCTCGAACGCACCGCTTCCTCCGTCCGGCGCGAGGTCGAACGTGCTCTCGACCCAGGCCGGGAAAGCCAGCGTCAGCGCGGCCGCGGCCGTACACGCGATGCACGTGATCATCTGGACCCACCAACGGATCCCCAGACGTCTCAACATTTTGTTCTCCTTTGGAAGGTGAGCGGGGCCACCGTCGCGGTGGCCCCGACCCGTCGCTGATTCAATCAGCGCTCGATCAACCGTTTCAGGAGCCGGTGCTGCTGACGCAGCTCCTCCAACAGCTCCTTGCAGCAACGTTCGAAGCCGCCCGACCCCCCTCCGCCACCCGGTGGCGTGCTGGTGCGAGGGAGCACGGCCTTGTCGCGGAACGCCTCGCGCACCACGGGTTCGCCGTCCCGGCTATAGCCGGTGGCGCGGAAGCGGAAGTGGTACGTTCCCGGCTGAACGGTGTGTGTGAACGAGCTCCCGTAGTCGCCGTCGTCCGCCGACCCGTCGGCATGAGCGCCGTCGTCGTGCAGACCTTGCGTCCAGGTCGCGCCACCTGGGGCCGTGGTCTCTACGGAGACCGTGCAGCCGGTCACCGGTAAGCCGGCCTCCGTCACGACCGCCGTCAGTTGGATGGGATCACCTACGTAGACCGGTCCCGGAGTCACGTAGGGCATCATGCGGAAGTTGCTCCCGACGCCGATGGCGATGCCGTAGAGCAGCGGGTCCTTGTACTCGCCGCAGTCGCGCGGCAGGAAGCCGAGGCCCCTGGCCTTCTGGCTGGGCGTTCCGCGACAGACCATCCCCGGGTGTTCGACCATGACCCGCCAGCGGCCGGCGTACCGATCGGGCTCCTTCAGCGGCATCTTGAATTCGACGATGCGCGCTTGACTCGTCGATCCCGCTCTCAACTGATATCCGGCCGGTATCGCACCAGGGTCGATGACCTCACCGGCAGGTGAGACGCAGAAGAAGGGAAGTCGCATTCCCTTGAAGTCGTAGAGCACCACCAGCGCGTCGACGTCACCGCGCAACACGTCGAACTCGATCTCGTGCTTCTGACCAGGAGCGATCCAGAACATCGGGTCGGCCACAGAGGACGTACCCACGATGTCCATGAAGATCTGCGTGTAGTACTTCTCCAGCTCGAAGTATTTCGCGCCGGTCAGATCTTGATTGACGTGCAGATAGTGGTTGGCGCTCCCTGCCAAAGCCTCGAGCTGGGCCGCGTCGATGTCCGTGTCCCGACCGAGTCCGATGGAGTAGAAGTCGACGTTCCCCGGCTTGACCACCGGCGACGTGCTGACGTTCCCGCTGGCCGGTAGGGGCTGCAGCATGTTGCCCCCCAGGATGCTGAACCAGTTTCCGCTGCCTGAGGGGTCCTCGAAGCCCGTGTTTTCGATTCCGTCGCTCAGGACGACCACGGCACGCTTCAGGTTGGCAGGCGTGGTGGCGCGCGGCTTGAGTACCTCACGAGCGCCGGTGATCGCCCCGGCCGCGATGGCCGTGTTCCCTTGCGCGGGCGGGAGATTGGCGGGTACCGACTGAAGGATCTGGTTCTGGGTGGGCACGCCGGTCGTGGTGATCGGCGTCATCGGCGTGGGGACGTCGGGAAGGTGGTTGAAGCGCACGATGGCTCCCCGGTCGTCCAGATCGGGACGCAGCAGCTCCACGAAGAGCTGCGTGGCCGAGACGGCTGCCTCCATCTTCACGCGGGATCCGAGCGGATCGTTCATGCTGCCGGAGTGGTCGACCACCACCGCCACATCCAACGCCACCGGCGGCGTGATCTCCGCGGTCAGCGGAAAGACCCAGGTCTGGCCCACCGGAACGTTGGTCGCGTTGCTTCCAGACAGGGTCAGGCTGGCGGTGGCGACCCGAGGCGTGTCGGCTGCCACGAACGAGACGGCGACCACCGTCTTCCCGCTTCCAGCCGCACCGGGCCCGCAGGGCGAGACGGGCAGCACGTCGTAGACGCGGGTCCCGGGGGCGTTCGTGATCGAGCCCTGAGGGTCGGGGAGCCCGAACAGGGCGGCGTCCGCGCCAGAGATCGTCCCGGTGAACTGGAGCGGGCCGTCACCGGGGTTGCTGACCTCGATGAAGCGCACTGTACGGAAGCCTTGCTCCACTTGCAGGAAGTCGATGGGAGCCGAGGGGGGTACGGCGATCTCCGCGTTGGCGACACAGCCCTCTCCGTTCAACGTGATGGTGTGCGGGCTGCCGGGGGCGCCGCTCACGACGCTGAGTGTGGCCGTCTGGGGCCCCTCTGCGGGGGGTGTGAATCCGAGGGCGATGGTCTGCGCCTGCCCACAGTTCAGCGTGCCGTTGAACCCGGCGCAGGTGAATCCCGACGCGCTGAGCACCGGCACGCTGACCGAGAGGGGTAGGCTCCCTGTGTTGGTGATGGAGAGCGTCTTGCCGGGTGCGGGCGTGCCGACCGGGTGCTTGCCGAAGTTGAAGGACGTGGCGCTGAACGTCACCTTCGCCTGGGCCGCGACCGCTTTGCCCTTGCACTGGAGTCGATCCGCCCCGTTCGCGGGGGACCGGGTGATCATCAGGTCCTGCGTGTTCCAGTTCCCGACCGTGGTCGGGTTGAACGCCACCGTGACCGTCATGGTCTCGTTCTTGGCCAGAGTCGCTGGCAGTGGCGTCGAGGTGGATTGCACGGAAAACGGTGCCGCGTTGGCGATGGCGCTGATCGTAAGGCAGTCGTCGCCGGTGTTCTTGATCGTGAACTGTTTGGTTTCCGGCGTGAACGGACAGCCACCCACGGCCACGTCCGCGAAGGACTGCAGTGACGGTGTGACCTGACAGTTCCCGGCCGGAAGCGCACAGGCCTGCGTGTGGCTGGTGCCACCGGTCGAGAAATGGATGATCAGCTGCGTGGCTGTGGCCTCTCCGGCGGTCTGCCCCGTGGGGACGATGGGGGAGCCCAGCGAGCAAAGCGTGGCACCGGTGTCGCTGCGATGGATCGCCACGCTGGTGTGATTGGTGCCGTCCTGCCCAAACGCGAGGAACACAGCCCCGTTGCCCTGGCTCTCGTTCACGATGGGGGGTGCGACCGCGGTCGAGCTCGTGAGGACCGTCAGGATATTGACCTCGGTCCAAGGACTCTTGGTGAAGTCGACGAGCGAGACGCTGCGTGTGCTGGGGCTCGTGGTTTCGCTGTCCAGAATCACGAGGAACTTGTTGCCCAGCACTCGATAGCGCAGCGTGCGGTTGGCGAGTTGTGGGTGGAAGATGTTGTTGCCGCCCTGCTGGACCGACAGGCCGGGACTGCCTCCGGTGGTGGTCAGTGTCAGCGACTTGCCGTCGAACGTCTTGGAGGGCGTGTTCTCCCAGATCGAAGCGGTCAGGAACAGCCCCGGGGTGATGGAGAGCGGGGTGCAGGACATGCGATCGAGCTCCCTGGAACGGGGCCCGCAGTGGGTCGGGCCTGCCCGGGCGGGGGCACGTCCACCGGGCCCCCGGGGACGGCGCGACGCTCAGGCCTATGAGCGCAGGCACGAGCGGGGACCGGCCAAGGTGAACAGCAGACGAAGGCACCTGTCATCCGACGGGAGTCGGCACCGGAAGGAGCGACCTACCACGCGTGGTGGCCACCCTCGGGGGTGGGCCGATGGATCGTGGTTGGAGCCAGTCCCTGCGCTTCGTTCCCCCACTGCGCAAACGCGCGCGGGCGCTGCCATGGAAGCGGGGCCGTTTCCGGGGTTCCGGTCCGTAGGGGGTCCCACCACAACGAAGGCAGAATGGTCCCTACGCCGTGGGGCCGCTGCGCCCGACTACTTTGGAAGACGATGACCCGCTTCACCCCCGCGCCCGGCCCCCTCGAGCGCGGGAAGGGGACCAACCATGATCGGCATCGTCTTCCTGCTTCTCGGTGCCTTCGGGGCCGCGGTCATGGCTCTGATCATCGTCATGTTCTTCGACGCAACCCGTGGGGGAGCGGACCGCGTCGCTTCCGAGCGCGAGCGAGAGGCGCGGCAGTGGCTGCCTCCGTTTGCCCGTGGTGCCGAGCTCGTGTACTGGGCGTCCCGGCGTGCTCGCGGCGCCGTGCGACGGGCATTGGAGGGCGAGCCCGGAGCGTCCACGCCGAGGACCATCATCACGGCGCTGCACGACGGTGCCACTCGTGCCATGCTGCCCAGGGTGCGGGCGCGCGACCGGGCCCGACCGGTGGCGTGCCCCCGCGAAGGTCAGGGGACCATCGGCGTCACGGGGATCGAAGCGCTCGCGCTGGCGGAGCACCTGCGGGAGGATCTCTCCGCCTCCGAGTTGGCGGCTGTGCAGCGGCGCTCCCGCGAGATCGCCGCGCTGCTCGCGAAAGGGGACCCAGCCGCGGTTGTGCCGCCGTGTGCCCTGCAGAGTGGTGACTGCATGTGCATCGCGTATCCGACTCGACCTTTGAACTGTCGGCCCCTGCACGCTGCGGCGACCGCCGATCGCCTCGGCCTGGATGGCGGCGTCCCGGGCGGCCGGGTACCGCTCTGGCTGCGGCACGCCGAGACGGTGGCGGCAGGTGTGGAGCAGGGCCTCCGTAGCGCCTTGGAGCAGGCGGGCCTCGACGGTCGGATCTACGAGCTCCATAGCGCACTGGCCTGCGCTTTGGAGCGCCCCGACGGCTCCAGGCGCTTCATGGCTGGGGAGAATCCCTTTGCCGCCGCCCGCCCCCTGCGGGCGTAGGGAGCACCCACAGAGCTCCGCCCGGCGGGAGATCTGGCAGGCTGGGGGTGGCCGCCGCATGTTGGGCGCTCCCAGCGGCGGCCGGTGGCCGTCGTCCGTTCCCGGCCTCCGGAGACCGAATCCATGACTGCGCGCCCGCAGCTTCGCGCCCGCAGGTTCGTTGCACCCATCGTGTGCCTGCTGGGAGCCTGCACGCAGGCTGCCCGCGCCCCCGAGCCTTTCGACGTGGTGGAAGCCACCATCCCCGAGATGCAGCAGGCCATGGCGGAGGGTCGGGTCACGTCGCGGCAGCTCGTCGAGGCCTACCTGCAGCGCATCGCGCTGTACGAGGAGCGCATCAACGCGACCATCGCCGTCAATGAGCACGCGCTGGCAGAGGCCGATCGTCTGGACCAGGAGCGGGCGGCCGGGAGCGTGCGGGGTCCGCTGCACGGCATCCCGATCGCGCTCAAGGACAACGTCCACACCACCGACATGCCGACGACGGGCGGCGCGTTGGCCTTCGAAGGGTTCGTGCCGCCCTACGAAGCGACGCTCACCACGAACCTGCGGGAAGCCGGTGCCGTCATCATCGCCAAGACGGTCATGACGGAGCTGGCCAACTTCATCGCCAACGGCATGCCGGGAAACTACAGCTCCAAGGGCGGCTATGGCCTGAATCCCTACGATCCGCGCAGGGACCCGCGCGATGACCGCTACGACGGGCGCCCCGTGATGGGAACCGGCGGCTCGAGCTCCGGCATCGGGACGGCTGCGAACTTCTGGGCGGCGAATGTAGGGACCGAGACGTCGGGCTCGATCCTGTCGCCGTCGAACTCCAACATGCTGGCGGCGGTGAAGCCGACCGTGGGGCGCGTGAGTCGTTGGGGCGTGATCCCGATCACCGGCGATCAGGATACGGCGGGCCCCATGGCGAAGACCGTCACCGACGCCGCGATCCTGCTGGGCGCGCTCGAAGGTGCTGCGCCGGACCCCAACGATCCCGCGACATCGCGTTGTGAGCCACCCGCCAACCGCGACTACACGGCATTCCTGAACCCGAACGGTCTGCAAGGCGCACGCATCGGTATTCCCCGGGCGCTCTACTACGATTCGGTCCAGGTGCCGGGCTCCGACCGCTGGCGGGGCGGGATGACTGGCGAGCGTCGCGCCGCCATGGACGAGGCGATCGCGATCCTTCGGCAGCAGGGCGCCACCGTTGTCGATCCTGCCGATATCCCGAGCGTGTTGGATCCGGATCCCGAGAACAACCTCATGGGCCCGGGCGCGCGCAGCGTGGTGCTGCACTACGGGATGAAGCGTGATTTCAACGCATGGCTGGCGTCGCTCGGCGCGTCGGCGCCCGTCAAGACGCTCACCGAGCTGCGCGAGTGGAACCTCGCGCACGAGCGGCTGGGCACGCTCAAGTACGGTCAGGCCAACCTGGACACGTCCGACGACTTGGACCTCGAGAAGGACCGGCCGCGCTACGAGGAGGACCGGGCCCGTGACCTGCGGCTCAACGGGGAGCACGGAATCGACGAGGTCATGGCGGCGCACGAGCTGGATGCTCTCCTCTTCCCCGGGTCCGGGGGAGCCGGGATCTCCGCAAAGCCCGGCTATCCGACGGTGATCGTCCCCTTCGCCCTGGTGCAGGCGGAGATGGATCCGCCCCTGCCGGACGGGTTCGACATGCGGCCTTCTCCGTTCGGCGTAAGCTTCGCGGGCACCGCGTGCAGTGAGCCCCGGCTGCTGGAGCTTGCCTACGCGTTCGAGCAGGCCACCAAGCGGCGCGTGCCGCCTCCCGGGCTGCCGTAGCCCCCGGCCAGAGCCTGATTGACCGACTCCCGCCGGGCCTCCAGGGCCCGGTGGGAGGCTCTGGACCTCCTCTTTCGAAGATCTCCCCACAGCGCCGCAACCCCGCCCGTGTCGAGCTTCACACAGCGCCCCCCGACGCTGGTTCGACAGGGTGGGAATCATGAAGAGGAGAATCCTGGTCGCCGGTGGCACCGGACTCCTGGGGGAGCCTGTTGCCCGAAGGCTGCACGAGGACGGATTCACGGTCCGCGTGCTGGCCAGAGACCCGGAGAGAGCTCGACGCCTCTTCGGCGATGCGTTCGAGATCGTCGCGGCGGATATCACCGACCTGAAGGCTCTGGAACGGTCGCTGCTGGGGTGCTGGGGTGCGCACATCAGCATCGGCGGAGCCGTCGATCAGGTCAGCGCCGAGAACGTGGCGGACCTGGCGCTCGCAACTGGGCTCCAACGGGTCGGATACATCTCCGGAAGCACAGTGTGCGAGGAGAATGGCTGGTTCCCGATGGTCGCGCAGAAGCTCATGGCCGAGAAGGCAGTGGGCGCGTGCGGCGCGCCCTTCACCATCTTCTGCCCCACCTGGCCCTTCGAGACGCTGCTGCGTTTCGTTCGAGGCGGGCGCGCTACCCTGATCGGGAAGCAACCAACGCCCTACCACTTCTTCGCAGCCGAGGATCTCGCTCGGATGGTCTCCCGCGCCTATCGGAGCGACGAGGCCGCCAACAAGCGTCTCTACGTCCACGGGCCGGAGGCCATTCCCATGCGCGTGGCCCTGGAACGCGTCTGTGCTGCGCTGTATCCCGAGATCGAGTCGGTCTCGGTTCTGCCCATCGGGCTCGCGCGCATCATGGCGCTGCTTACCCGGAACGCGGGCCTCAAGTATGCCACGGAGCTGATGGCGTACTTCGACAAGGCCGGGGAGCCGGGGGACCCTGCGGAGGCCAATCGCCTGCTGGGCGCGCCGACCCTGACCCTGGAACAGTGGATCGCGAAGCGATTGAACGGGGCCGCGGCCGAGAGCGAGCCGGTGGCGGCGGGTTGATCCGGGCCCGTGCATCGGGCCCTTCCCGAAACCGACGTCTTCACACCGGACCGATCATGACGATGGAGAAGATCAAGATCGAGCAGCACAGCATCGCCGGGACCCTGTGGTTCGGCGCGTGGCTGTTCACGCTGGGATTCTTGAAGCTGGGCTTCTGGAAGGCCGTTCTGGCTCTGCTGGTCTGGCCCTACTACCTGGGCGTGACCTTCAGCGGACTGCTGCCGTCCTGAGCGCGGGTTTGCACGGTGCCGGCCGCGTCCCGGGGCCCTTGCCCCTCCCGCGGTCGCGGGGATTTCCCTTCTTGCCACACGCGGTCGGCCCGACCAAGGTCGGTGGATGGACTCCAGGGATGGAGCCCTTGGAAACCCCTGTTCCGGCGTGAGGCTGGCTCGCGCTGGGAGTGGATCCCGACCGAGGTAACCCGATGAACCGCCTTCCGGGTCTTTCGGCCCCGAGCCTTCTGGCTCTCCTGGCCACGATGCTGCTGGCCGCCGACACCGCAGCGCAGACCTATCCTGCCGAGCTCTACGAAAACCTCGAATGGGAGAACGTGGGGCCCTCCCGAGGCGGACGGTCCACCGCCGTGGCGGGCTCCGAAGCAAGACCCCTCGAATACTACTTCGGCGCCAGCGGCGGAGGTCTGTGGAAGACCACCGACGCCGGGACCACCTGGAACCCGGTGACCGATGGTCAGCTGGGCAGCGCATCGGTGGGCGCCGTTCAGGTCTGCGCGGCCGACCCGGACATCGTCTACATCGGAATGGGCGAGTCCGAGATCCGCGGCAACATCCAGCAAGGGGACGGCGTCTACCGCTCCGACGACGCGGGCAAGACCTGGAGGCACCTGGGGCTGGCGGAGAGCCAGGCCATCTCGCGCATCCGCATCCATCCGGACAACTGCGACATCGCCTGGGTCGGGGCCTGGGGCCTGCACTCCATGCCCAGCGAGGAGCGTGGAGTCTACAAGACCACCGACGGGGGTCGGTCGTGGAGGAAGGTGCTCTACCGGGATGCCAACACCGGCGCGCAAGATCTGGCCCTGGATCCGCGCAACCCAGACGTGATGTACGCGGCGCTCTGGGAGGCCTGGCGCCGCTCCTGGGGAATGAGTTCCGGCGGGCCCGGCTCGGGCCTGTTCAAGTCCACCGACGGTGGCGAGACCTGGCAGGAGTTGACCCGCAATCCGGGCCTGCCTGCAGGGACGATCGGGAAGATCGGCCTTGCGGTGAGTCCCGCGGATCCCAACCGCATCTGGGCCCAGGTCGAGGCCGCCGAGGGCGGCCTGTTCCGTTCCGACGATGCGGGACGCACCTGGGAGCTGATCAACACCAGTCGGGATCTGCGGCAGCGGGCGTTCTATTACACGCGGGTCTATGCCGATCCGCAGGACCGGGACGTGATGTACGCGCTGAACGTGGGGATCTACCGCTCGCGCGATGGCGGCAAGACGCTCGAGTCCATGCAGGTCCCACACGGCGACAACCACGACCTCTGGATCGCGCCCAACGATCCGAACCGGATGATCGAATCCAACGACGGAGGCGCCAACGTCAGTTGGAACGGCGGGGAGACGTGGACGGAGCAGGACTTCCCCACCGCGCAGTTCTATCGGATCACCACCACGAATCACTTCCCCTACCACATCTGCGGAGCGCAGCAGGACAACTCGACCGCGTGCGTGCCCAGTCGCGGGTGGGATCACCTGTACGGCGGCGACATGCCGCAGACGTTCCTGTACGACGCGGGCGGGGGTGAGTCCGGCTACATCGCCGTGAACCCCGACAAGCCCTGGATCCTCTATGCGGGGTCCCACTCGGGGACGCTCACGCGCAAGAACCAGCAGAACGGTCAGCAGCGAGCCATCAACGTGTGGCCCGAGAATCCGATGGGGCAGTCATCGGCTTCGCTGGTCGAGCGCGTGCAGTGGACGTTCCCCATCGTGTTCAGCCCCTTGGACTCCAACGTGCTGTACACCACTTCGCAGCACGTGTGGAAGACCACGAACGAGGGGCAGAGCTTCCGGCGCATCAGCCCCGACCTGACGCGGGCCGTCGATTCCACCATGATCGAGTCCGGCGGACCCATCACCAAGGACCAGACCGGTGTCGAGGTCTATGCCACCGTGTTCGCGCTGGCGCCCTCCTATCACAGCGCCGACGTGATCTGGGCCGGCTCGGACGACGGTTTGGTGCACGTGACCCGCAACGCCACGGCCGCGAGCCCCGACTGGAGGAACGTGACGCCTCCGGATGCGCCCTACCTGCTCCGCATCAACACGATCGAGGCGTCGCCCAACACGCCTGGGAAGGCCTACGTGGCGGGAATCCGCTACCTGGTGGAAAACGACCGTCATCCCTACGTGTGGAGGACCGAGGACTACGGAGCGACCTGGACCAAGATCGTAGCAGGCATCCCGGACGATGACTTCGTGCGCTCGGTGCGGGAGGACCCCAAGCGGCCGGGTCTGCTGTACGCGGCCTCGGAGCGCACCGTCTACGTGAGCTGGGACGATGGGGGCCACTGGCAGCCCCTCAGCCAGAACCTCCCCAACGTGCAGGTCTCCGACATCCAGGTGAAGGACAACGATCTGGTGATCGCCACCCACGGGCGGTCGGCCTGGGTGATGCGCGACATCACTCCGCTGCGCGAGATGGGCCCCACCGTGGCGCAAGCGGATGTGTACCTCTACCCGCCGGTCCCCACCTACCGAGGGGTCGACCCCGGTGTGCAGATCCGGTACTACCTGGCGGAGGACGCCGACATCCGCCTGGACTTCCTGGACGAGAACGGGGCCGTCCTCGAGACCTACTCCGGTGACGCCAGTGTGGAGCCGTCCCGGCCCGGCGGTGGCCGGCGGCGCTTCGGCGGAGGCGGGCGGCCGCAACCCACGGGAAAGGCCGGAGCGCGGACGTTCATGTGGGACCTGCGCTACCCAGGGTTCGTGGACTTCGAGGGAATGATCTTCTGGAGCGGAGCCAATCAGGGCCCGGTGGTCCTGCCGGGTACCTATACCGTGCGGCTCACCGCGGCCGGGCAGGTGCTGGAGCAGCCCTTCGAGATTCGTCTCGATCCGCGCAACGAGCCCGTCACCATCGCGCAGCTGCAGGCCCAGCTCGATCTCGCGCTCGAGGTCAGGGACAAGGTGACCCAGGCCAACAATGCCGTCATCGACATCCGTGAGATCGAGGGACAGATCGACGACCGGACCGGTCGCACCCAGAACGCGCAGATCCACGAGACCGCGGACGACGTGCGCGGGAAGCTGAACGACGTCGAGCAGGAGATCTACCAGGTCAAGAACGAGAGCCGGCAGGATCCGCTCAACTTCCCGATCAAGATCAACAACAAGCTCGCGGCGTTGTTGGGTGGGGTCTCCCAGGGGGATTTCCCGCCCACCGAGCAGTCGCGTCAGGTCTTCGAGCGACTGGACGGGTTGCTGCAGGCAGAGATGGTGCGCCTGCAGCTGATCATCGACCAGGACATCAGTCGCCTGAACGAGCTCCTGCAACAGGAGGGACTGGATCCCATCTTGATCCGCAGGCTGATCAGCTAGGGGACAGCGGCCACCGTCCCACGTTGGAAGGGGGGGCCGATCCGATCCGGGTCGGCCCCCGGGTTTTTCTGGAGGGCCAGGCCGTGGTCAGGGCCCCGCCAGGTTGGAGCCGCCAGCGACCATCGCCGCGATCCAGTCGCGCACCCAGGGCCAACTCGCGTCCGCGATGCGCGCTGCACCGAGTGCATTGGGATGGGGATCATCGGGGAACAGCAGCGCATCCAGGTTGCCGCCCACGCTCGCCTTCAACTCGGGTCCGATGTCGTGGTAGGGGATGCCGAGCTCTGCGAAGAATCGCGGCGCGTCCGCGTAGAAGGTCCGCGCCGCGGCCGTGGTGGGCTCCATGCGGCTGAGGTCCGCGTCCAGGAACCCGGTGCTCAGCACGAGCAGGGGAAGACGTCGTTCCCGGCAGAGCTCCTGTAGACGCTGAAAGAGGGCCTCGGCGAGCTGGACGTGCGCCTCGGTGCCCCGGGGGTGCGGATCGATCATGGGCGCGGCCCGCTCGGGACGCTGCAGGAGGAGCCGCCGGGTCGCCTGGGCCAGGTGGGAGTGCTCCAGCAGGAAGTTGTATCCGGGGATCGAGCGGGCGACTTCGCGGAAGCCCTGGGAGCGAGGGGGTGGTGGCCTCCGTCGCAGTCCCGCTTCCGGAGTCCACTGGTAACGGTTGCCGTCGAAGGACCGATCCACATCGAAGGCGTTGAGGTACACCAGGACTCCGTCGATGTCGAGCGACTCGGCGTAGCGCTCCACGAAGTCGACGTAGTCCGCCGCCCCCCATCCGGAGTGTGCCCCGTTCAGCAGCTCGATGCCCTTGTCCGGGAAGGCGTGCTCGATGGAACTGCGTAGCCGGGCCACGTAGGTGTCGGGTTCATCCAACCGCCAGCCAAACGTGTAGGAGTCGCCAAGCACGAGAAGGCGGACGCTGCCGGACGCCGCAGTACTGCGCATGCCAGTGGGGGGGATGCGCAGACCCCGTGCGTCGAACCTGTACGTGACACCGGAGGGCAACCTGATGCGGCGATTCGGTTGATGCAGTGTGAGGCCCTGAGCGTCACGGATCCGGAAGGTCCCGGTCAGCTCCTGGGGAGCCACATGGGCCACCACGACCTCGGCTGCCAGCAGGGAGATCGCGAGGCTGATGGCCAGTAGCCCCGCGTTGGTCCATGCTTTCCCGGCCGTTCCTCGTTTTGGCACCCGGGCTCCCTTTCCCCTGTGGGATCTCGCGATACGGCCTTTGGCAGGGTACAACGGGCGCGCGGCTCGGACCAGCCGCAGCGAGACGGGCGCCCCCCGAGTACCTTGCTCGGCTTCCGGACTGCGGACCTCGAACAGGAGCCCCCGTGCCAGGTACCCCCGCCAGCAGGGCGGCCGCTGCTCCTGTGGCGGAGCTTCGTCGGGCGATCCGACTGCCGCAGGCTACCGCCATGGTGGTGGGCACCATCATCGGTGCGTCCATCTTCGTTCAACCGTCCGAGATCACGGGCCGCATCCCCTCGGCCACCGGTGTCGCGGCCGTGTGGATCCTGGCCGGGCTGCTCACGCTGCTGGGTGCCTTGGTATGCGCCGAGCTGGCCTCGACGTTCACGCAGTCGGGCGGCGTCTACGTCTACCTGCGCGAGGCCTACTCTCCGCTGCTGGGCTTCCTGTGGGGCTGGGCCATGCTTTGGGTGATGCATTCCGGCATTCTGGCGGCGATCGCCACGGTCTTCGCGCGCTATGCCGCGGTTTTCATTCCCGTGGGTGACCGCGGCACGCGCGGGATTGCAGCCGGTGTGATCGTCCTCTTGTCTGCGGTCAACGTCGTCGGCGTGCGTCAGGGAACGATGGTGCAGACGCTGTTCACCGCGGGCAAGCTCCTGGCCATCGCCATCATGGTGCTGGCTGCCTTCCTGCTTGGTACACCGGCAGGGGGATCATCGGAGGTGATGTTGCAGGCGGGTCCCACCGATTTCCTGTTGGCCATCGCGGCGGGCCTGTTCGCATTCGGCGGGTGGCACATGGTCACCTACAGTTCTGAAGAGACCGTGGAGCCGGAGCGCACCATCCCGCGGGCCTTGGTGGCAGGAACGCTGATCGTGACCCTGTGCTACGTGCTGCTGAATGCGGCCTACCTGTATGTGCTGCCCCTGGAAGCGGTCGCGTCATCGACACGCGTGGCGGCGGACGCGGCGGATGCGGTCCTGGGGACGGGCGGTGCAAGGGCCATGTCCGCTCTGGTGATGTTCTCCACGTTCGGGGCGCTGAGCGGCATCGTGCTGGCGGGACCCCGAGTGTACCTGGCCATGGCGCGGGACGGATTGCTGTTCCGGGGACTGGCCGCGGTCCATCCGCGCCGGCAGACACCCCATCGCGCGATCGCCTTGCAAGCCGTGATCTCGGTGGCGCTCGTCCTCACCGGCACCTACCGCACGCTGTTCACCCGCGTGGTCTACACGGAGTGGATCTTCTTCGGGCTCATGGCCCTGGGGCTGATGCGGCTGCGCCGCCGACCGGATCTGGCGCGCGGTTACTCCATCTGGGGCTATCCCTGGGTGCCTCTGATCTTCGCGTTGTGTGCCTTCGCGATCGTGGTCAACCAGATCGTCTCCGAGCCGGCCCAAAGCCTGACGGGCTTGGGTCTCGTGCTTCTCGGCGTTCCTGTCTATGCTCTCTGGGCCCGCTCCACTCGCCAGGACGCGACGTCATGATCATCGACTTCCACAACCACTACTATCCGCCCGAGTACCTCGAGGAGTTGCGTCGGGGCTCCAGCCGCTACCGCATCACCGAGGATGCGGACGGGAACCCCGTCCTGCACTCGCCGGGTGACTACAACATCGTGGTGCCGGGGCACCGGGACGCGGCCTTCCGCACCACGGTGCTGGATGACGCGGGGGTGGACCGCCAGGTGATCACGTTCACTGCGCCCGGGACCGCGATGGAGACACCCGAGCGTGCAGTGGAGCTGTGCCGCATCGTCAACGACGCTCTGGCCAAGGTGGTCGCGACCTATCCTGACCGCTACGCCACGTTGGCCACCCTTCCCATGCAGGACCCTCAGGCCGCCACGGCCGAGCTGCTGCGCGTCATGGACGAGCTGGGATTGAAGGGCGCCATGCTCTACAGCAACGCCAGCGGAGTGGCGTTGAGCGACCGACGTTTCTGGCCGCTCTATGAGAAGGCCGCCGAGCGAGACGCCGTGCTCTACATCCACCCCACCTATCCCGTGGGTGTGGAGGCGATGACCGAGTACATGTTGATGCCCATGGTCGGCTTCCTCATGGACACGACGCTGGCGGCGGCGTCGCTGGTCTATTCGGGGACCATGGAGCGGTTCCAGGGCATCCGCTGGGTACTGGCGCACCTGGGTGGGGCCGTGCCCTACATGGCGGAGCGCTTCGATCGCGGATTCGAGGCCTACCCGGAGTGTCGGGAGCACATCCGCACCCCGCCCAGCGAACAGTTGTCCCGCTGCTACTACGACACGGTCAACTTCAACCCCGACGCACTGGCGTTCACCATCCGCTTCGCCGGCGTGGACCGGATCCTGGCGGGCAGCGACTACCCCCACCAGATCGGGAGCCTGGCGAAGATGAAGTCGAGCTTGGCAGCCGTGGACTTGAGCGACGGGGATCGCGCCAAGATCCTCGGGGGGAACGCGGCTCGGTTGTTGGGGCTGTAGCGCGCGCGCTCGTCTCCTCTATTGGCACGATTCGCGGGCCCCGGTCAACCACAGGCAGGGCGCTTCCAGAGCACGGCATGGCTTCCCTGACCCTGCAGGGGATCGCCACCCATGGGATAGTGCCCCCCTGCGATCCAGCCGCACGAGTTCAGCGCAGAGGCGGTCCACTGGTCACCGGCCGGACCGGGTGCGGGCAGGTCGAGCGTGGTGCCACCCAAGCGAGTCCAGGCCCGCAGACCGACCCTGGACCGCGGTCCGTCCCAGCGAGCACCGGCGATGCGGCCGGACGCGTTCACGTCGTGCGCAGAGGCCGTGTAGCCCAGCCCCAACCCGATGGGCGTTCCCAGTCGAGGGGACCACACCAGCGCCTCCTTGGTCCCGTCTGGACGCAGACCATAGCCCACCGCCACCCGCGAGCTACTCAGCGCCCAGCCGATGGTCTTGGTGAGACCGGACTGCGTTCCCAACAGCGACGGCGTGCCCGCTGCGTTCCACAGGTACGTGCGTGTGCCAGCGTTTCCGAGAACCACACCCGCGTCGTTGATGTCCGTGACGTTCAAGGACGTCGCCCCGGACGGGACGCCCATCCACTGGACTCCTGATCCCGGGGTCCAGCGCCACGGCACTTCGACGGAGCCGAAGCGAGTGTAGCCCGCGATCACCCCGGTGGCGTTGATGGCGGCAGCGCGGGACGGCGTGCCTACGCCGGAGAGTGCTTCGATGGCCTGGCCCGGGACCTTGCGGAAGGCGCGATCCGCGGAGACGCCTACGATCACGCCCGCCCCATTGATGTCGAGGGCGTAGGTCCCGGTGGAGGCTCCCGGGAGATGTCCGATGGAGATCTGGGGGCCTCCGCCGACCGAATAGGCCGATTCATGGAACGTGACGTCCACCCGCGAGTTCACGACCAACACCACGCCCCAGTCGCTGACGGCGGTGGCCTCGGACTGGTGGAATCCAGGCAGCACCCCGAGATCGATGGGGGCGAGGTAGGCGGGGTCGGTCGGCAAGGCGGCTGCCGCGAGCGCCACCGGTCCGTCCTCCCGCGCGGCGTCCGGCGCGGTGAGCAGGTCGTCCGGAGAGCAGGCGCCAAGCAGGAGGAGCGGAAGCAGCCACGCGCGACCGGTGGCGCGGCCACGACGGTGGCGATGAGCAGGTGAAGGGGTGTCCATGTTGGGTCTCCCAGGGCGGCAGGGAAGCGCACAGGCGCTCGCTCCGGAGGCATAGACGCAACTCCGGGGACCTGGGGGACACTGAGGGTATTGAGGGGCCCGACTACGGCGACCACTCAGGCGCGGGTTCAGCGCCTCAGGGTCGTCCCCGTCAGCTCCGCGATCGCCGCCAACGTGGTCTGGGCCGCGTTGAGCCCCAAGCGGAAGTCGTCATCCGAGTAGGTGATGAAGACGTCGGTCGGTTGGTGCCAGTTCGGATCCCATCCCGCGCCCACCTGCGCGCCCCGCTCGTTCTCCCTCAGGCTGATCGAGGGGACGATGTCCATGAAGGGAGTGGAATCGGTGTTGGTCATATGTGGACCCACCGTGGCCGGATAATCCGTGGCGTAGCGTTCATTGGCCGACTTGAAGAAGAACGCCAGCCCCATGGAGTCGCTCGCCCGTTCCGAGTTCGACTGGAACTCGATGTTGACGTCTGCCTCCGGACGCTGATCCCGGCTCACCGTCCCGTCGGGTCGGGGTGCGCCGTGATCCCAGAGCATCATGTCGTGCTGGACCATGCCGAGCCAGCGTGGCTCTGGATACTGCCCAGAGCCCCGGGGCTGCTCGATGCCCTGGAGCGCCTGACGCTGCTCCACGTAGGCGCGCGCACCGTTGAGGCCCGTCTCCTCGTTGTTCCAGAGCACGAAGCGGATGGAACGCTCGGTCTGGACGTCGGGTGCGCTGAAGATGCGCGCCAGCTCCATGACCAACGCGGTGCCGGACCCGTCGTCGTTGACGGCTTCGTTCACGCCGTGGCCGTCCATGTGTCCGCCCACGATGTACATCTCGTCCGGATGGGTGGTCCCCACCTTGGTGCAATAGACCTGTTGCCGCTCCCCGTCGACCGGCTCTTCGGCGTCGAGCGCGCGGATGCGCTCATCCGGCTGCGCCATCGGATCCCGGTTGACGCCCGTGGGTCCGCGGTGCCCGAAGATCATGCTGCCTCCGGGGCCCGACCCGCGCCGTCCCACCCGACCCCCCGTGGGCGTGGTGAGATCCTCGACTTCGGGGGCACGGCGGCCTGCAGGGGGCCCGCCGCCGCCACGCGGAGGTGGCGAGGTGTACTCGTAGGTGATGCGCTCGGTGTTGGTGCAGCCGAATGCCTTCAGCTGCGCCTCGATCCAGTCGACGGCGTCGCGATTGCGCTGCGTTCCCTGACGGCGGTCTCCGAATTGGGTCAGGCCCTTGAGCGTAGCCTTGTACTGCTCCAGGTCCAGGCGTGCCACCAGCGTCTGAATGCCCTCGTCGGCCTCTTGGGCCGGTTGCTGGGCGGCCATGGGCGGCGTGAAGAGCAGCGGGGCGGCCAAGACGACCAGCGAGGACAGCGGGGCAGGGCAGCGAGGCATGGGCGCGCTCCGGACGGTCTGAGGACGGCGATCGGGTCTAGGCTATGCCCAAACCAACCCGAACGCGAGCCCTCGCCGCCGGGAGCCCGCGCGCCAGGACCGCCGCATCCTCATCCTGACTGGCACAACACCAGCGCCCGGGACGTATTCCCCAGAGCCGGGCGCCGTTCCGGCGCCCCGGGTGGAATCTGGGAGGTGATGATGGGAAGGCTCATGAGCGGGCTCCTGGCGCTGGCGTTGCTGGCCGGCGCGCCGGTCGCATCGCTGGCGCAAGAGAAGCCCTTCGAGTTTGCATTGTACAGCCCGATCCAAGCGCGTTCCGAGACGGACGCCATCCAGGTCTTCCGCTTCAGCTTGCTCTATGGACGAAACGTGTCCGTGAAGGGACTGGACGTGGGGTTGGTGGCGCGCAACACCGGCGGGATCTCCAAGGGGCTGCAGTATGCGCTGGTCGGAATCGTGGATGGGGATTTCGTCGGGTGGCAGAACAACGGCGTGAGCATCACCCGCGGTCGCTACACCGGGCTGCAGACCGGCGTGTACACCGAGATCGCCGAGGGTGAAGCCATGCAGGTGGGCTTCGTCAACCGGGCCCGCAACGTGAGCGGGTTCCAGCTGGGGCTCATCAACGTGGCGGACAACCTGTACGGCGTGCAGATCGGCTTGCTGAACGTGATCTCGTCCAAAGACGCGTTCGGCGTGCTCCCCCTGGTCAACTGGAAGTTCTAGGGCGTCAGCTGGAAGTTCTAGTCGAAGGGGCGGGTGGGGGGCGCCGGGATCCGGCACCCCCCACGCGTGTACGCACGAGGCCATGGAGCTTCTCGTCCCCATCGTGCTGGGCCTCAGCCTGATTGGATCCGCGGTGACCGCCATTCCCACCCTGGTGGTCGAGTGGGCCCGTCATGACACGCCGGAGGTGGTCTTCTACGCTGAGACCTCCCAGCCTGTGGTGGCGCTGACGATCGACGACGGCCCCTCGGAGGCGACCTCCGAGATCCTGGAGGTCCTCGACGAATACGGCGTGCGCGCCACCTTCTTCCTGATCGGAGAGCACCTGCGCGCGCATCTCGACCTGGCGCGTCGGCTGGTGCGGGACGGGCATGAGCTGGGGAACCACATGATGGTGGACGAGCCCTCCATCGATCTTTCGCCGGAGGCCTTCCACAGCCAGCTCCTGCAGATGGATCGCCTGCTCGAAGGCTTCGGCGGCAGTCACTGGTTCCGGCCGGGGTCCGGCTGGTACGACGACCGCATGGTGGAGGAGGCCGGGCGCCTCGGATACACCACGGTGCTGGGCTCGGTCTATCCCTTCGACGCCCAGGTCTCCGCCCCCTGGCTCTCCAGCTGGTACGTGTCCAACCTGGCCAGCCCGGGCGCCATCATCGTGCTGCATGACGGGGCGGAGCGGGGTCCCCGGACGGCGGACGCGCTGCGGTCCATCCTCCCGGACCTGCTGTCGCGCGGCTACCGGGTGGTGCCGTTGGGCGAGTTGCTCGGGGAGAGGGGCAGAGGAAACACGTCTCCTCCCTGAGCCAGGGCGCGGGACGCATGGAGCAGCGCTTCTGCCGCGTCGTCTTCCAGGCCGCCGTAGCGGAGCAGCGCGCGGACCTTCTCGTCCAGAGACCGATCGTCCAGAGGAGCTTCCGGATCGCCGCGGGCAGCCTCACAGCGGGCGTGCGAGGTCCCCCCCTCCCGCCAGTCCACCTCCACCGCGGCGCCCCAGCGGGCAGGGTAGGCGGCTTCGAGGTCGGGAACCACGGACACCTCGGTGCGGCGGAGCAGTGCCCGCACTGCTGCATCCTCCAGCCGGGGTGATTCGAAGGACGCCAGCTCGGGCCGGCCGCGCAGCAACGCGGTGGCGACGCAGAACTGGATGCTGAACTTGGCAGCGTACGGCACCTGCGGATCCGGGTCATCGGTGACCTGCCGGGCAGCCGAGTAGGTCTGCACCCGGAGGGCGCGTACCGCCGAGACGTCCAGCCCGGCCTCAGCGCGGGCATGCTGGATCTCCAGGGCGGCGTCGATGGCGGGGTGCGTGTGCCGACAGCAGGGATAGGGCTTGAGGGAGGTCTCGGCGAGCTTCCACCCGTAGGCTCGCTCCAACACCGCTTCGGGACGGGCGTCCGGACAGAGTGCGCGGAAGAAGCCCTGCTCTCCTTCCAAGATGGCGCTGGGTCCGGTGAAGCCACGCTGGGCCAGCAGCGCCGCCCGCACACCCGCCTGGGCCGCGTGTCCGGCATGCAGGTGTTTGGACATGCTGGCGTCGTGCTTGAACTGCCACAGCCCTGCGGCCTGCGTCCCGGCATTCCCCAGTGCCCACACCCACTGGTCCTCGTCCAGGTCGAGCAGACTGGCTGCCGCGGCCGCTGAACCGAACACACCGGCGGTGGCGGTATTGTGGAACAGACGGTAGTGAGCGGGCCCCAGCGCCTCGCCTACCCGCAGCATCGCCTCGTACCCGGAGAGCACGGCGCGGAGCACGGCGGCGCCACTCGCGCCCAGGGAGTGCCCGAGCACCAGCGCGGCAGGAATCACAACGCAGGCCGGATGCGTCACGGACGCCCTGTGCAGGTCGTCGGTTTCCGTGATGTGCGAGAGCGCCGCCGCCAGGAAAATCCTCGACTCCAGATCCTGCTGGCCGTCTGCGTAGGCGAGCAGGGCGCGGCCCGCGGGTGTGGCGTGGCCGGCCACCAAAGAGCCGACCCAATCGCGCACGTAGCGCTCTGCGCTACGGAGATCGTCGGGTGCCACCGGTGCTGTGCGAACGAGGCGCGTGAGCTCTCGTGTGAGCGTAGCGGAGTCGAGCGCGCTCATGTGAGCCACGTCCGCTGCGGTGGTGCGAGTGCGCTCATGTGAGCCACGTCCGCTGCGGCGGTGCGAGTGCGAACTCTGCCGTGGCCGCCATAGCGCTGCTCCGGTCGGTGCCCGCCCACAGCTCGAGGGTGTGGGAGTCTCCGTCCATCTCTCGTGCGTGCAGGAGCACCCGCTCACCGCAGAAGACGGGAGAAAGCGCGCGATACGAGAAGCGCGTGACCGTGGCGGTGGCCGATGTCTGACGCGCGACCCGCCGGGCGCCGTCCAGGAGCAGCAGCGCCAGGAGAGGCCCGTGCACCACGAGACCGGGGTAGCCCTCCACGCCGGTGGCGTAGGGCTGGTCGTAGTGGATCCGATGCCCGTTGAAGGTGAGCGCCGAGAACCGGAACAACGCGACCGGATCGGTGGCGAAGGATCCGATGGAGCGCGCGTCGGCAGGCGGCGCTGCTCCACCCGCGGGCGCGCGCGGGGGCACCTCGCCCGGCACCGGGTCGCGGTAGACGAGATCCTGCTCCTCGCGCACCGAGGGGCCCTCAGCGACACTGACCTCGTGCCCGACCGTCACGAAGACCAGGGGCCCGGAGCGCCCGATCTTCTCCTCTACCGTCTGGATGGTGGAACGGCGCCAGGCCATCTGACCCAACCGGAGCGGCGGTCCGAACTGGAGCCGCCCGCCGGCCCACATACGGCGGGGCAGGGGCACGGGGGGGAGGAAGTCACCCCGACGCTCGTGACCGTCCGCCCCCAGTGCCGAGGAGGGGGCCGGCTCGTGGAAGTACAGCCAGTGCCAGCCGTCCGGCAGAGCGGCGCCGGTGTCCAGCGCAGCGGGATCGCGGTCCAGCAGCGCGCACATGGCGCGCGCAGGGAAGGGCGCGAGCAGATCGGTGCTGGAGCGCGTGCGGCCGATCCAGTCGGTCAACGTCTCGCCGCTCATGCGTCCTTCCGCGCGCGCGCATCCATGGACCGCGCCCGCGCCAGCGTCGCGCGGGCCGCCCGAACCACCGGCGCGTCGATCATCTTGCCCTCGACCACGAACACGCCTTCCTGCCCCGCCGCTGCGGCGTCCGCAGCCTCGACCAACTGTCGGGCCCGCTCGACCTCGCTCGGGGCGGGGGTGAACACGTCGTGCAGGATGGGCACATGACCGGGGTGGATGGCCATCTTCCCCTGGAAGCCCAGCCGCCGCACGCGCGACGCCTCTCGTTCGAGGCCCTCCAGGTCTTCGACATGGGTGAAGGGGACGTCCAGCGCCGCGATGCCGGCCAGAGCTGCGGCATGCACGATCCGTGAACGGGCGTAGAGCAGGCTGTCCCACTCGGGGACCGCGCCCAGGTCCGCCGCCAGGTCCAACCCTCCCATCGGCAGCGCAGCCACGCGCACGCTCGCACAGGCCACCGCCTCGACCTGGTGGAGCCCGGCTGCGCTCTCGATCAGGGGAAGAAGCGCAGCACCGGTGGCCGAGTGCGTCTCCAGGTGCAGCGCGACTGCGTTCACGTCGTCGGGGCCCTGCACCTTGGGCAGCATGAGCGCATGGGGCGCGGCGCAGCTCTCCTCCAGCGCCGCCAGGTCCAACGCGCCCGCTTCGCTTCCGAAGGCATTGATGCGGAGGATCAGCTCCGGGCCCGAGTCGACGCTGCCGGGCACGCACACCGATCCGATGAACTCGAGGGCGGCCGCGCGCGCCCGGGCCTTCGCCGACGCGGCCACGGCGTCTTCCAGATCGATGCAGACGGCATCGGCGCCCGAGGCGCAGGCCTTCTCGAAACGATCCGGCCGGTCGCCCGGGACGAAGAGGATGGTACGCCGTGGTCGCAGGCGGGGATGAGCGAGGGGCACGCGTGACTCCGGTTCAGAACGATCGGGGCATGCCGAGCACGTGCTGACCCACGTAGCTGAGCACGAGGTTGTTGGAGATCGGGGCCACCAGATAGAGGCGCGCCTCTCGGAACTTGCGCTCGATGCCGTATTCCTCGGCCAGCCCGTACCCGCCGAACGCGTCCATGGCCGCATTGGCGGCGTCCCAGGCCGCCTCCGACGCCACCAGCTTGCACATGTTGGCCTCGGCCCCGCACGGGAGCCCGGCGTCGTACAAGGCGGCGGCCTGGTCACGCAGCGCCGCCGCGGCGCGCGTGCGCACGTACGCGGCGGCGATCGGAAACTGCACGCCCTGGTTCTGTCCGATGGGCCGACCGAACACCTCTCGTTCGGAGGCGTAGCGGGTGGCGCGATCGGTGAAGTAGAGCGCATCGCCCACGGACTCCGACGCCAACAGGATGCGCTCCGCGTTCATTCCGCTGAGGATGTAGGAAAAGCCCTTCCCCTCCTCGCCCACGAGGCTGGAGGCTGGGATCTCCAGGTCGTCGAAGAAGACCTCGTTGGTCTCGTGGTTGATCATGGTGTCTACGGGCTGCACGCGGAGCCCCTCACCCACCTCCCGCAGGTCGATCAGGAACACCGACAGACCCTGGGTCTTCTTCTGAACGTCCTCCGGTCTGCTCGTGCGGGCCAGCAACACCATCAAGTCCGAGTGCTGCACGCGGGAGATGAAGATCTTCTTGCCGCGCACCACGTAGCGATCGCCTTCGCGCCGCGCGAAGGTCCGGATGCTAGTCGTGTCCGATCCGGCGTCCGGCTCGGTGACCGCGAAGGCCTGCAGGCGCAGCTCGCCGCGGGCGATGCCGGGCAGGTAGCGCTCCTTCTGCGCCTCGGAGCCGTGCCGCAGCACGGTGCCCATCGTGTACATCTGCGCGTGGCAGGCGGCCGCGTTGCCTCCGGAGCGGTTGATCTCCTCCAGGATCAAGCTGGCCTCGCGCATCCCCAGCCCGCCCCCGCCGAAGTGCTCGGGGATCAGACAGGAGAGGTATCCGGCCTCGGTGAGCTCCCGGACGAACGCCTCCGGGTAGGAACGCGTCCGGTCCAGCTCCCCCCAGTAGCGGTCAGGGTAGCGGCTGCAGAGGCTACGGACGGCTTCGCGAAGCTGATCTTCCATCCCCCGCTGGTCTCCGGTCTGTACGGTGGGGCACCCCCGCTCGCGAGGCTGCGAATGTAGGCGCCTTCCCCCCTCTGGACACGATCCTGCCGCATCCGTATGATGCCGAACAAACACCGAAAATAAACGCTCCTCGTTCCTGAACGCACTGTCCGTTTGGCCATTTCTGAGACCGTCGACCGGCACGACCCCGTGCGCATCCTCTTCTTCGCGGACTCGCACCTGGGCTTCGATCTCCCAGCGCGGCCCCGCGTGAAACGCCGCCGGCGTGGCTACGATTTCCAGGCCAACCACGAGCGGGCGCTGGAGGCCGCGGTGCGACTCAAGGTGGATGCGGTGGTTCACGGGGGGGACGTCTTCCACCGCTCGCGGGTCGCTCGCTCCCTCGCGCACCAGGCGTTCGCGCCCTTCGAGCGGGTGGCGGACAAGGGCATCCCGGTGTTCGTGGTGCCCGGCAACCACGAGCGCTCACGCATGCCTCACGGCCGGGCCGCGGCGCATCGCCAGGTTCGGGTCTTCGATCGCGCCCGGACCTACGTCATCGATGTGCGCGGCACCCGGGTGGCTCTGGCGGGCTTCCCCTACGAGCGCAGGGGAGTGCGACACTCGTTCGCTGACCGCTTGGCGGCGACCGGGATCGACTCCGCGCAGGCCGACATCCGAGTGCTCTGCATGCACCACTGCGTCGAAGGCGCACGGGTCGGTCCGTCCGACTACACGTTCCGGGGGGCCGCCGCCGTGGTGCGGGCACGCGACCTACCCTCCGGCGTCGCCGCCGTGTTGTCGGGGCACATCCACCGTCATCAGGTGCTGACGCAGGACCTGTCCGCTCGGCGGCTCCCGGCGCCGGTCCTCTATCCTGGTTCGGTGGAGAGGACCTCCGTCGCGGAGGCCGGAGAGACCAAGGGCTTCCTTCTGCTCACGCTGGCCGCGGGGGGAGCGGGAGGGGTACTTCGTGACTGGCGCTTCCTGCCTCTGCCGGCGCGCCCGCTGGTCCGTTGCGAGCTCGAGCCGGACGGCGCTTCACCGTCCCGCAGTCACCTCGAACGCATGGTGCGGCAGGCCCTGGCCGCGTATCCGTCGGACGCGGTGGTTCGTCTTACCCTGCGGCAGGTGGCGGGTACGCCGCTGCCGTGGCCGTCCGCGGACGTGATCCGTCGCCTCGCCCCGCCGTCGATGAACGTCGACGTGGTCCTGCGTGATGCGCGCGGAGCACGCGTTGTTCTGCCACAGCGTAGACGCAGGAACGCGCAACCGCGGCTGGCCGACTGGTAGGGAACGCTACTCGGCGCGCAGCGTGCGCACCGGGTCCACGCTGAGGGCTCTGAACAGTGGGAGCGCCACCGCCAGCGCCACCGCGATGAGCAGCACACCCGCCGCGGCCGTGAGCGCGAGTGGATCGCCGGGTGCGACGCCCCACAGGAGATCGGCGATGCCGCGAACGGCCAGCAGGGCGAGTCCGCCCCCCAGCAGCACGCCCAGGCCCAGCGGCCGGGCCAGCGTAACGATCACCAGACGGGCGATCGAGCCTCGATCGGCACCGACGGCCATGCGGATGCCGATCTCGCGCCGCCGGCGCGTCACGGCTAGAGCCACCACGGCGAAGATCCCGGCCGCGGCCAGCAACAGTCCCAGCGCGGCGGTGATGCCGAAGAGCTCGGCGTTCATGCGTTGGGTGTAGAGGAAGCCGCGCACCACCTCACCGTACGGGAGGATGTTGACGATCGC
Organism: Gemmatimonadota bacterium; assembly: GCA_041390105.1. Classification (NCBI taxonomy): domain Bacteria; kingdom Pseudomonadati; phylum Gemmatimonadota; species Gemmatimonadota bacterium. The sequence continues at coordinate 543,797 of JAWKQO010000002.1, forward strand.
GATCCGGGGGTCGACGCGCCGCAACTCCCCTTCGAGGCGGTCCGCGGCTTCGCCGGGTGGCCCGGCGACCCGGACCAGGAAGGCGTTGCCGGGCGCGGAGTAGTGCTGCGGCAAGGAGAAGAAGGCCGTGGGCTCCGGGTCCTCGAGCAGTCGCGTGATGCGCGCATTGCGGACCACACCCACCACATCGTATCCGCGATCCGGCTCTCCGTCCGCGCCCGGCCACCAGAGCTTCTCCCCGAGCACGTCACCCCCGGGCGCCATGCGTGCAGCCAGGGCCTCGTTCACGATCACCACCCCTGCGGCCACCGCCGTATCGGTGGCCAGCAAGGAGCGCCCGCGCACGATCTCCATCTCCAGTGTCTCGAAGTATCCGGGCCATACGCGGGCCACGGTCGTGCGCACCGGGGTGGACAGACCGGGAAGCCGCAGGTCCTCGGACGGATGGTCGGAGAGCGGCGCGCTCTGTGCCACCGTGGCGGCCTCGACCCACGGCTGTTCCTGGAAGCGCTCGATGAGCTGCTGGAAGAAGCGGTGCCGTTCCTCGACCGGCACGCCCATGCTGCTGGTGCTCACGTAGCTGGCCAGGGTGTGCTCCACCGCGAAGCCGGCGTCCACGCGCCCAGCGACGTCGAACGTGCGCACCACCAGAGCGGCGACCAGAAGCAGCACCACCGAAAGCGCCACCTGCACGGCGATGAGAACGTCCCCCGAGGACACCAGCCATCTGCGCCGTCCCGAACTCTGCTCCCCTTCGGGACCGGTGGCCAAGGCCGCGGCGGGATCCCGGTGCGCCACCCGCAGGGCTGGAAGCAGCCCGGTCACCAGCCCGGCGACGACCGCGATCAGCACACCGAACGCCAGGACGCGGAGGTCGGGCTCGATGGTGCGCGACACGTTGGAGCCCCACACGCTCGGGCGAGCGAAGTAGGAGCCCAGCCGCGCCCCGGCCGGGCCCGCGAAGAGCAGGGCGGCGCCTCCTGCCAGCAGCGAGAGCAGGACGCTCTCCACCAGCAGCTGGCGAACCAGCCTCCAGCGCGAGGCCCCCAGCGCACTGCGCAGGGACAGCTCCCAGCGCCGGCGCGCACCCGCCGCCAGCACGATGTTGGAGACGTTGGCGCAGGCCAACAGCAACAACGCGGCGGCGGCGAGCTTCAGCACGCGCGTGGTCGCGGCTTCCGCCTCCCGCGTGGCGGGGCTGATCCAGGTGGCGGGCTGCAGGGTGAACGTCCGGGTGCGTTCGGGTAGGGGTGCGGCCCGGTCCAGGCCGTCGGCCAGCGTGGAGAGAGCCTCCGATGTGGGACCGAGCTGGGAGCGGTCGGCGAGGCGGAGGAACGGCAGCATGACCCGGGCACTGCGGTCGTTCCGCGTGTCGGAGCGCGCCCAATACACGCGCATGTACGACTCGAACGGGAGCCAGATCTCGGGCCGGAACGCGGAGCTGGTGCCGAGGAACTCCGGGCCGGTCACCCCCACGATCGTGTAGGGATCGTTGTTGAGCAGAAGCGTGCTTCCCAGCACGTCGCTGGAAGATGCGTAGCGCCGCCGCCAGTACTCGTGCGAAATCACGACCGCCGCTGGCGCGTCCGCCCGGTCGTCTCCGGGCGTGAGGGCGCGGCCGAGTGCCATGTCCACGCGGGCCACCGGGAAGAACGCGCCGGTCACCGCCTGGCCGAACACCACCTCGGTGAGTGACTCGTGGCGGGCGCTGGCGGCGAACAGGCTCTGACCTACCCCGGCGAGCTCGACCGGGGCGCCTGCGCTGGCGACCAGGTCCTCGAAGTCCGGATAGGACAGCGCGTCGTACGGGGTCGCGGGCGAGTGCTGGTAGATCTGGTACAGTCCGCCGGCATCGGCCCCCGGGAAGGGCTGCTGGTAGGCGTTCACATAGGTGAAGACCGCCGAGCTCGCCGCGAGACCCAGGGCCAGCGTGCCGACCGCGAGTAGCGTGAAGCCCGGGCGATGCGCCAGGTGGCGCAGTCCGTCCTTGAGGTCCCGCATCAGTCCCATCCTGGGCCACAGGATGCGGGGCGCGGGGCAGTCGGACAAGCCGAAGGGCTGGGAGGGCTACCGGGCGACCCCCGGGCCTCGCGGCTCCCTCCGGGACCGGGGGCTATTGACGCTGGCGGGGGCTTCCGCGAGACTCCTGCCACGGTTCCGCGAGGGACCGACTCTCTGAAGGGGCGGCGGTCTCGTTCGAGGAGATCGCTGCCCCGGTCATATTGTGACCATGGGTGGTCACATACAGCGCGGGTCTGCCGCGCACGTCAAGCAGTCGGCAAGTACGCGTCATCGTGGCTCCGACTCGGACAAAACCAGGAGCGCGATCATGCGTACCAGAGGCAAAGTGAAGTGGTTCAACGACGAAAAGGGCTTTGGTTTCATCACGCCCGAGGACGGGAGCAAGGATTGCTTCGTCCATCACACCGCCATCCAGGGATCGGGGTTCAAGACCCTGGCTGAGGGAGCGACGGTGGAGTTCGACGTGGTGGCCGGAACCAAGGGCCCCGCAGCGGAGAACGTCTCCGTAGTCTGAGGAACCACGGTCCACGTGACCTCGAGGGCCGTCCCGCGTTGCGGGGCGGCCCTTCGTCGTTTCGGCCTCGGAGCTCCCGCCTGGGCGGTGGTGTGGGGGTGTCGCGCCATCGCTCATGGAGCGCTGGGCCCGCGCTCCTTCCGGTCGACCTGCGCTCGGGCCCGCTCCAGACGTGCCCTCCGGCTCCGGCCCGCGTCTCCCTCCGGGATCCGTTCCGATGCCACGGCCAGAAGAGAGTCCGCCCGCAGCGTGTCGCCACGCGCCGCCTCCGCCTGGGCCAGGACCAGCAGGCCGGCGAACACCACGTCATGCTGCTCGCCGAGCGACCGGGTCAGTCCGTCGAGCGCACGCCCCAGGTGCGGCACGGCGGCAGAGGCGTCCCCGCGTTCCAGGAGCGTCTGCCCCAGCCCGAAGGCGTAGACCAGCGTCTGGGGATGGTCCTCGCCCTGCGTCCGCTCCGCGACCGCCACCGCTTCCTGATGGTAGTTCACCGCGGCGTCGTAGCGCCGCATGGTTCGGAGCTGCTGTGCCAGCGCGTTCGCCTGTTGGGCGACGCTCGGGTGCCCGTCTGGATAGAACGCGCGCAGGATGCGCATCGCTTGGGTCTGTAGGTCCAGCGCCTCCTCCAGACGGTCCTGAGCAGCGACCGTGCGGGCGACCCAGGAGAGGGCCTCCGCCTCCTCAGACCGGGAGCCGCCCTGCGGAAGGGAGCGTTGCACGATGGAAAGCGCCCGGCGGGCATGCTGCTCGGCCTCGGCGGCCTGGTTCGCTGCCAGCAGCGTCGTCGCGAGCGCCTGGTGACTGGCGACGAGGTCGGGATGGTCGGCGCCCAGCACGCGTTGCCGGCGGGCGAGCACGTCCCGGTACTCGGCAGCGGCGCCCGCCCGGTCTCCGGCGACGTCGCGCATCACGGCCAGGTTCTGCTGGGCGACCAGGCTGCGTTGGTGGTCGGGCCCCACGGTGCCGCGCAGGGCCGCGAGCGCCTGCTGCCCCAGGGATACGGCTTCGTCGTAGCGCCCCTGTGTGTAGCGCAACGCGGCCAGGTTGCTCGTCGTCACCGCAATGCCCCGATGGGGGCCCGGGTGGGCGGCCCGGCGGACTGCGAGCGATTCGGTGTAGGCCGCGGCTGCCTCGTCGTAGCGCGCCTGCTCTACGAGCACCAGACCGAGATCGTTGAGGGACCGGGCCAGATCGTCCAGGCGATCGGCACCCGTGCCCCGGCGCAGCGCCACCGCCCTGCGCAGCAGGGGTTCTGCCTTATCGGAGAGGCCGCGGTCGCGGAGGATCAGCCCCAGTGTGCCCAGGGCCGCCGCCACGTCGGGGTGCTCGGAGCCGAGCAGCTCCTCGCGCAGGGCCAAGGACGCCCGGGCCAGCGAATCGGCGCGCTCCAGCCGCCCCATGCGCCGATACCCTTCGGCCAGCACCTCCTGCATTTCTGCGAGGATGGCCGGCTCGGCGGCGTACTCCCCGTCCAGACCCGCCATGGTACGATCCAGCAGCGCTCCGGCCGTGAGCGAGTCTCCCGCCGCCCGCCCCGCGCCAGTGGTGCCGAACATCTCGATGAGGAATGAACGGACCTCCAGCGCCTTGTCGCGCTCCGCGCGGACGCGCTCCGCCTCGGACGCGATGCGTCGGGATTGAGCGAGCGAAAGCGCTGTGGCGCCGACCAGCATCAGCAGCAGAGCTGTACCCGAGGCGACGGCCAGGCGGTGACGGCGTGTGAAGGTGGCCAGGCGGTAGGTCAGCGTGTCAGGGCGAGCGAGGATGGGAAGTCCTTCCTGGTAGCGCTCGAGGTCGTCCGCCAGAGCCTGGGCCGAGTGGTAGCGCCGCGAAGGCTCCGTCGACAGCGCCCGCAGCACGATGGTATCCAGGTCGCCGCTCAGGCGGCGGCGGAGACGGGTGGGGGTATCGGCGCGCCGTGCGCTCACGTCCTCTGGGGTGAGCGACTCCTGACTACCGTCCGGACGTCGGCGCACGAGGCGCGTGTTGACGGCTTCGCTGGGCTTGGTGGGCACGCGACCGTCCGGAGGCCGCACCTCGACATCGGCGAGGAGCGTCGAGGCGTCGAGCGGTCGCCGACCGGTCAACAACTCGTAGAGCACCACGCCGAGGCTGTATACGTCGCTGGCGGTGGTGACGGCCTCCCCGGCGATGTGCTCCGGGGAGGCGTACTCCGGCGTCAACAGGGGGCCTTGGACGCGCGTGTGCCCTGGGTCCGACGCTGCCAACAGGCGCGCGATGCCGAAGTCGAGGAGCTTGGGTGTTCCATCTTCGGTCACGAGGATGTTGGACGGCTTGAGATCGCGATGCACCACCAGATTCTGGTGGGCATGGTGCACTGCCTCGCAGACGCGCCGGAACAGGGCCAAGCGCTGGCCTACCGAGAGCCGACGCTCGTCGCAGAACACGTCGAGCGGCAGCCCCTCGATGTATTCCATCGCGAAGAACGGGCGCCCGTCGTCCGTCGTTCCACCGTCGACGAGCGTGGCGATGTTGGGATGGCGGAGGGTTGCGAGGATGCGCCTCTCCGAACGGAAGCGCGCCATGACGTCTTCGGTGTCCAACCCGCGGCGGATGACCTTGAGGGCCACGTGCCGTTGGAAATCGGCGCCCTCGTGCACGGCGAGGTGGACTTCGCCCATGCCACCCCGTCCCAGCGGACGGATCAGGCGGTAGGGGCCGACGCGCGTGCCCGCATCGGGCGGCGCCGCCTCGGGTGCTCCGATGCGCAGGAACGGCATCTCCAGGAACGCAGGCGAGGCTTCGTGGGTGGCCAGCAACTCCTCGACCTCGGCACGCAGTTCCTCGTCGCTGCCGCACGCCTCGTCCAGGAAAGCGGCGCGCTCCGAGCCGTCGCGCGCGAGCGCGTCGTTGAGCAGCTCCGACACCCGGGCCCAACGCGCGGCCCCGGTCATGGGCTGGCCTCGAGGCCGAAGTCGTCGCCCAGTTCCCGCCGCAGCCAGACCCGCGCACTGGTCCAGGCACGACGCACGGTGATCTCGGAGACCCCGAGCACCTCGGCCACCTCCCCGTGGCTCAGGCCTCCGAAGAACCGGTAGGTGACGACGTGGGCGCCGCGAGGATCGAAGGCCTGCAGACGATCCAGCGCATCTCCGAGCGCCTCGATGCCTTCAGCCTCGCGGTCGCTGGAGAAGACCTGCGTGTCGTGGAGGTCCACGTGGTCGTGGGCTCCCCCTCGCTTCTGCGCGTTCCGTGCGCGGGCGTGGTTGACCAGGATGCGCCGCATCGCCTCGGAGGCGACGGCGAAGAAGTGCCCGCGACTCTGCCACTGCACCTGGTCCTGATCCACGAGCTTGAGATAGGCTTCGTGAACCAGGGCGGTGGCGTTCAAAGTGTGTCCGTCACGCTCCCAGCGCAGACGTCCCTGGGCCAGGGATCGCAGTTCCTCATAGACGGCCGGCAAGAGCCGGTCGAACGCTGCGCGATCGCCGTCGCGCGCTTCGACCAGGAGTCGGGTGATCTGATCCTTGGAAGAGTCGGCAGGCCTGGACATCTCGATTCTCGGGGGTGTGCCCGAGAATGGCCCCGCCCTCCGTCCCGATCAAGCAGACACCCGCGCGCTCCGGGCCCAGGGGTCCGGCCGGGGGCCGGGTCTCCTCAGGGGCGGGTCAGCGCCCGCACCGCATCCAGCCGGGAAGCCCGACGGGCCGGGATCCAGGCGGCCAGCAGCGCCGTGACCACCAACGCCAGCACCGCGGCACCCAGGACCGCGGGATCGGAGGCCCGCACGCCGAACAGCAGACTCCGGAGCGCGCTGCCCAGCGCCGCCGCGATCAGAAGTCCGGCGCCGAGGCCCAATCCCGTGACCGTGAGGCCCCGCAGCAGGATGAGCCAGACCAGGGTGCCGCGCTCCGCGCCGAGCGCCATGCGGATGCCCATCTCACGGACGCGTTGGGACGCAGTGAACGCGATGAGCCCGTACAGGCCGACGGCGGCCAGCACCAACGCCAGGCCAGCGAAGACGGCGATCAAGAGCCCGATGGTGCGCGTCTCCTGCAGGGACGACGCGACGGCGCTCCGTAGATCCACGACGGACGGAACCGGCAATCCCGGATCGACCATCCCGATGACGGTGCGCAGATCCGGGGCGGACACGGTCCTGCCGGGTTGTGCGCGCACGTGCAGCACCATCAGCGACGAGTAGCGCGCATCCAGGGGATGATACACCGCTGGACGCGCCGGTGCGCGCAAGCTGCGCATCTGTACGTCGGCGGCTACGCCCACCACACGAGCCGAGGGTTCGCCCGCCAGATACTGCCCGATCGGGTCCTGCCCTGGCCAGAAGAGCTCTGCCAGCGCCTCGTTGATCACCACGACCGGCTCGGGTTCCTCTCCGGGTCCGCGGAGGGCTCGGCCCCGATGGATGGGGATTCCCAGGGTCTCGAAGTAGCCCTTCCCAACGATGATGTTCTCCGCCTCGTAGTCCACGTCGTCGCGGTCGAGGGGACGGACGGTGGCGCGGGAGTGTCCGCCCGCAATCGGCATCTGGTTGGCGAGCGTCACCGCCTGCACGCCCGGGAGGGCGGCCACCGCGTCGGAGATGCGCCCGAAGAGCGCTCGGCCGCCCTCCGAGTCATAGCGTCCTGTGGGGTCGAGGTAGAGCACGGCCGTGGTGAGGCCGTCCGGCCGGAAGCCAGGGTCGGCGGAGCGGGCGTTGAGGATGCTGCGGCCGAGCAGGCCTGCCGCCGCCACCAGACCGAGCGAGAGTCCGAGTTGCGCCACCACCAGTCCGTCGCGGGCCCGCTGGCGCCGCCGGCCGGCGGTCGGAGCACCTTCCCTCAAGGTGCCGGCAAGGTCGCCCCGTGTGCTCATCCAGGCGGGCAGCACTCCGAACAGAATGCCCGCGGCGACCCCGAGGCCCAGCAGCACCGCGAACACCGAGGCGTCCGGCGCCAGCGAGGCCGAAAACGAGTAGGGGAAGAGCGCGGGCAGGAACCGTCCGCTGGACAGCACGATGGGAAGCGCTACCACCGAGGAAGCCAGGCCCAACAACACGCTCTCGGTCACCAGGTGTCGCGCGACGCGCAGGCGTCCCGCGCCCAGGGCCTGGCGCACGCCGAGCTCGCCGCGGCGCCCGCTCGTGCGCGCCAGGAAGAGGCTGGCCACGTTGGAGCACGCGATCAGCAGCACCACGCCCACGATCAGAAAGAGGATCAGCGAGATGCGCGTGGCCTCCGCGCGCTCGCTGGGATCGAGGCCGACGCCGGGCTCGAGCAGCACGACCATGTCCCGGTTGGTGGCGGATGCCTCGCGTAGGCGGGTGGACACCACATCCATGGAGGCGCGAGCCGCAGCGAACGTGACTCCCTCCCGCAACCGCCCGATCACGTCATACGAGCTCCACCCCCATTCGTCGAAGGGAAGTCGGCCGGCGACCGGCGGAGACTGCATGGTCGGTACCCAGAGGGCAGGCTGACCGCCGAGCGCGCGCACGCCCTGGAAGCCGGCCGGTGCGACGCCCACCACTTCAAACGGTTGACTACCCAGACGGATCGAACGGCCGATCACCGAGGGATCACCTCCGAAGCGACGGATCCAGAGGGAGTGGCCCAGCACCACGACCGCATGAGCGCCCGGCTCCAGGTCGTCGGAAGGATACAAGAGCCGACCGGCGGCGGGCGTGAGCCCGAGGAGGGGGAAGTAGGAGCCGGTGACGTACTGTCCGTGCACTTGCTCGACGTCGGCACCCTCACCGATCACGAAGGCGGCATCTTGGACGCCGGCCACCGACTCGAACGCGTCCGCCTCGGACTCGATCAGCTTCAGCGCCGGCCAGGAGAAGTTGTCCCAGCGCGGGTCCGTCTCGTAGGAACGAGCGATCTGGACCAGGCGCTCCGGATTGCTCACGTCCGCGGGGGGGCGCAGCAACAGCCCGTTGATCAGTGCGAAGATGGACGCGTTGGCAGCGACGCCCAGCGCCAGCGTCACCGCGGCCGCGATGGCGAAGAGCGGGTTCCGCCTCAGGCCGCGTAGCGCGTAGCGCAGGTCCATCCTCACGCTGTCCATCGTCCACCCCTCCCGTTGTGTCCACAGGGCGTGCGGCAGTGCGCCCAACGCAAAGCCTGCCAGTCCCGGCAGTCCGGCGGAGCGACGCTCGGCGGCGCTCAGGCGCTCCAGTACCGCGAGTTCCGCCAGCCACTCCTCCAACCACTCCGACCGTCGATGGGAGGGGACGAAGGCACTGAGGGCCCGGATCAGGCGCCGGGCGGTGTCGCCACTCATCCGGCGCCACGCACCGCGTGCCGAAGGTCGCGAGCGAGGCTCGAGACGCGGGCCGCACCCTCCGTCAGCGCCCGTGCGCCCTCTGCGGAGACCTCGTAGTAGCGCCGCCGCGGCCGCCCTTCCCGCTCGGCGCGCCGCTGATCCTCCCAGGAGGCGCGCACCAGTCCCCGCTGCTTGAGGCGTCCCAGCGTCGGGTAGACCGTCCCGGACGGCAGCCCGGTGTGGGCGACGATGTCGAGCCCGTAGGTGGCTCCGTCGCGGATGGCACCGAGGATCTGCAGGCTGGTCACTCCCAGCGGGCGTGGCATGGGGAATCTCCGGCTTTGGATAGAAGTGTAAGATAAGTAGTAATGCATGGGCTCGACCCGGGCAATGAGCGGGGCCCACACGCCGGCGGCCTGGGCGACCCCGCGCGCGTTGCCCCGTCGGCGCCGCCCCGTCACAATGGACGCTGGTCCAACCGGCGGAGCGGCCCACCGCGGCGCGCCGATCCTGACGAGGCCCGTGATGCCGACATCCACTTCAGCGACGGGCTCCGTTCGCAGTGACGCACGGCCCGCGCGCCTGCGCGACCGCCTGGTCCGCTTGGCGTCGGTGGGTTTGTTGGCGTTGGCGGGGTGCGCCCAGGGCTCCGACGCGCCCGTGGCGCGGGTCGGTACCTGGGCGTTGTCCCAGGAGCGACTGACGGACCTGCTGCTGTTGGCCCAACCGCTTCCGCTCGATTCCGTGACCGTCGCAGGGCTGGTGGACCATTGGGTGGCGATGTCCGCCCTGGCGCAGCGGATGGCGGAGGGCGTCGACCTCGACGCCCCCGAGCTGGTGGACGCCTCGTTGTGGCTGGAGCGTCGTGAGGCGGTGCTCGCCGCGGAGCGGACCGCCCGCCTCGGAGTGGCAGCGTCCGTATCCGTGGCGTCTGCGAGTCGCGAGTTCGCGGCCGACAGCCTCGTGCTGCTGGCCCATGTGCTGCGCCGCACCACGCCCGCGACCTCCGAGGCGGAGCGGCAGCTGCAGAAGCGGACCGCGCAGGAGATCCTGGAGCGGCTCCGCGCGGGCGGAGGATGGCCCGAGGCAGTCGCGCGTAGCGAGGACGACGAGACGCGAGACGACCTGGGCCTGCTGGGCCTGGTGCGGCGGGAAGACCTACCGCAGCCGCTCGCGATCGCCGCCAGCGGGTTGCAGCCCGGGCAGGTGTCCTCGGTCGTCGAGAGCGCGCAGGGGTTCCACGTGCTCTATCGCCCGCGGTTCAGTGAGGTCGAGAGCTTGTACCCGAGGCTGCTCTCGGAACGGCGGCTCGCGGGCCTCGACCAGGCGGCCAACCGCGCCTTGTTGGATTCGCTGAACCTGGAGGTGGGCGCCAGGGCGATGGAAGTCGTGCGCGCTTTGGCCGGGTCGCCGACTCCCGAGGGGGGGAGCGAGCCGGTCCTGTCCTGGCAGGGGGGCCGTCTGAGCGAGGATGTCGTCGCCCGGCACGTGGCTGCGCTCCCGCCCGATGCGCGAGCTCGCCTCCGCGACGCCGATGCGGACGCCATCCGTGTCTTCCTCGACGAGCTGGTGGCCCGTGAGGCCCGCCTGGCTGGGGCTGCACGCGCGGGGATCGACGTGGACTCCGAGACGCGGGAGGCGTTGAGGGCAATGCACCGCCGCGACGTGTCGGAGTGGCATGCGGCGCTCACGGGTCGGTCGGGCGCGATGCCCGGTCCCCAGGACCTGGATCGCTACATGGAGGACCTGGTGGCGAGGCGCGTTCCGCTCCAGCCCGTTCCGCCGCTCCTAAAGGTTCGACTCCTCGAGGGTCTGGCTTGGACAGCGGACGCTCGAGCGATCCGCAATGCCACGGAGACTGCCCGCACGCTGCTGACCACCGTGACCCCCGGGCGGGGCCCCTGATGCGGCGGAGCACCCGCTTCGCGTCTGCGCTCGTCGTCAGCGCGCTCACGGCTGCCTGCGCCGAGCCAACCGCCACGGGCGCGGCACCCGGCGAACGGCTGGCGGCTCTCACCGACGAGGAGCGCGCCCGCTTCCTGTTGGGCCGGGCGTTGTTCGAGCGCATCGCCACGCCCGAAGAGGGATTGGGGCCGCTCTTCAACGCCGAGCGCTGCTCAGGCTGCCACGACCAACCGACCGTGGGGGGAGGGGGTGCGACGGTGCCGGTGCTCAAGGCCACACGCTTCGTGGATGGGACGTGCAGCCAGCTGCAGGAGCTGGGTGGTGACAACCTGCAGCAGCGGGTGACCCCGCTGGCGCGGGCAGCGGGCTTCGGCGCCGAGTCGCCTCCGCCCGAGGCCACCGCCACGGTGGCGGTGGTCGCGCCGCCCCTGTATGGACTGGGCTTGATCGAAGCGGTGGCCGTGCAGGAACTGGAGCGGCGGGCGGACCCCACGGACGCGGACGGGGACGGGATCTCGGGGCGGCTGCCGCTCCGCTCCGACGGGCAGGTGGCCCGCTTCGGACGCAAAGGGGATGCGGTCACGGTCCGGGAGTTTGTCGAGAGTGCTCTTCTCTTCGAGCTCGGCTTCACCACGGACGCATCTCCGGTCGATGAGGCGCACAACGGAACGGCCTTGCCCGCGTCGGTGGACCCGGCACCGGATCCCGAGATGGATGCGGAGACGGTGGGGCTGCTCACGGACTACATCCGGTTGCTGGCATCCGTGGCCCCCGCACCGGTCGAAGGCGGGAGCGCCGACTCCGTCCGTGCAGGCTCCGACGTGTTCGGGCGCGTCGGGTGTGCCCGCTGCCACACGCCGGAACTCACCACGGGTGACGCACCCGAGGGTGCCCTGCGCCACCGGACCATCGCGCTCTATTCCGATCTCTTGCTCCACGACCTCGGTGGCGCCGAGTCGGACGTGTGCACGGCGGTCGCGGCGCCCGGTGAGCTACGAACCGCGCCCCTCTGGGGACTGCGTTTGCGCCGGTCGTTGATGCACGGCGGCACGGCGCCGGACGTGGAGGCGGCCATTCTCCAGCACGGCGGCGAGGCGGCGGCGGTCGTGGCGGCCTTCAACGGACTGGAGGCGCCGGAGCGGGCGGCCCTCCTGCGCTTCCTTTCCAGCCTCTAGGAACCCCCCTACCATGGCGGGAGTAGGTGTTGCCCGCAGGGTGGACGCCCGGTTCCAGGAGGTACCTATGGCTCGGCGCGGTATGGCGGTGCTTCGGATGCTCATCGCGGGCACGGCGTTGGCTGGCGCGGTGGGTGGCTGCAAGAACCTGGGGCTGGCAGGGGAGCCCGAGGAGATGACGGTGGACGTTCAATCGAGTGACGTCAGCCAGGTCACGATCATCACGTCGACCCGGTGGAACCTCGAGAACGACCCGGCGTGTGACCCCAACCAGCAACAGTGCGACCTGGTGCTCCGGGTCCTCGAGGCGGACACCACCTCGGTTGGGGTCCCCTTCAAGCGCACCTACGGCTTCACGGACACGTTCCGCTATCTGGTGGAGGCCTACCCAACGGGCGATGTCGGCGGGACGCTGGCCTTGAAGATCGACATCGATGGGCGCCCCTGGTACGAGGATTCCCGCCCGCTCGCAGCTCCCGATGCGAACGGGGAGCGAGAGAGCCTGTTGTTCACCTACATCTGGCAGGAACCCACCATCAACTAGTGTCAGCGGCCCCGATGGGTTTCCGAGCGCTGTGCGGTGCACACCACCGCTGCTCCTTCCCGGCCGGTGCCGCTCCAGCGCGGCTCGCGCTGCTCGGCCTCGCGGTGTTCGCGGTGGCCTGCGCGCCGCCGGCTCCCCTCCTCGTCGAGGCCGAGCCCGGGGCGCACCTGCCGGGACTCAGCACCGAGGAGCGGGCGCTCTTCGAGGCGGGGCGGGCTCTGTTCACCCAGCCGTTCACTCCGGCGCAGGGACTCGGGCCCCTCTTCAACCAGACCCAGTGCAGCTCCTGCCATGATCTCCCCACCAGCGGCGGCCATGGCGCAGAACCGGTTCGCAAAGCGACGCGCTACGAGGCGGCCAGCGGGTGCGACCTGTTGGAAGATGCGGGTGGAGACCTGCTGCAAGCCTATGTGACCGCCGAAGGACGGGCGGCGGGCCTGACTCCGGAGATGATTCCCGCCGAGGCAACGGGCATCAGCGAGATCCATGCACCGCCACTTTTTGGACTGGGGCTCGTGGAAGCGCTTTCGACCGAGCGCGTGGCAGCGACGGAGGATCCCGACGATCGGGATGGCGACGGCATCTCCGGCCGGATGGGGCGCTCCGCGGACGGACGGCCCGCGCTCTTCGGGCTGAAAGCGGTCCATCCCACCCTCCACTCATTCATCGAAGGGGCGACGCGTGGGGAGCTCGGGCTCACGACACCGGAGCACCCCGAGGAGGAGCGTGCGGCGGGGAGCGCCGTCCCGGCCGCGGCCGATCCCGCACCCGATCCGGAGGTGGATGCCGCGTTCCTGGAGGCCGTCAGTGCCTTTGTGCGCCTGCTCGCTCCGCCCGCCGCCGCAGTGCCCGAGGACCGCGCTGCCCAAGAGGCTGCGCGACGGGGAGAGCGCGTGTTCGCGGAAGCTGGCTGTGACGGGTGCCACACGCCCCTGTGGACCACCGGGGTGACGACGTCGGCGGCTCTGTCCCGGAAGACCTTCCGTGCCTACTCCGACTTCCTGCTCCACGACATGGGGCCGGGGCTGGCCGATGTATGTGCGGTGGGCGTCGCTCCGTCCGAGTGGCGGACGGCGCGACTGGTGGGCCTGCGCCTGCGCACCACCTATCTGCACAACGGACGGGCTCAGCGCGTGGAGGACGCCATCCTCCTTCACGGCGGCGAAGCGCAACGCTCGCGGGACGTATTCGCCGCACTGGGTTCGCAGGAGCGCCAGGACCTCCTCCACTTCCTCGGAACGCTCTGACACACCGGGTCTGGGGCTTGGCGCCAGGCCGACCAGGCGGGGACGGGTAAGTGCGGCGCCCTCAGCGGTTCCGCAGCGGCACGCGCGTCCAGATCACCACGGTGCCGCACAGATCGTTGAATTTCCCGGGTCCGCCCCCCGAGTAGACCTCGATACCCTCGATGTGATCCGGACGGAGATAGTCGTATTCGCGTAGCCCGGAGCGGATTCCGTCCAGCCACAGGCTCGGCTCGCAGCCGCGGCCCCCGTCCCGGAAGTTCACGCTACGGCTCATGATCAATCGTGACCCATTGACCACCTCGACGCCCTGCACCAAACGGAACAGGTCGGACACGTTGAGCGGATCGCGATCCTCGATGGTGGCGCGATCCAGGAAGGTGCCCCGGAAGCCCTGCGCCTGCCGGTCGTAGAATCCCCGCGTTTCCAGCAGAAGCGAGCGCAGGCTGACCACGATCTCCTGGAGGGGCACCGGCTCGACCGAGATGGCCAGGCTCACGCGCACCGAGGCCCCGAAGGGGATCGAGACCGAATCGCTGCGTGATTGATAGCCGAGCCGCTGGGTCACGATGACCTGGGCCCCGATCGGGACGCCGTCGAAACGGAAGACGCCGGCCCGGTTCGTGGTGGCGGTCAGTCGAGTTCCTTCGAGCGAGACCAGCACACCCTCGACCCCTTCGCCACTTCCGGCGTCCACCACCACCCCGGAGAGCGCCGCGCCGGCCTCGGGTTGCTGTGCCCGCATCGCGGTAGGGACCGCCACCCAGGTGGCCAGAGCCAAGAGGGCGCAGCAGGGCAGGGCCATCCTTCGGCGCCCCTGGTACGCCCGATCCCAGCACCGTTGGGTCATGCTCCTCCCTTGGGACGACACGGGGCGGTACCCCGCTGCTACTAGGGTACCGCCCCGGCCGACTCTTCTTACCGCCGAATCAGGACTTCGGTAGGCACCTCTGCGCCAGGTCGTTGGGGATGTTGGCGTTCAGCACTGCTTCGTTGTCGCTCATCGAGAACTTGGTGGGACGTCCGGTGGCCGGACGCTCCGGGTCGCTCATTGCCGCGAAGACGTCGTGCGTGATCCCGAACCGGTACAGATCGACGGCACGCATGCCCGTCATGTACAGCTCGGCGAACCGCTCGCTCAGCAGGATCTCCTGCATCTCCGCCATCGTGGTCGGAACCGCGATCGGAGAAAGCCCCACGTTGTCACGCAGCGTGTTGAGGATGTTCATCGCGCCGACGAAGTCGTTGTTGCGCATCATGACTTCCGCCTCGATCAACCGCATCTCGTCGCCGCTCACCATGGGGATGTCATCCGTCTCCAGGGTGTAGCGCCACTGGCTGTAGTGCGGCGTGATGTTGTCGGTGGAGAGCTCCCCATTGTAGTACACGGGGATACGGTGGTCGTACTCGTTCGTGTACGCGTCGTGCATGAACGTGGGACCACCGGCGTTGGAATCCACCCGCCCCCACCACTTGTCCCGCAGCCCTGCCGCCTTGTTGAAGGTGGCGGTCGTGACCGTCACCACCCAGTTGGCAGACTGGTTGTTGAACTTGGCCGCATAGAGGAAGCCATCGGGGATGGCCCCTGCATCCGCTGCGGCTAGTGCGTAGTTGCCGAGCATCAGGTGCGCCTTGGCCCGTCCGCCCTGTGCCGCCAGCGCCATGTCGGTTTCACCCGCGGCGTTCGCGGTCTCCATGGCCGCGGTGAACTTGTCCACGGCCTGCTGATACAGGACGTTGTCGGCCACTGCCGGGCCGTCGGGCTCGGCTGGGGCCTCACAGAAGGCCATGGCGATGTAGAGATCTGCCATGGCCCCGCCCAACCGCGCCTGTGCGGTCAGAGGGCTGCGTGCCGCCTCCGCATCTCCCAGGACGCGCTTGAAGCGGTCCTCGGCATCGATGGCGAACCAGCGAGCCCGCAGCAGGCCGTCCATGGTGCCGCGCATGTCGTGCGTCCCGTACTGGAACCGCCCATGGTCGATCTCGTCGTAGCCTTGCCACGTGCCCGTGTGCTGGTATTCATCGGACAGAAGCGCCTGATACACCACCCAGGTATCCATCACCTCGTGCACGGCGCCCTCGACGCCGTTGGCCACTGCGGGGAGGGCCGTGTCGAGGTCCTCGCTCGTGTACCGCTGGGGGTCGGACACCGTCAGGATGTCGCTGCAGGCCGATAGGCCGAACGCCACCATCCCCGCGGCCACTCCCCACGCGAGCGTGCGTAGGGAGGCCGACCGGGCCCCAGGGGAAGTTCTGGTCATCGTCTTCATGGCCTAGAACCTCGTCCTGAAGGAGAACAAGAACTTGCGTGGCTGTGGGAGCCCCAGGAACGGGCTGGTGCTGAAGTTCGCACCGCCCTGGTACTGCTGGTTGGGGTCGGGGCAATTGCAGTGGTCCCACCACCACAGGTTGTAGCCGGCCAGCGTGATGGAGGAGTTCTGCAGGCCGATGCCTCCCGTGAGCCACTCCGGAAGCTGGTAGGACAGCGCCACTTCCTGGAGGCGGATGTGATCACGCGAATCCGCCGGCGTCACCAGTCGCATGTAGTCCAGCACCGAGTCGGCCGCCGGCGTGGGATCGCCGTTGGCATCGAGGTGCTTGTTGTACTCGTCGTACGCGTACTGGCGCACGCCGTAGGAACGGTCGCTGTTGGCCATGACCGCACCCCACTCACCCCGGAACTGCACGTTCAGGCGCAGGGCCTGGCTGAGCTGGAAGTCGTTGTTCCAGGAGGCCAGGTGGTCCGGGAAAAGCTGACCAAGGTACGGACTATAGGTAGACCGAATGTGCGTCCGGCTCGCCGCGTCCCAGCCTACGATCATCCGGTTCACGAAGGTGCCGACCGGATAGCCGACCCGGAAGGTCTGGTTGTTGGACGACAGGCTCTTGTGGTAGTCCCAACGAATGACGTTGTCGCCGCCGTTGGGGTCGTAGACCGGCAACGAGTCGGGCAAGGCGGTCTCGCCCAGGTCCAGGATCTCGTTGTGGCTCCACTCGTAGTTGATCCCGCTGCTCCACCGGAAGCTGCTGCCATCGATGATGGTGGAATTGATGGCCAGCTCCACGCCGCGGTTCAGGATCTTGCCGACATTGCGCAACTGAGCGTCCGAGAAGCCCAAGCTCGGCGGCAAGCCGATCTCGAGCAGCGCGTTGTCGGTGGTGGCGTTGTAGAACGTGGCGTCGATGCCCACCCGGTTGTCGAACAGACCCAGGTCGAAGCCGAGCTCCCACTCGGTCTTGTTCTCAGGCTCGAGGTCGGCGTTGCCGGGGTTGAGTGGTGCCACCCCCGCCTGGTCGTCCAACACCGTGTTGGGCGCGTAGGTCTGGAACTGATCGAAGGCGCCCGGCGCCTTCCCGGCCGTGCCCAGCGCCGCGCGGAGCTTAGCGCTGCTGAGGAAGTCAGGCAGCACGTTCTCGGGCATGTTGTAGGCCAGGTCCGCCTTCGGGTAGACCTGGAAGCCGTAGTTCTCACCGAAGGCGCTGTTTCCGTCCATGCGCACGGCGGCGGTCAGGAACAGGTTGCCCAGATCGAAGCGGTTCTGCACGAACCCGCCGATGTTGATCTCCTCGTTGAAGAGCTCACCACCGAAGGTGCGGGCCGCACCGCCGACCGTGGTGACACCGGACCCGGCGTAGTCTTTCCCCGTGGCCATCGACTCGGAAGCCACGTCCCAGTAGCCCTGTCCACCGAAGGCGAAGCTGCCGGAGAACCAGGGCAACTCGTAGTTCAGGTTGCCCAGGTAGTCGGCGGTGAACTTGCGACCGTTGCGGTAGCCGATGTTCCGCTCGCCGTTGGTGCCGATGTACGTGTAGTGCCGGCCGAAGGGCAGGATGCGTGTCTTCTGGTCGGTGAGCGCGTCCAGCCCGATGGTCGCCTTGTGCGTGAAGTTCTGGCTGGGCGTGTAGCTCATCGACACCGCCCCCGTCCAACGGTCCGCGTCGGAGTAGGTGGTGATGGCCTTCGAATCCTCGACGCTCACGTCGAGACCGCCGCCGTAGGGCTCGTCCACGCTGGCGTTGCGCGGGTTGCTGAGCAGGGCGTTGGTGTAGATGCCCAGCCAGTTGTTGCCCGACTGCAGCGAGAAGATCTTGTTGCGCACGTACCCGGACGTGACGCCGACGGTGAAGTTGTCGCCGACCGTCCAGTTCAGGTTCACGCGCAGATTGCCGCGCTTCTGGTCGTTGGGCTTGACCGAGCCCTCTTCGTAGCCGAAACCACCGGCAACGAAATAGGTGATGTTCTCACCGCCGCCGTCGACCGTCAGGTCGTAGCTGTTGATCAGGCCGTTCTCGATGAGCGTCTTGTTCGGGTCCCAGGCTTCAAAGCCGTCCACGCCGCGGATGGGGAGCTCGCTCCTCAGGTGCGTCGGGAAGTTCTCCCGGTGCCGGTTGAAGCCCAGCGTCGAGGTGAGGCTGAAGTTGGCCGGGCTGTTGGCACGGCCTCGCTTGGTGAAGATCTGGATCACGCCACCGGAGGCCTCGGAGCCGTAGAGCGTCGCCGCCGCCGGGCCCTTGATCACCTCGATGCGATCGATCTCGTCCGGATTCAGATCGGAGAGGCGATCCTCTCCGGCGCCGCCCGAGAACGCGCAGCAGGTGGTGCTGGACGAGCCCATGTCGCTACCCCACTCGCCGCCGCTGGCGTCCACGCGGACACCGTCGATGTAGACGACGGGACGCTGCCCCAGCGAGAAGCTGTCGGTCCCGCGGATGCGGAGCTCGCGGGTGGTTCCCACGCCGCCCACGGTGCCGATGGAGCGAAGGCCGGGAATGCGTCCTTCCAGCGTCTGTCCCAGCCCGCTGATGGGTTGCACGTCCGTGATCTTGGAGACGTCGACCGACGCCAGGGACACGCCGATCTTGCGGCGTTCCACCGCACCGGCGGTCCCGGTCACGACGATCTCGTCCAGCGCGACCGCCGAGACATCGAGGCGGAAGTCCGCCACTGCGGTCCCGCCGCTGCTGACGGTAATCTGCTGGCTCTGCGTGGCGTAGCCGACGTAGACCACCGTGACGGTGTAGGTGCCTGCCGGCACCCGGGTGACGAGGAACCGGCCGCTGGCGTTGCTGAGCGTGCCCAGCGAGGTCCCTTCCAGGGTGATTTGTGCTCCGTTGACGGGCTGGTTGGTGGTGGCGGCCATCACGGTTCCGGTGACGTTACCGGTCTGTGCGGCGACGGCTGCCGGCATCGCGATGCCGATCAGAGCCGCCAGCGCCACCGTCCAGCCGGAGCGGCTGACTTGGTGTTGCGACATACGTAGGTCTCCCTTGCTGGGGTCGAAGCTGCCTCTTCCTCCCCTTCCAGCGCCGCGTGCGATTGGGGGACGCGACGTAAGGCTATTCCACTGTCTATAGGGGCCCACGAGGGCAGAAGCAAGCAACACGGCGGTCGGGCGCTGGACCCGCCTCCGGCGGGCCCCCGTCCCCCGCCGATTGCCGCCCCACCCCCCACCCCTCAGCTTGCCGGATCTCCGGATCGCCCAGATCTGCTCCGGAGGTGGCATCCCCCGTCCCCGAAGAGGAGCCGCCCGTGCCCACGCGCCGCCTTTCGACTGCTGGTGTCCTTCTGGCCCTGACGGCGTGTACCGCCGAGCCGCCGGCTCTGGGTTTGGGCGTCATCGACCCGGTGGCCTTTACCCAGCTCCGCGACTTCGAGGCCTACCGCTCCTCCTCCACCAACCCCGATTCGACCAGCAACGACGACAGCGCCCGACCGATCCCCGGCGAGACGGAGGTGCTGGCCGACCTGGAAGGGCCCGGGATCGTCAATCACATCTGGCTGACCGTGGCGGGCAACGAGTACGGGTGGCCGCGGCTCCTGCGCCTGCGCGTCTACTACGACGGCAGTGACATCCCCAGCGTGGATGCACCGGTGGGGGACTTCTTCGGCGTCGGCCACGGGATGGAGCGGTCGCTCAACTCGCTGGTGATCCGCAACTCCTCCAGCGGACGGTCGCGCAACACGTACTGGCCCATGCCCTTCAAGCGATCGATCCGGATCACCATCACCAACGAGGGCACCCGGCGGCTCTACAACCTCTACTATCACGTGGACTGGCAGAAGTACGACCGCCTCCCGGCCAACACGGCCTACTTCCACGCGCGCTACCGCCAGGCCCTGCCCCCGCCCCAGGGGGACTGGTACGACTTCTTGAACGTGCGGGGTCGCGGGTTCTATGTGGGGACCGTGCTCTCTGCCGTGCAGGTGGCTCCCGGGTGGTTTGGCGAGGGAGACGACCTGTTCTACGTGGACGGCGACCCGGTGCCCGTGATGATGGGCACGGGCACCGAAGACTATGCCAACGACGCCTGGAGCTTCCGGGTGGGTGACGGCCCCTACGCGGGCGTCACGGTGGCGGACGGAACCGAGACGGGCGCCCGACTCACGGCCTACCGCTGGCACCTGAACGATCCCATTCCCTTCCGCACGTCGCTGCGGGCGGCCATCGAGCACGGCGGCTGGACCTTCAACGAGGACGGCAGCGTGCGCAGCGCCTTCGAGGAGCGACCCGACCTGTTCAGCTCGGTGGCGTTCTGGTACCAGGACGGCATCGCCTCCGACCAGCCCGAGCCCCCCTACGGCGCCGCGCGGCTGCCCCAGGGGAACGCCTACCAGATCGAGATCGAGCGCTCCATCGGTGAGTCGCGTGCGTCCGGGGGCAGTCTGGAGGTCCAGCCGGAGGTGTTCTGGGGGAAGGACCTGCTCTTCTTGAACGCGCGCGGACCGGGGGCCCGCCTGGACGTGCCGCTGGATGTGCCGGAAGACGGCCGCTACGAGCTGATCGCCCAGACCGCCCAGGCCCCGGACTACGGGATCTACCGGGTGGAGATCGACGGACGCGTGGCGGGGGTCTCCGGGCAGCTCGAACACGAGCCCGGCGCCAACGTCGGTTCAGGCTTCAACCTGGACGGATACTTCACGGAGGTGTTCGTGGGCGAGGACCGTGTCCTGGCCTGGCCCACGCTCACGGCGGGGCGCCACACGGTGAGCTTCATCAATGTGGGCAAGAACGCCCTGTCGACGGGCTACAACCTCGGTCTGGACGGGCTCGTGCTGGCCCGCGTGGCCAATACGCCCGGGGCGGCCACCCAGGACTCGGCGTCGGCGGCCGATCCCGTGGACCGGCTCCGACGTCTGGGCAACCGAGGCGGGGGTGCGGCGGCGGAGATGGAGTCGGTGCGAGCGGGGCTCGAAGACGGAGACGTGGAGATGCGCCGCGCGGCGGCCTGGGTGCTGACGCAGATGGGGGAGCGCGCGGCGCCGGCAACGGGTGATCTGGGAGGGGCGTTGGAGGATCCCGATGCGATCGTGCGCGGCCTGGTCGCGATTGCGCTGCGCCACGTTCCCGAGGTGGACGACGCGGTGGGTGCCGGGCTGCTCGCCCACCTGCGAGACCCCGACGAGAACGTCCGCATGGTGGTGGCCAACGCCATCGCGGCCCACCCCTCCGTCGCCCGCCGCGGGATGGACGCGCTCATCGCCGCCGCAGGGGCACCCGGCGAACACCGGCACGTGTTGAGGAGCGTGGCCACGGCGCTGGGGGCGATCGGGCCGGAGGCGGAGCCCGCACTACCGGTCCTGAGGCAGCTGGCGGCCGAACCGTTGATCCGCTGGCAGGCGGAGGCGGCGATCCGGAGGATCCAGGGTCAGCCCTAACCGGTCGCTGAAGGAGGGAGGCACCCCGCGCGCCACGGCCCAGCGGTGACTGCCGTGGCCGCGCGCGCGGGACGCGCCGCCTATGGGCGCCGGCGCTGCAGCGGCGCGTACCAGCCGTCCTGGGGAGCGGTCCAGCCCTGTTTGGACTCCGCGACCATGCGCAGCACCTCATCGATGAGCACCGCGTTGTCGAACACAACCCCGTCCTTGATCGTCCAGCGCACGCCGCCCCGACGCACCGGGGTTCCATCGGCATCCAGGGTCAAGGCTCCGAAGGCATAGAGGGTGCGGAGGTTCTCCAGCGGATTGCCATCGACGACGATCAGGTCCGCTGTGTAGCCGGTTTGCACGAAGCCAAGATCCGGCCGCTTGAGCGTGCGTGCGGCCGTGTAGGTGGCGGCGCGGATGACCTCGAGCGGCTCGAGACCGGCCTGCTGCATCAGCTCGAGCTCCCGGACGTTGCCCAGACCCGTGGTGTTCCAGAGGTAGGGATCGTCCACACCGTATGCGAGACGCCCCCCGCGGTCGTTGAACGCGCGGATCAGGTCCGACCATTTGCGGAAGGTGTCGGACCAGGCCTGCTCGTCCTTGGACGTCCAGTCCCAGTGGTGCGCGGCGTGGAATCGTGCATCCGGTCCGTACCATTCGATGAGCTGGCGGTGGGTGTAGAGCTCGTGCCAGGGGAGGCCCACGGCCCGGTTGAAGTCGCGGTTGACCTCGTAGGTGCTCATGGTGGGGACCAGTGCCACGCCGCTGGCGACCAATCGGTCCACCACCTCGCCGAGCAGCGCGGAATCGTCCGCCTGCTGCCAGACGACTCCGGCCTGTCGGAAGCGATGCGACTCGTCGTTGTAGTTGTAGTCGTCGGGGAAGGCGGGCAAGGCGCCCTCGCCGAGGCTGGCCTCCGCGTACCCGTAGTGATGCTCGATCATGGTGACCCCGAGCTCCGCGGCCCGCACCGCGTTCACAGCGGCCAGGTCGGAGGGAGGCAGGTGCACGGTGGTGATGCCCCCTGCGGCATCGACCGCGCGGCACACGGCGGAGAACAACTCAGGGTTCCAAGCCAGGCTGCCTACCCGCACCACGTGCGCGCGCCCGGGACCCACGACCTGCTGCACCAGCTCGTCCACCCGGTCGGGCTCGTGCCACGGTGCGATCTCGGAGGCGGGAGGAGCATGACCCGGATCGCGGCTGCGTGCGGGCCCCCAGTCCGCGATCGGAAACATGCGCGGAGCGGTGATCCGGTTCTCGTCGGAGAGCCGCTGTTGCTCCAGCGCTGCCTGCCACCCGCGATCGGCGCCGTTGACCATCGTGGTCACCCCATGCGCCAGCTTCAGGTTGTAGATGTACTGAAGCGGCAGGCCTTCCTCACGGATGTGCGTGTGCAGGTCGATCAGGCCCGGCATCACCGTCATGCCGGTCGCGTCGATGACCCGGTCCGCTCCATGCGTACCCGCAGTGGCCGGCCGGCCCGTGATGCCGTTGTAGGAGATGATCTGCCGGATCGTCCCCTGCTCGATGATGATGTCGGCGGGGCCATAGGCGGGCCCGCCGTGTCCGGGAATGACCATGGCATTGAGGATGGCCAGCCGCGTATAAGGGCCCTGGCGGGCCTCATCCGACGCAGTCTGTGCGGAGATCGCAGCGGTTCCCAGTAGCAAGCCCGTGATGAGCAGGGAAAGCGAGCGAGCGGAACGGCGGTACGATGCTGTCATTCTGGGGTCCTTGCCTTGGACGTTTCCCGGCACCCATGCTGGGCGGCCTGCAGGGCTACTGGTACAGGAGACACGACATGGAGCGCACGAGCAAGCGGGGTGGGGTGGGGGTCGCGGTTGCCTTGGGGTGGGCTCTCGTCGTGGCCTGCCCACTGCACGGCCAGCAGACGGACGGCTACGCCCGTTCCAGCGCCGGCACTCGCCAGCTGTCCTTTCCCAACGGCACCACCATCAAGCTGCTGTTGGAGGCGGCGAACCTCGGTAGCGACGAGATCGAGGTGGGCGAGATCACCTTCGCACCGGGCAGCAATCCGACCAGCGGGCATCGCCATGGAGCCATGGAGATGTTCTACGTCGTCGAAGGCGTGTTGGGGCACGTCGTGAACGGTGAGGAACACCGTCTGGAGCCCGGCATGGTGGGCGTGGTCAAGCCCGGTGACAGCGTTGCGCATCGCGTGCTTTCGGAGGGCCCGGTCAAGGCCGTGGTGATCTGGGTGCCGGGTGGGGAAGCGGATCGCATCGCGCCACCGGAGCGTTGGACTCGCATCGGAGGCGACACCTGACCGACCCGCCGTCGCTCCCCCGACTTCGGGTGGGGGGATGCGACCGAACGTGCGTGAACGAAGAAGCCCCCGGATGCTCGCGCGTCCGGGGGCTCGCTTCTTTCCTCGTGCAGGACCGCTAGTCCTTGCCCTTGGACGGGTCCGGACCGGTGAGGATGGTGTAGTAGCACCAGATCGCCAGGCCCCAGACGAAGCTCAGCGAGACGACCAGTAGCACCCAACCGCCTGCAGTCATCAGTGGCCTCCTCGGGATGCGTGCGAAAGCGAGATGTCCTCGGCGCCGTCCAGGTCCATCCCCATCTCCTTCCAGCGTCGCTCACCGATGCGCACGAACCAGAACAGCAGCAACAGCACGGCGGCGATCAGCAACAGCGCGCCTTGTGCCAGCGGCTGCTCTGCGATCTGTGCGATGGAAGCGGGAAGGTTGGCGATGCAGAATGCCACCAGGACGATCAACAGATAGAGCGGCGCCACCCACTTCATGATGAAGCGGAATACCGTCGGAATCTGGATCTGGGCGCCGTGATGGATCTCCTCCCACCCGCGATCGATGCCGAAGATCCAGGAGAAGCAGATGATCTCGACCATCGCCAACACCAGGATCAGGAACGTTCCGACCCAGAAGTCGATGGTGTTCCAGAACACGCCGCCTTCGGTGTAGTAGATGACCAGGAACGACGACACCAGGCAGATCAGCACCGTATAGAGCACCGAGCGCTGCCGTGCGACACCGAGTGCTTCCTGGATGAAAGCGGCGGCTGGCTGGTACATCGAGATGGAGCTGGTCACCGCGGCCAGGAACAGCATGAAGAACCAGATGGCCCCGATGAACGGTCCGGCCGCACCCATCTGGGCAAAGACCACCGGCAGCGTCTGGAAGCCCAGGCCGAAGGTCCCGGTGGCGACGGCAGCGACGGTGCCCGAGAGCCCGAGGAAGACGAACGAAGCGGTCAACGTGATCAGGCCGCCGAAGCCCACCTCGAACAGCTCATTGGTGGCCGCGGCCGTGAGCCCCGAGAGTGCCACGTCCTGCTTGGAGCGGATGTAGGACGCGTAGTTGATGATGATTCCGAAGCCCACCGAGATGCTGAAGAAGATCTGACCGGCTGCGGCCAACCAGGTCTGGGGGTTGGCCAGGGCCGCGAAATCGGGGTTCCACATATACCCCAGCCCGTTCATCACACTCTGTTCCGGCAGGGCCGGGTCCGGCGTGCCCAGCGTCAGCACGCGGATGAGCACGATGAACGCACAGACTGCCATGAGCGGCATGGCGAAGGAGACGAACTTCTCGATCCCCTTGGAGATGCCCCGCACGATCAGATAGATGTTGGCCGCGAAGGTGATCACCCAGAAGACCACGGTGGGCGGCCCACCCGCGCCGAACATCACGCCGTTTCCGTCCGTGCCGGTGAAGGCGTGGTAGAAGGCAGTCGAGGCGGCGGTTTGATCGGTGATGCTCGTGGTGGGATCGATGCCGAAGGAGCCGGTGAGGTAGGCCCAGAAGTAGCCCAAGCACCAGGCGGCGATGAACGTGTAGTAGAACGACACGGCCAGGGGGATCAGCACCCCCAGCACCCCGGCGTAGCGGGCCGCTCGGCCCTTGCCGATCACGCCCATGATGGCCGGCGCGGAGTGGAAGCCCTTCATGCCGCCGTAGCGCCCCATGGCCCACTCGGCCCAGCAGATCGGAATGCCGAGCAGGATGAGGGCCGCGAAATAGGGGATGAGGAAGGCTCCACCCCCGTTGGCTGCCGCCTGACCGGGGAACCGGAGGAAGTTCCCCAGTCCCACGGCCGATCCCGACACGGCCAGGATCACCCCGAGTCGGGATCCCCATTGCTCCGTCTTTTCGGTCATCCACCACCCCCGTCGCGCGTTGAGTCCGACACGGTCGGCCCCAGGCCCGGGAGGCGGTGGGGTCCGCGTTTGGCGGTGTGACTATTCGGTCGGACCCGCCGGCGGGTCAAGTTGGGGGCGGATCGGTGGTGAGGGGGCCGGCTCAGCTTTCTCTCAGCACCTCCGCCGGATCCACCGTCGTGGCGTTGCGGGCCGGGAGC
This sequence comes from Gemmatimonadota bacterium, assembly GCA_041390105.1. Classification (NCBI taxonomy): domain Bacteria; kingdom Pseudomonadati; phylum Gemmatimonadota; species Gemmatimonadota bacterium. Next base: position 569,418 of record JAWKQO010000002.1, read on the forward strand.
CAGCAAGCGACCAGGGAGGCCAGCAGAAGCACGCCTCCGGTCGTGGCGAGCACGAGCGGATCGGCGGGACGCACACCGAACAGGAAGGCACGCAGCACTCGGTGGGCGGGCAGCGTGGCCACGAAGCCGCACAGGAGGCCACCGGCCGCGATGGTGAGGCCCCCCCGGAAGACCAGTCGGACCACGGTGGCGCGACTCGCTCCCAGCGCGACACGAACCCCTAGCTCCTGGCGCCGCTCCCCGACCGCATGGGCCAGAGCTCCGTAGAGACCCAGGGCGGCCAGCAGCGTGGCGACGACCGCGAAGCCGCCGATGATCACGGCGTGGAAGCGGGGCGCGATGCGCGTCGCGGCCATGCGGTCGTCCATCGTCTGGATCGGGTTCGGGGGGAGCACCGGATTGAAGCGGCGGGCCGCCTCGCGCAGCCCGGTCCGGACCACCTCCGGGGCAGCGTCGCTGCGCACAAGCGCCTCCATGAACGTCCACTCCGATTGTCGGTGTGGAACGTAGAGCGCGGGCAGGGCTCCCTCGTCCGTGCGTGCCTGGACGATGTTCGCGACGACGCCGACGATGTGCGCGGTGACGTCCTGGTCACCGTCCACGAGTCGGATCGGGGTCCCGAGCGCGACCCGACCTCCGAGCTGGGTCTGCACGAACGCGTCGTTGACGACCGCCACTCGCGCAGCGTCGGGTCCGTCGCCGTCGGTGAACACCCTTCCCTCCAATACCTCGGTGCGGAGCGTCGCGAAATATCCGGGCGTGACCGCATACCCGGCGATGCCTTCGCGCTGCGTGTCCTCAGCATCTCCCGGAAGCAGCACCCTGGGGGCCCAGGACGGCGTTCGAAACGGCGGATCGGTGACACCGGCCACCGCGGTGATGCTCGGGACACCCGCCAGCTCAGCGAGCAGGCGGTCCCAATCCTGCCAAGGCTCCAGCTCGGGAGCGCCGGGGCGCTTCAACGGAACTCTCAGCGTGGTCAAGCCTTCGGCGTCGAAGCCCGGATCGGTGCTGTGCAGGTGCACCAGCGATGCGAACAGGAGGGAGGCGCTGGACACCAACACCATGGCTACGGCCATCTGACTGCCGACCAGCAGGGAGCGCAGCCGAGCGGCGCCTTTGGGTCTGCCACGCGCGTGCAGAACGCCCGCCCGGAACGGCAGGCGTGCGGTCAGGCGGGCGGCGGGAAGGACGCCGGCGACGAGTCCTGCTCCCACCGACGTCAACAGCGCGATGGCGAGCACCCTGCCGTCGACGCCGATCTCATGCAGTCGGGGAATGGAGGGCGGCGCGTACCGCACGAACACGGCGACCCCCGCGTAGGCGGAAGCGACGCCGAGTGCTCCTCCCAGCAGAGCGAGCAACCCTGCCTCACCGACCAAGAGGCGCATCAGTTGAGCACGCCCGGAACCGAGAGCCATCCGGATATCCAGCTCGCGCATACGCTCGAGCGCGCGAGCGAGCAGCAGCGTGGCGGCGTTGAGCGAGGAGAGCGCCAGGAGCAGAGCGGCAGCGCCCAGGAAAAGGCGCAGGATAGACGCAGAACGTCCCACCGTCTGTCCGAGCAGCGTATTGACGCCGATGCCCAGGTGGGAGCCGTCGGGATACACGTTGCTTGCGGGGAACTCCTGCGCCAGGGCCGCGGCCACGGCGCGCGCTTCCGCGCGCGCGGCCGGCACGTTGGCTCCCGTGCGGAGCCGCCCGATCACCACCAGGGTTCGGCGCCCCCGCTCTGCGTAGCGTGGGTGGTCCCGTCGCAGAGGAAGCCAGAACTGGGGCGCCTCGTTGAAGAACGTCTCGGGTGGCTGGAACCCCTCGGGGAGCACGCCGACGACGGTAAGCGCGCCACCGAAGCGATCGAGTGTCCTTCCCAGGATGCCGGGGTCAGCGCCGAAGCGCTGCTGCCACGCTGCATGCGAGAGCAGCACCACATTCTGGACCGCGCTGGACTCCTCTTCGGGGAGGAACGTACGGCCCAGGGCAGGGCGCACACCCAGGATGGTGAAGAACTCCGATCCGACCTCCGCGGCGCTCACCAGCTCGGGACCGTCTCCCTGGTCCGGGATCAGCACGCTGGTGCGCTCGATCGCGGCCAGCCGCTCCAGCGTGTGCGAGCGTTCCTGGAAGTCATCGAGATTGGCCAGCGACATTCCCGCGAGATGCTGAAGCTGTTCGCTCTCGTCCTCCCACTCCCGTCCCGGAAAGGTGGCTCCCAGCGCCACCAGCCTCCCCGGCTCTTCGTAGTCCAGGGGGCGGAAGAGCACGCCGTCCACTACCGAGTAGATCGTGGTCGTGGCCCCGATCCCCACACCCAGCGTGAGCGCGACGCCCAGGGCCAAGCGCGGCCGCCGGAACAGGCCGCGTGCAGTGATCATCGCTTCCTGTCGCCAGCCCCCCATCCTCCACCTCCTCGTCGTCAACCCACCCCTCCTGGAATCGCGCTGCGCCGTCCGAGCCCGGGCAGCTCGCCAACGGACACGCACATGGGCGGGTCGCCACCATGCCCAGAGGGCACCGATGATCTGCCGGCGCAGACGCCGTCGGACGACGCTCACGGGCAGGCCCCGCTCGAGGTCGTCCTGGTATCGCTCGAGCACGTCTCCGATCAGGGCTTCATTCCCCGCTCCGCGCAGGGCCTGCTGCAGGAGCCACAGCGCGACGCGGGGCGGCTGGGAGTCGCTCACGCCGATTCGCCCGCCGCGAGGGCGTCGAGCTTCGGAAGCAGCCCCTGCGCCATGTCACGCAGCGTGCGGGTGCTGCGCTGAAGCTCGCGGGCGCCCTCAGGCTCGATGCGGTAGAGCCGGGTGCGGCGCCCGCCTCGGCGCGGAGTGGGTGCGCCTTCGCGGGCAGTCACAAAGCCTCGGGTGGTCAGGCGCTCGAGCGCGGTGTAGATGGCCCCGGCCGAGATCGCACGCCCGGTGCGGTCCTCGATCGTGCGCCCGATGGCCGCGCCGTAGGCCTCTTCTTCCAGATCCACGATGGCGAGGAGAATCAACACCTCCAGCTCCCCGAGGGACCGTCCCATCGTTCACCTCCCTATATACACTCCACTGTAGTGTATATTACGGGGCACCGCCCCCGGGCGCCATGGGCAGTCCCGTCATCGGGCTCCGGCGACGCCCCGACCGAAGCTGGTCAGCGCGGAGCCCGCGATCAGCCCACCGGCCAGCACGTACATGGGGGATTCGGCAGCCGAGCCGAAGCGTCGTAGCAGCAGGACTCGCAAAGCGAGCGCGACGCACACCGTCCAGCCTGCCGCCGCATTCAGGATCAGCAGGCCGGTGGCGAACAGCACGCCGAGCTGGCGGGAGGGGCCACCCAGCCACTGCAGGGCCGCGCCAGGCAGCGCCCACAGCAGCAGCGCGCGGAGCAGGGCGGGGTCGGCCCCAGCCTGGAGGGTGGCCAAATAGACCCGGTCCACCGGAGGAAACAGATCGGCGGAGAAGTAGCGGGAATAGGTGAGGGCGACAAAGAGGGCCGCCACGCCAAACCCCAGCAGCTCCGCCCCCAGTTGCGCGCGTCGCCCCGCCCGTTCGTAGGCGGGGCGGCTCCCCCGACCGCGCAGGAGCCAGCCTGCCTTGAGGTCGTAGCCCATGTCGGCGAAGGCAGGGCCGGTAGACGCGGTGAAGCCCACCAGGAACGCGAGTGGCAGCGGGGGGAAGCCCAACTGGATGCCCAGTACCAGGAAGATCAGGGCGGTCGCGAACGCGGGGAACCAACCCGCGTGCATGGCGGCGATCCCCACGATGAGCTCGGAAGCCAGCGCTGCCACTGCCGCGAACACCACGAACAGGGCGAGTTGTGCCGGAGGCATTGCGGCGGGGAGACCGGCCAGCAGCGCGATCAGGGACGCCGCCGCGGCGAACGCGAGGAATCCTCCCGCCACGGAACGCGGGAGGCGAGTCGGGGCGTCAGGCCCTTCCCCCTCTCGCTCATCGCTGTCTTCCCGTGCGCGCCCCACGGCCCGCACGATCTGCAGGAGCGCCACCAGCCCGGCACCGATCATGAACCCGTGGGGCACGTACATCTGGTTCAGGTCGAGCCCCAACAGGGGTGCGTAGGCGCGAGCCAGCAAACCCGCGCCGAACAGAGCGAGCGCCCACACGTTGCCGATCCAGCACACGCCGAAGACATCCATGGGAATGCCGAACCACTGACCGAGCGCACCAGCGCCGGCACCCAGCCCCAGCAGCCGGGCGCGGCTTCCTCCCTGGTCCCCCGCGATCAACACTTCGGCGGTGGCTACGCCCGAGGGCCATGATCCGGTGGCGGGATAGACGCTCGAGTCGAATACGCGGTACAACATGAGCGCGTCGATGAGCAGGCCGAGGGTGGCGCCGATCAGCATCACCGGCACCAGGTCGGCGCGCCCGATCAGCCAGATCACGCCGATGGGAAGGAGCAGGGCGTTGGCCGCCCCGAAGGTGGCGCCCGAGATCACGGTCTGCATCAGGTTCTGGCGCGCCGGATCGCGAAACGACGCCAGGGCCGTCAGCGGAATCCGTGCGATCGCCATTGCCACGATGGCACCGATGATGGAGCTGTTGGGTGTGATCCCCACCCGGGTCAGCAACTCGAGGCCGATCACGGTTCCCAGCACGGCCAGGGCCGCCCCGACCAGAAGCGTGAGTGGCTCGAACAGCGTTGGATGACGGGGGGTGCGCGGCGGCTCCACGCCGGGCGGCCGGTCGTTCACAGCAGTTGCCGCAGGGCGCCCGCGACCAGCCGCCGTGCCAGCAGGACCGGAGCGCGCGTCGCAGCGCGCACGCGCGCCAACATGGCTTCGTCGTAGCCCATGCAATGCATCACGATGAGATCGGCGTCCGCCAGCTCCCGGGCCGCCTCCGCGAAGCGGCTGTCGCGGTAGGGCGTGGAGTGCGACGCGACCACGCGCATCTCCCCGAGCGGCCAGCCGCGGCGCTCGGCCTCCCGGGCCTGCGCTTCGTGCGGCACCAGCACGCCCAATGTGCGCACAGCGGCCGCCAGCGCGGTTACGCCATGGTCCACCACCGCCTGGGCTGGGACGAACGGTGTCTGCAGCGCCGCGGGCGGGAAGTGGCCCGTGCACAGCAGGACGATGGCGTCCAGGGCCTGCCCGTCCAGTTCGGTGAGCAGCGCGGACACGCGCGCGTGCACACGGGCTGCGGCGAGGGTCGCTTCCGACCCATCTCGCAGTCGGCTCACCAGGCGGGGCTCGTCTCCAGTTGGCTCGAGGGCGCGGATGGCATCGGGCGAAAGCCCGTCCAGCGCCCCCCGCTCGACCGCGGTGAAGGGGAGGCCGACCCAATCCCGGATCTCGGGCACGATGTCGTCCCGGGGAGACTGGCCGATGGTAACGAAGCCCACCCGGGCCGGGCGAGCCGAGGATGACATGTGTGGGTCGGCGTGCATGCGCTGGGGTGGGGGAAGTGTCTTGCCCGCACGGTACGGCACGGGCATGATCCTGCGCCATGCCGGACCTTGGAGACCCACCCAAGTTGGACCGCGCCTCGGGTTGGCGCGCCGACGGCACCCGCGAGATCGCGCCGGGAGAGCTGGAGTTGTTGGCCACCGGCGCGTGGATTCTGGGCGCCGGCGGAGGCGGGAGCCCCTACCACGCCTTCCTCAACGCGCGTGAACAGGCCGGGCGCGGCGTCCGAGTGACATTGCTCGATCCTCGGCACCTCGACGACGACGACCTGGTCGCTGTGGTCTCCAACATGGGGGCGCCGCTGGTGGGGCAAGAGCGGCTCTCCGATCCCGCGTTCGCGGTCAAGCCGCTGCGGCTCATGGAGCGCTATCTGGGACGGTCCTTCCGTGCGGTGATGTCGCTCGAGATCGGCGGCGGGAATGCGCTGCAGCCCCTGTTGATCGCCGGGGAGACCGGGCTGCCGGTGGTCGACGCCGATTGCATGGGGCGGGCCTATCCCGAGGCCCAGATGACAACCTTCGCCATCGGGGACCTGGAGATGTTTCCGCTCACGTTGGCGGACATCCGGGACAACGAGGTGATCGTGGCCCGGGCGGCGTCCTGGAAATGGATGGAGCGTGTGAGCCGGGCCGCGTGCACAGCGGTGGGCTCCATCGCGGCCACCTGCAAAGCGCCACGCACGGGGCGCGAGGTGAAGGAATGGGGCGTCTTGCACACGGTGACCCAGGCCATCCGTCTGGGGCGGGCCGTGCACCGGGCCCGAGTGCTCCATGGCGATCCGGTGGCGGCGGCGGTGCAGACCGGGGACGGCGTTCGCATCCTGGTGGGGAAAGTCACCGATGTGGTTCGCCGCGCCACCGAGGGCTTTCTACGGGGTGCCGTACGGATCGCGGGATTGGGTGAGGATGTGGGTTCCGAGCTGGCCATCGACTTCCAGAACGAGTGGACGGTCGCCCGTCGGGACGGGATTCCCGTGGTCACCGTGCCGGACATCATCGCCGTGCTCGACACGGAGTCGGGCGAAGCGGTGGGAACCGAGACGATCCGCTATGGCCAACGGGTCACGGTCATCGCGCTGCCGGCCCCCCCGCTACAGACCACTCCCAAAGGGCTCGACCACGTGGGCCCCCGGGCCTTCGGTCACGATCTCGATTTCGTCTCCCCCTTCGCCGGTCGCTCGGATTGGGCGCAGCGGGAGGGACCGTGAGGCGCATCGGCATCGATGTGGGCGGTACCAACACGGATGCGGTGCTCATCGAGGGCAGCGAGGTCGTGCGCTGGTGCAAGACCCCGACGACCGAGGACGTCACGCAGGGCATCCGTGTGGCGCTGGCGACGGTGTTGGAGCCCGATCAGGACGGGGGGAGCTCACGTGCCGCAATCGATGCGGTGATGATCGGGACGACCCACTTCACCAACGCGGTCGTGGAACGGCGGGAGCTCGATCCCGTTGCCGCCGTGCGGATCGGCCTCCCTGCCAGCGCGTCGCTGCCCCCGTTCGTGGATTGGCCATCGGATCTGGCCGAGCTCGTGCGCGGAGGCGTGTTCCTCGTAGCCGGAGGCCACGAATACGACGGGCGCCCCATCGTTCCCTTCGACGCAGCGGGAATGAGGAGTGTCGCTGAGCGCATCGCGGACTCCAGCGTCCGATCTGTCGCGATCTCCAGCGTCTTCTCGCCGCTGACGTCCGAGTGCGAGGAGGCGGCTGCCGAGATCGTTGCGCAGGTCGTCCCGGGGGCGCGCGTCACGCTTTCGCATGCGCTCGGTCGGATCGGGCTCCTGGAGCGCGAGAACGCGACGATTCTCAATGCCACGCTCCGGTCTCTGGCGGATCGCACGCTCGCTGCTTTCGAGCGCGCGCTGGTGGAGAGCGGCCTGGACTGCCCGCTCTTCGTGACGCTCAATGACGGGACGGTAGCCCGCTCGGAGATGGTGGCGCGTTTCCCGGTGCTTTCCTTCGCATCGGGTCCCACGAACAGCATGCGCGGAGCGGCTTTCCTGACCGGCATGTCGGATGCGCTGGTGGTGGACGTCGGGGGCACCACCACCGACATCGGGGCACTGGTGGGAGGCTTCCCGCGGGAAGCGAACAGCGTGGTGGAGGTTGGCGGCGTCCGCACGCTCTTCCGCATGCCCGATCTCCTCTCGATCGGTCTCGGTGGAGGCAGCATCGTTTCCGAGGACGGCGGTCAGGTGGGGCCGACCAGCGTGGGCTTCCGGATCCAGGAGGAGGCCCTCGTGTTCGGCGGGGATACCCTGACGGCGAGCGATGTGGCGGTGGCGCTCGGGTGGACGTCGATGGGCGACGGGAGCCACGTCGCGGGGGAGCCGCGGGCCCGGGTGGAGCGTGCCGCCTGGAGCCTGCACACGGCCCTCGCCGAGGCGGTGGACCGCATGAAGACCGACGCCCGCCCCGAGCCGCTCATCGCGGTAGGCGGCGGCGCGTTCCTGGTTCCAGAGCGCATGGATGGCATCTCCGAAGTCGTCCGGGTGCCGCATCAGGGCGTGGCCAACGCCGTGGGTGCCGCCATCGCTCAAGTGTCGGGTGAAGTCGACCGCATCTTCCAGGGGGTCGGGCGCGAGGGCGCCATCGTGGAGGCCACCGCTCTGGCGAATGAGCGCGCAATGGCGGCAGGTGCCGCGGCGTCGACTCTCCGAGTCGTCGACCTGGAAGACCTGCCCCTGGCCTACCTGCCGGGAGATGCGCTGCGCGTGCGGGTGAAGGTGGTGGGGGACGTCGGACAGACCGTCCGCGTCTAGCAACCAGCTCAGCGGCCTTCCGATTCCACCAGCTCGGGGCCGCCGCGTTCGCGGATGAGCTCTGCGGGCATCATCGGCTCACCTTCTGGCGAAGTTCCACTCGGGAAGTCGTGCCGGGGTCCGGCTCTCCATGACGGCGGCAACGCGCTGCACCACCTCCGGGTGGTCGGCGGATACATCCCTGGTCTCTCCCGGGTCCTCCGTCAGGTCGTACAACGCGATGGGCGCGTCGGCGTCTTCGTGTCCACCGAGGCGCACCGCCTTCCAGTTCCCCAGGCGGACGGCCTGGGCGCCGCCCCACAACTCATGGTATTCCCAGTAGAGGGCGTCGTGTTGCTGTTGGCTGCCCTCGCCCAACAGCGTCGGGAGGAACGACACTCCGTCGAGGCCCGTGGGGGCAGACACACCCACCAGATCCGCGAAGGTCGGCATCATGTCCCAGAACGCCGACACGTGATCGCTCACCGAGCCCGGCGCGATGTGGTCCGGCCAGCGGGCGATGAGCGGCACCCGGATGCCGCCCTCGTACACGGAGCCCTTGAGACCACGCAGTCCGCCCGTGCTCTGGAAGTATTCCGCGTCCACGCCGCCCGTGTAGGTGGTGCCGTTGTCACTGCTGAACATGACGAGCGTGTTCTCGGCCAGTCCCAGCTCGTCCAGCTTGGCCAGGATACGACCGATGTGTGCGTCCATGCGCGTGATCATGGCCGCGTACGCCGACAAGGGACGGATGTGGGGCAGGTAGCTGCGGTCGCCCAGGTAGGGCTCCTCAGCGAACGCTCCCTCGTATTCCGCCAAGGCGGAGTCGGGCACCTGCAAGGCCAGATGGGGGATGGTGAAGGGCAGATAGAGGAAGAACGGCTGCTCCTGGTGCTCCTCGAGGAAGCGCAGCGCGTCGTCCGCCATCACATCCAGTGAGTATTCGTTGCCCTTGTAGGCGTCGTAGGAAGCCGGGTCGTCGGGGTCGCCTCCGCTGAAGCGCTGGTGAGGAGAGAAATAGGGGTTGTCCAGCGGCACCCGTTCACCGTTTCGCCACAGGTGGGTGGGGTAGTAGTTGTGGGCCAGCTGTTGATCGAGGTAGCCGAAGAAGTAGTCGAACCCCTGGAAGTGGGGCTGTCCGTACGAGTCGCGTCCGCCCAAGCCCCATTTTCCGATGGCGCCGGTATAGTAGCCGGCATCCTGCAGGAGCCGCCCAATCGTGTAGGTGGCGGAAACGAGGGGCATCTGCCCCATCTCGTTCGGGTCGGGGTAGCCGCCGACCTCGAAGTTGTCGCGGATCTGGCCATGGCCGGTATGTAGCCCCGTCAACAACGTCCCCCGCGACGGTGCACACACCGGGCTCCCCGCGTAGTGCTGTGTGAAGCGCATGCCCTGGGCGGCCAGGCGGTCGAGCGTGGGAGTATGGATGCGCGTCTGGCCGTAGGCGCCGAGCTCCCCGTAGCCGAGGTCGTCGGCGAGCATGTAGATGATGTTCGGTGGGGTCGCCTCCACGCGGCAGGCGGTCAGCAGGAGCAGTCCAATGAGCGCTCGTTGCGGAGTCCTCACGCGTCCCTCCCGTCCGGTTCGAAGTCGAACGACAGCGGCCCTCCGCCGAGGTCCTCGGCGTCCACAGTGCGTTCCTGCCAGAGCCCGCGGTCCGGATCGCCGACCCGGATCTGGTGTCGTCCACCCGAGAAGAGAGGGGCCGCGGGCTCCGACCCCTCCACCCTGCGGGAGTAGACCAGCTCGTCTCCGGCGTCCCGCACCTGCAGCACCGGAGCGGCAAGTCCGGTGATGCGCAGGGGAACGCGCAGCGCCGGCACGCGGCCGTCTCCGGCATCGGCCCCCACGACCATGGGCCATCCCCGGTATTGGCCGGCGTCGCCGGCGGCGGGGTCCGACTGGCGGGGCCAGCACTCGATGCGGATGGTGCGTGCCGTTGGATCGAACGTGATGATCCCGTAGCCCGTGGCCCGGTCGCGCAGGATGCGCGGCTCCAGTCCGGTGTCGTGCGGGTTGGCTGCCGCGTAGACGGTGATGCGGTTCCCGAAGCCGTCCAGGAAGTCGCCCGTGTAGGGCGGCTGGCCTGGGATCGAGGAGTGCGCCATCGGTCGCGGCGGCCACCAGCGTCGGGGCCAGATGTTGTTGAGTGCTGGTCCGGTGAAGCTCCAGGCCGCGTCCCGGAACTCGTCGACGCCGTGGTGCACCATGGTGGCGAGGTGCTGGTCCCCAGCGATGTGGAACGCGGAGCAGGTGCGGAGGACTCGCAGCACCTCGTCGCGTCGGTCCTGAGGCCATCCGTTCGAGTCCATGTCGACGGCGGGCTTGTCGCCGTCGACATACTCTCCGGAGCGAGGAACGGGAAGGCTGGGAATGACCTCGCCGGTCAGGGCATCTGCCGGAATGGTGTGTACGGCGGCGAAGTTCGTCTGGGACAGCACGACCTTGATCTGCGCCCCACCGCTCCAGTCCGCCGCCCACTGACGTAGGAAGTGCATCTGCCGTGTCCCGAGCAGGGTGGCGTCCGGGAGATCTCGGTGCTCCCGCACGTCGAAGTCCGGGTTCTGGATCCACCCGTTCCAGACCCGTGCCTGCGCGGGGAGCACGTTGGCGGGCGCCGACTTGAACTTGCGATCCTCCAGGATGGCGAAGCTGATGCCGCCGTAGGTCCAGCTGGTGAAGTAGACACCGATGCCCTGGTCGACAGGCACCGGATCGACGGGGTCGGGCAGGTGACTGGTCTGCGCCCTTTGCACGGCATTGAGCCACGCCGCGGGCATCTTGTAGCCGCCCTGGTCTTGCGCCTCCGCCCCCCATCCGTGGTCGGTGGGAGCCACTTTCCCGCCTTCGCCCCAGACGTTGCCGTGGTAGACGTCGTGGTCATCCGGGATGAAGGCGGCGGGGACGTGGCGGAACAGCTCTCGATAGGACCAGCCGAACATGAACCACTTGTGCAGCATGTCGAGCGTCGCCTCGGGAACCGAGTCCGTCTGGATCCCGAAGCCGCCCGAGCTCTCGTAGAACTGGTCTCCGAGGAACAGGGCCAGATCGGGTCGATGTCGGGAGACGTGCCGCACCACTTCCGCGTCGGGGAAGCCATGATCGGCGTTGCAGCTGAAGACGGCGGCCTTGAGCGGCGTGGATCCGTCGGGCTCGGCCGCCACGGTGCCTTCGTAGACGAAGTCGACCGGACCGGAACGCAGCGGCACACGGACGCGGACGCGATACGGGACCGCTCGCGTTCCGTCCCAATGTTCGACGCGGAAACGGGCTGTGCGGGCCAGTGGATCGAGGGGCGCGCGGGCCATCTCGGTCCAGGTGCCCTCCGGAGTCCGTACCTGCAACACCGGAGCGAGGCCGTCGATCGCCTCGATGGGGGCGAGCTGCGCGGTGAGCTTGAGGACATTCCGGTGCAGGGTGTACTGCGCGAAGACGATCGGACCGAACGCGGCTTCGGGGTCGCTCAGGATCCCTGGTCCGTACAGGCTCCACGCGTCGAACCGGACCTCGGCGCCGCCCAGCGCTTCAGCGCTGTGCACATGTAGCGCCAGAGTCCCCAGCGTGTCCGCGCGGTCGGCGATGCGGTGCTCCAGTGTGGAGACGGGTTGGGCGCCTGCGGCGGGCAGGAAGGCGTGGAGAGTCAGGCGGGCGCCCGCGCCTTCGGCCTCGACGTTCAGCTGCAGCCGAATGGGCTTCGCAAGATCGATGCGCTCCGCTCCGCGGAGATCTCCGCAGACCAGTCGACCTTCGCCGTCGACCCCGGCATCCTCCCCGCGCCCGTGGACCGCAGCCGAGCGAAAGTCCGGAAAGCGCCCCCGGCTGCCGACGCGAACTCCGGCGCGGGCGTCCCGCCCTCCCGCGCGGAGCGCGGACGCGTCCAGGACCAGGTCGGTACGGTAGGGGAGGCCCCCCGCTCTGTGGGTGAGACAGTGCAGCGTCCGGTTGGGAGCCAGGGTGCGGCAGACCAGCACTCCGCCTCGGACTTCCCAGTCCTGCAGCCGATTGCCCCAGTAGTCCGGCCCCACCCAGCGGACGTCCGGCCAGTCGTGCCAACGACCCAGATGACGGGCCTCCTGGTCGGGTCGGTCGACCGGGCGGGGGACTGCCGGGGACAACGCGCCGGCCATCAGAAGTTTGAGCGTATCGCGTCGGTCCATGGAGGCGCTCGGGGGATCGACAGAGGTTCAGCGGCGCAGCGGAACGCGACCTAGGCTGGGGCGGGGCGAACGGGTGGGCAAGCGCCGGGAGACCGGGTCGTGGGGAGTAACCTTTCGAGCGGTCCTTGGTACGGTAGGAAAGCGCGGTGCCCTGGCGCCGCGCCCAGCGGCCATCGCCTCACGTGCCCCGAGCGCCCAAGCGAACCCATCGATCGTATGCTTCGTCGCTGCCACTTCTGCGAACGTCCCATGGGGCGAGGCACGGACGACCACGGCTTTCCCGTCGTGCGGGTCGCCGCCTACGACGCAGAGCGCCACCGGCTTTGGGCCGTATGCGATCGCTGTCGGCGCTGGAATCTCTGGCCGCTGGAGGATCGCGCCGAGATCCTGGAGGCCATAGAGCGGCTGGCCCATGATCGCGGGGTTCCTGTCGCGAACACGGCCAACATCACGCTCCTGCAAGCGGACGAGGTCGCTCTCGTGCGGGTGGGGGATGCCGGGTTGGCGGAGCGCAGCTGGTGGCGCTACGGCCGGGAGTTGCAGCTGCGCTACCAGCGCCAGCGGAGCCCCCGCTTCCACCTCACGGGCTATCTCCAGGGCACGCTCACCGTCCTGGGGCAGAGCGTGGGGCTCGCCGACGAGAACCGGAAGGTTCGCTGGGACCGGGGCGGCCTCACGGATGTGCAGCGCTGGCGGCGGTTCGGGCGCACCGTTTGGAATGGTCGCCTACCGTGCACGAATTGCGGGAGCATACGCAGGGCCCTGCTCTACGATACCGGCTGGTTCGTGCACCCCGTGGTGAGTGAGGCGGGTCTCGAACTCCGAATGCCCTGTCCGCGTTGCGACTTCTGGAGCCCGGGCGACGCCTACAGCCTGACTGGCCCGGAAGCCGAAGCGACGCTGCGCCGCATCCTGGCCTACCAGCACTTCAACGGCGCGGATGCACCTGCCATCGAGCAGGCGTCGCAGGCCATCGAACGGGTGGGTTCTGTGCGCGGCCTGCTGGGGCCCACTGCCGGACGGAGTGTTTCGTTGTGGTCGATGGATCGGGTTCAGGCGTTGGCGCTCGACATCGCCATCAACGAGGCGTCAGAGCGCCGGGCCCTCCGCCACCTGGCTCTCGCCTACGAGGCGACCTGGAGGCGAGAGGAAGAGCTTGCCGAGATCATCGACACCGAATTGACGTGGTGACCGACACACCCAGCTCACTCTCCGAACGCATTCTGCTGCAGTTTGCCGAGGAGACGGGCCTGACCTCCTCCCGCGTGCCCCGCCGGTATCTGTGGACGGATGCCTTCGCGGTCTGTGGCTTTCTGGCCCATCACCGGCGTACGGGTCAGGAGCGCTTTCTGGAGTTGGCCACACGGCTCGTGGATCAGGTCCATCAGGTGCTCGGGCGCCATCGCTCCGACGATGTGCGGCAGGGTTGGATCAGCGGATTGAGCGAGGAAGAGGGAGCGGAGCGGCCAACGGCCGGAGGTCTGCGCATCGGCAAGACCGAGCCCGAGCGGGCCGGGCAGGGGCCGTACGACTCTCGACGGGAGTGGGACCGGGATGGCCAGTACTACCACTACCTCACGCGCTGGATGCACGCCCTCAATCGCGTTTGGCGCACAACCGAAGACGAACGTTTCCACCGTTGGGCCGTGGAGTTGGCGGCTGCGGCGCACCGGGGATTCGTGCGCAGGGACGCGAGCGGTCTGACCATGCACTGGAAGGCCAGCATCGATCTGTCTCGTCCGCTGGTGCCTTCCATGGGGCATCACGATCCACTGGATGGTCGCGTCGAGATCCAGGCGTTGCGGGCCACGGCCCCCCGCACGGTCGGGGACTCCACCGAGCTTCTGCGCAGGGAGGCGATGGAGCTCGACCAGCTGTGTCGGGGCCGGTCCTGGGTGAGTGACGACGCGCTGGGCATCGGTGGTCTGTTGATCGCGGCGTTGCAGGCCTCTCAGGTCCGCCTCCACGGAATGCCCCTGGATGCGCGACTGGAGGCGTCGGTCCTGCGCGACAGTTGGATCAGCCTGGACGAGTACGCGCGTCACGAGCGGCCAGGGGTGCCGGCCATCCAGCGACTGGCGTTCCGCGAGCTCGGTCTTGCCCTCGGCCTTCGCGCCGCGCAGCGCGTCGGGTCCCTCCCCAGGCCTCCCTTCGAGCCGGATTCGGAGCACGCCTGGGCCACCATGGTCCGAGCCCGCGTCGGGATCGCGGAACGGATCGAGGCCTTCTGGTCCCGGCCGGAGCATCGCGAGGTCGCCAGCTGGACCGATCACGCCGACATCAACGCGGTCATGCTGGCGGTATCCCTGGAACCCAGCGGCTACCTGGATCTCTGACGGAGGCGCTGGAGGCGGCTCCGCCGCGCCCCTGGTAGATTGCGGCACCGTCATCCGTCGGACCCAGCTCAGGAGTCGAGGCCGTGAGATTCGCCCGGTCCCCCCGCATCCGTCCCTTCGCCCCCATTCGGCGTATTGCCCCGTTCGCAGTAGGAGTGGCGCTCCTCGGCGCTGGAGGCCCGGCGCTGGGTGCGCAGCAGACCCGTGAGGAGGTGATCGCGGCGCTGGACGCACGTGCCGATCACATCACGGGCGTGGCCATGCGCATCTGGGATCTCGCTGAGGTCGGCTTCCTGGAGACCGAAAGCTCGGGGCTTCTCCAGGGCGAGCTGGCCGAGGCCGGCTTCCAGGTGGAGACCGGAGTCGCCGGCATGCCCACCGCGTTCGTGGCGACCTGGGGTGCTGGGAGCCCCGTCATCGGCATCCTGGCCGAGTTCGACGCGCTTCCCGGGATCAATCAGGACGCCGTCCCCAACCGCCAGCCGATCGAGGGGAAGGCCGCCGGCCACGCCTGCGGGCACCATCTGTTCGGCACGGCCTCCACCCATGCGGCCATCGCCGCCAAGGAATGGCTGGAAGCCACCGGTACCACCGGGACCATCCGCCTGTACGGCACGCCCGCCGAGGAGGGCGGGTCCGGCAAGGTGTACATGGCCCGAGACGGGCTCTTCAGCGACGTGGACGTGGTCATCTCCTGGCATGCAGGAGACTCGAACTACGCGGGCCCCAACACCAACCTGGCCGTGAAGTCCGCGAAGTTCCGCTACTCGGGCGTGTCCTCCCACGCCGCAGCGGCGCCCGAGCGCGGGCGCTCCGCGTTGGACGGCGTGGAGGCCCTCGACTACATGGTCAATCTGATGCGCGAACACGTTCCGCAGCAGACGCGCATCCACTACGTCATCACGTCGGGCGGAAGCGCGCCCAATGTCGTGCCCGACTTCGCGGAGGTGTACTACTACGTGCGCCACCCCGACCCGGAGGTGGTCAAGGACGTGTTTGATCGCATCGTGCAGGCGTCGGAAGGCGCGGCGCTGGGGACCGGCACTACGGTCGAGCACGAGGTGATCGCCGGCGCGTTCAACCGACTCCCCAACGTGGCGCTGCAGGAGGTCATGCATCGCAACCTGGAGGCGGTGGGCGGCATCCACTACGACGAGAAGGAACGTGCCTTCGCAGAGGCCATTCGCGAGTCGTTCAACAACCCGCCGCCGATGGACCAGGCCTGGGCCATCCAGCCCTTCGAGTTCGAGCAGACCTACGCATCGGCGGATACGGGGGACATCACCTGGCTCGTGCCCTCCGCGAATCTCAGCACGGCCACCTGGGTGCCGGGCACCTCCGCGCACAGCTGGCAGGCCATCGCGGCTGGCGGCACCAGCATCGGGGCCAAGGGCATGATGGTCGCCGCCAAGGTGCTGGCTCTCACCGCGCTCGACCTCTATCAGAGCCCACAGGCGGTCACTGCGGCGCGCGCGGAGTTCGAGGAGCGCCGAGGGCCGAACTTCACCTACGAGCCACTGCTGGGCGACCGCGATCCGCCACTGGACTACCGGAGGTCCGTGTCCAGCCGCTAGGAAGGCAGCGTCGCTACCGCCTGAATCGCGAGGCGAACGCCCAGACTTCCTCCGAGGCGTTCACCATGGTGGTGGACGGTCCCAGCAGCCGCTGCCACATGCGCCCGACCTCGACGCCGGGCCAACCGTGGCCGACGCCAGTGAAGCGCAGATGCTCGACGGTCGCGCCGTCCGTGCACCCGCTCCACCGGAGACGCGTGAGAGTCTGCCCGCGATTGCCGAGCTGCCCCGTCCGCTGCTCCACCGGCACCGGCTCTGGCCGGCAGCCGTTGCGGTCCGCCCAGAAGTCGAGGCCGTCCATGACGCGCTCGTGGGGGACGCTACGGTTGGTGAGGGGGAACGGCGGACCTTCGCCGCCTTCGTAGAGCGCCCGCGGGTCGTCGACGCTGTGGATGTGGAGCAGCGGCACCGGACGGGTCGGCGCGGGAGCACTCAACGCCATCGCTCCACCGACCGGAACCACGGCCGCCACCCGGTCCGCTGCCTCTGCGGCGAGTCGGTAGGCCATCATCGCACCGTTCGAGTGCCCGGTCACGTAGATGCGGTGGTCGTCGTAGCGTTGGCGGCGTGCCAGGTCATTGAGCACGGCGAGGAGGAACCCCACGTCGTCGACCTTCTGATCGAGCGCATAGCCGCAGCAGTTGTGGCCTGAGTTCCAGGTGTAGAGTCGACCGTCGAACGCTCCGGTCCCGTCGGGATACACCGCCACGAACCCGTTGCGGTCCGCGACCTCGTCCATCCCGTTCTCGGATTTGAACTGATCGGCGGTTCCACCTCCGCCATGCAGTGCCATCACCAGAGCCGGCGAGTCTGCGACGGCGGTGGGGACGTGCACGACGTAGCGTCGGGCGCGACCGTCGTGTACCAGCGTGAACGCATGGTCGCCGGCCGACAGGCTCGGGGCCTCCGTGGGAGGGCTCCCCTCGGGGGCCGGTCCACCCACTCCGGCCGGCTGCGCGCCGCAGCCAGCCGCGACGGCCGCCGCCAAGGCGACGACCGTCACGACGGGGCCTGTCAGCGCGCGCAGGACCCTGTGGCCACGAATCCCGGGCACCCGAGCGGTGATGCCCATCGACATCCTCAGCCGGTGCAGGTGGTGTTGTTCTGGTTGGCGTCCCAGCAGGCCCTCAGGCCACCGTTGTAGTGGGGCGCGATGATGTAGCCCGTGCCGGTGGCTGCGTTCCAGCCGATCTCGACCTCTTCGTTCTGGGAGGCATCGTACCACGTCACCAGGTGATTGTCCCCGTTGCGGTCAGCGGTGAGCACGTCCCCCACGTTGGGGCCACTGGTGACCGTGATGGTCACGCCGTGCAGCACGTCGCTCTCGTGCGACCAATCCACCCGTACCACCTCGGTCGGGTTGCCCGGCTGGGTGATGTCGTTGAAGCGCCATGTACCGCTGGTCCTGTCCACGCGGGACACGCCGCTGTACCACAAGAACTCGTCGAGCGGCGGATTGGTCTGGGGGGCGGTGATGCGCATGTCCCAGGTGACCTGATCGCCCTGGACTACTCCGGCGATGTGGGCGGTCCAGAGCTGACCTCCCTGGGAAGCCGTGTAGCGCCAGTGCCAGCGCCCGTCGTCCTCGAAGGACGGCGTGTTGTTGGCAGCGGCCGCGAACACGGCTGCGGGTACCACCAGATGCAGAGCGGTGATGGCCTGGGCCACCACCACGCTCAGGGCGGCGGTGGTGAAGTTGAGTCCCACACCCGCGACCGCCGCGTTCTGCTCGGCCAAGGCCACGAGGGCGCTCAGGCTCTGCGCCTGAGCCGCCTGGGCCGAGCCCGAGGCCAGCAACCCGAAGTCGGCGTTCATGCTGGTGGCTGCGGGGAGGTCGGGAGGCGGCCCCGCTTCCTGCTCGGGTCCCGTGGTCCCGTTGTCGCAGGCTCCCAGCGC
The DNA here is from genome assembly GCA_041390105.1 of Gemmatimonadota bacterium. Lineage (NCBI taxonomy): Bacteria > Pseudomonadati > Gemmatimonadota > Gemmatimonadota bacterium. The sequence continues at coordinate 587,530 of JAWKQO010000002.1, forward strand.
GGCGCCGAGGATCAGGAACAGGGCCCATCCCGACCGCGGCCGGAGGGCGTGTAGAATCGCGTCACGGTGTCGGGTCATGGTTCTCCCGTCCTGTCAGGGTCATCGGTTCGGGCGGGGCCGAGGCTCCGGCGCGCCGCCTTTCATGGTGTGGGTGCGTCCTGCGGCCGCCCCATATGACAGGTAGGGTCCTGGGCACACACCGTGCCTGCTGCGTCAGTGCCCCAGACGACGCCCCCGCTCCACCCAGGTCTCGCCCCGTTGGATCCACTCCGGGGCGGGCTCCCCTTTCAGGTAGTGGCCGAACCACTGGAGGATCCGCCGGTGGTAGTCCACCTGCTGCGTCTCCTCCCGCAGGCCGTGGTCGGCACCCGGATAGACCAGGAGCACCACCTCCTTTCCGGCGCGGCGGGCGTAGTTGTAGAACTCCAGGCCCTGACGGAAGTCGACCACGCCGTCCGCGTCGCCGTGCATCAGCAGCATGGGCGTCTGGAGATTCGTGATGAAGTTGGCGGGGGAGCTCTCCAGGTGTCCTTGCACGTCTTCCCAGTACGGGACCGCCATACGCGCCTGACCCGTCTCCCAGTGTCCCGACTCCGGGAGTCCTCCGTTCCAGTGCACCGCTCCCATGAAGCTCATGAAGTTGGTGATGGCTGCGCCGGCTACGGACGCTGCGAAGCGGTTGGTGCGCGTCGGTAGATAGGCGGCCTGATACCCGCCCCAGGAGTGTCCGATCAGGCCCATCCGTTCAGGATCGACGTGGCCGGTGGCCACCGCGGCGTCGAGGGCGTGCTCGACTGCGTCCAGCGCGGAGGGCCCCGGACGACCGGGCTCGTAGGCGATGTCGGGCATCAGCACGAAGTACCCTTCCTGGGACCACACCTGGTAGTTGTAGTAGCTGCGCTGGCTGGGTGTGTAGTAGCGGTGCAGCCCGTCCGAAAGGCGCTCGTACTGGTAGAGAATCAACGGATAGCGCTTCCCCTCTTCGAAGTTCGCCGGATAGGTGAGGATGGCCTGGAGCGCGTGCCCCGCGTCAGTGGTGTAGCGGAGCAACTCGGTCCGGCCCCACGCGTACTCGTCCTGGAACGCATTGACCGCCGTGAGCCGCCGCAGGGATCGAAGGTCTTCATCGCCCACGAACAGGTCTGGTGCGTCGTCCCAGCGCTCCTGACGCAGCACGTACCGGGCGGCATCACGCGCACGAGTCAGCGACGAGACGCGCGCATCCTCGGACACGAGCGTCTCGGCGGAGCCACCGGGCCGCACCCGCGCGTAGCCGGAACGCTTGGTATCGAGATCGAGGGTGGAGAGCCAGAGGGGATCGGTGTCCGACCAAGGCGTCGCTTCTCCGGGGCGACGCTCGGGATCCACATGCGCGACGCGATAGCGGATGCCCGCCTGCGCGCCCTCCGTCATGCGAGTGAGGACTCCCGTGACGAGGTCCGCGCGCCACACGTCGTGCTTGTCGTAGAGCAGGGCCGTCGTGGTGCCCTCGATCCATGCACCTACGCCCCACGGAGGCCGCGGCCCTGGATAGTCGTAGTCGAAGAGGGGCATGGTGAAGCGACCTGCGTCGCCGATCGCGACGCGTTCCAGCGACGTCAGGTCGACCGCGATCCAGCGATCGTCCTCGTAGACGAGCACTCGGCCATCGGCCGGGCCTTCCTCGATGCCCCAGTGGACGCCCTGCGCGATCCGCGTCCGCTCGCCCGTCCCCGGATCGACGCGGTACCAATCGGCGGACGAGTCGCCCCAGCGTCGTTGCACGCGGTAGGGCGTGTAGTCTGGCACAAGTCCCCACCGGCCTCCCTCGACCATGCGCACGGGTTCCTCCAGGTCCTCGCCTAGGCGCACGAAGCGGTCGGAGCGCAGGTGCCATGCGGCCGCGTAGGTCTGCCGCGCGATGCGGGCCGCGTTGTACTCCTGCGCCCTGAGGATCTGGTCGTCATCCCAGTGCCACACCTGGACGTCCGCTTCCTTGGGCGCGTCCGGGTCGGCTGCCGTCGACTCCGAGGCCGTGCTCGCCGAGTCGTCGGGCTCCGTCGCCGATTTCCCTTTGGGGTCCGGCTCCCACGGTCTCAAGCCCACGAAGACGATGGCGCCATCGTCGCTGAAGGAGATGCCAGCCGACTCGACCACGCGAAGCGTGTCACCGAGACCCGGGTGATCGGCGGCCAATACCTGGGGTGCGGCTGAAGGCGCGGTCCACGCCAGGACGTCGTGTGCATCGTCCTTGCGGTCCTCTCGGGAGACGGAGCGGAGGACGCCCAGGGCGCCGGAGTCTTCATGCCACGTGAGTCCGCGGTAGCGGGCGTTCCGCGAGTCGAGCGTGCGCAGTGTGCCGCTGTCGGGGTCGAACAGCACCACGCCGTTTCCGTCCCCGCCGGCCGTGCGCAGCGTCGCAGCCAGCCGTACCCCGTCCGGTTGCCATGCGAAGCTCTCCACGTTCCCGATCACCGTGCGTCGACCCGACGCCGGGTCCAGCACGATCAGATCCGCTCCCACGCTATCGGCCAGGGGGTAGCCGCGAGCAGCCAGCCAGACGCCATCGTCGCGAAAGGCGACGTCGCTGATCTCGAAGAGCACGGTATCCCTGCCGGGGTTCAGCTCGACCAGACCGAGCCGGTCGTGGATCGGCGTCTTGGAGGCCTCCCGCTCCGCGGGGGAGACGCCCTTGCGGTAGGCGAGCCAGCGCCCGCCCTCGGCGAACACAGGGCGCGTTCCGTGCTCGAGCACCAAGGCGTCGCCGCGCCCACTCGTGGCGTGGACGCGGATCTCGTTGCGCTCGTCGACGCGCTGGATGGACGCTGCCAGCCACTCTCCACTCGGGTCCAAGAGAAACGTGCCCAGGTTCTCGAAACGCCCGTACTCGGACGGCGTAAGCGTGGGCAGCTGCTGCGCCACCAGGGGAGCGGCGAGCCAGAGCCAGGCGAGGCCGGCGGCCAGTCGACGAAGAACGATCATCACATGCTCCAAGGAGATGGTTTCGTTGCTCAGCGTGCTGCTGGGGCACCGCGGATGGCACGCCCGGGCGCGACATCCTCCACGAGTCGGCTGTCCACCACGACGGGAGTTCCGTTCACGATGACATGTCGGATTCCCTCCGAGGTCTGCGCCGGTTCTGCATAGGTGGCGCGCTCGCGAATGGTCGAAAGGTCGAACACCACGATGTCGGCGTCGGCACCGACACTGAGCCGTCCCTTGCGGCGCATGGCGGGTGAGGCCTGCTGCAGCTGTACGGCGGCCAGGTAGCTGGTCTTGCGCACGGCGTCCATGAGGTCGATCAAGCCCTCTTCGCGGACGTATTGGCGGAAGAAGCGTGCGTAGGTGCCCGCCCCGCGCGGATGGCCGCGGCCCTCCGCGTCGATGCTCCCGTCGCTACTGACCATGGTCACGGGGCTGGACAAGGCACGCCGCAGCGTCGTCGTGGGAATGAAGTGGATGATCACCCGGTCGGGTTTGCCGTCGTGGCGATACCGTTCGAACGATGCTTCGGTGAGGCGTTCGCCATTGGAGACCATCTCGATGTCTCCGTAGTCGATCGCCATTCGCTCCCGGAACCCCTCGTCGAACACGGAAGACTCGAGGCCGGTCGATCCCGCCTCCCAAGGATAGGCGTCGGCGGACATGTCGACCCCGTGCGCCGCGGCTCCTTCCAACAGACGCATGGTGAGGTCGATCTCCCGCGGCGACGTAGAGTTCACGTGGGCGATCTGCGCGGAGGCGCCGGTCGCAGCGGCGGTGGCGATCACCTCCTGGATGGCTTTGACGCTGTTGATGGGGTGGGTCGGACCCAGGTAGCGGATATGCAGGTGGACGGGAACCCCGTACCGGCTGGCGAGGGCGAACAGTCGAAACACCTCGTCTTCGTGCGTGCTGGGCACGTACTGCAGTCCGAAGCCGATGCCGAGGGCACCGTCGAGAATCCCCCGGCGGGCGATCTCCACGATGCGCGCCACCTGATCCGCACTGGCGGCCGCGGCGCGTTCTTCTTCGTTGCCGGCGTGGAGCCCCACGGCTTCGCGAGCGGCTTGATGTCCGACCGTGGTGCCGTAGTTGAGCAGCGCGCCTTCCTGCTCCATGCGCTCGTACAGGGCACCCACGTCGGTGGGACCGCCGTGCATCGAGAGGACGGTGGTCACGCCGTCGGTGACCTTGTACAGGGCGCTCGGCAGCTGGGCGGCGGCGACCTGGGTCAGCGGATCGATGAAGCCGGGGGCGACGATCAGTCCGGTGGCGTCGAGCACACGGCGGCCCTGGAGCGGCCCGGACTCGATCGCCGCGATGCGCCCGCCCCGCACTCCGATGTCGGCGACGCCGTCGAACCCGCTCTCCGGATCGAGGACGCGGCCGCCCCGGATGACGAGATCGTATCCCGTATTCTGGGCGGCGAGCGCTGCAGGAGGAAGCACCCAGACGAACGACAGGACCAGCGCGAGGATTCTCATGGCCTCTCCGGGAGAGCGTTGGCAGCAGGCTGGGCCCGCCGCCGCAGGTTGGTCGACTTCCCAGGAAAGAGGCAAGGGCGCCTGGTGGGGCCCACGTTCAGCGGGGCGGGGTCCAAGGCTCCAGTAAGCGGCGCGCGACCCCTGGCCAGGTGAACTCGGCCAGCACCCGCTGGCGGCCCGCCTTCCCCATCCGAGCGCAGAGCTCCGGATCCTCGAGCAAGCGGTCGATCTTGGCGGCGATCGCCATGGAGTTGTGCGGATCCACCAGGAAGCCGGTTCGACCATCGAGAACCGCGTCGCCCACCCCGCCCTCGGCTCCGGCTACGACAGGTTTCTCACAAGCGGCGGCCTCGAGGAACGTGATCCCGAAGCCTTCCGCATCTCCGGTGCGCTCCAACGTCCGACTGGCCATGACCACCACGTCGCAGGCCCGGTACAACTCCACGACCTCCGCGTCGGACAGCGATCCGGTCCACACCATGCGATCGGCCACTCCAAGGTCCCGGGCCAGCCGCCGGAGGCGAGCCTCGACCCGGGCTTCGCCACTCCCGCACACCACGTAGCGAATCCCAGCATAGCGCGCGGCGAGTCGGGGCAGCGCCCGGATCACCTGATCGTGGCCCTTGCGTTCCACCAAGCGTGCCACGGTGAGCAATAACGGCCTCGATGCGATCCCCAGCCGGCGCAGCAGCGCTTCGTCCGGGGGGCGCGGCTGGAAACGCTCCGGATCGACGCCCGGATGGATGACCCGCGTGCGCGCCTCGGGAACGTGCAGACGCTGCTGCAGCTCCAGCTGCGTATAGCCACTCACACAGGCGATGGACCCGGCCGCACGCAATACGCGTCCGAGGCGCACTCGCTGGACCCACCCCAGCCGGCTCGACACCTCCTTCGCGTGCGCGATCAGCACGAACGGCAGGTCCAGCTCGGCGAGGTCGTGCACCACGGGCCGGACCGCCTTCCAGTGGAGGGCGATCACGCGGTCGGGCCGCCCCTCCTTCCGCACGTGGCTCTGCAGGGCGTCCCGCTCCCGGGGACCGCCGCGATGGCCCACGGGGGTGACCCGAACGCCGCGAGGAGGTGAGGGCTCGACCCCAGGAGGCAGGCGGGCATGCACGGTGACGTCATGACCGTCCCGGAAAAGCCCGTCTGCCAGGCCGTACGCGAACTGTGCGATGCCCCCCTCCACGGGAGGGAAATCGCGGGTAAGGAGCAGAATGCGCACCCGACTCAGGTGCGAGGCCGGAACCAGGTGGCCGTGCTGACACCGGTGGCCACCTCGGGCAGCACACCCCGCTCGATGAGCACGGGGCGGGCGGCCGCTCGTAGTGCCGGAAGCGCGCGGGAGAACCATGCGGCCAGCACAAGACACCCTGCGCCACCCAATGCCACCGTGGAAGGCGCGCCCAGCTGGGACGCCAGCCAACCGCCCGTGAGGCTCCCGATGGGGCCGACGCCGACGAAGGCGACGGTGTAGAGGCTCATGACGCGGCCTCGCATCTCGTCGTTCGTCAGGGTCTGCAGTACCGTGTTGATCCCTGCCGTGGTGACGATCACCCCGAACCCGGCGAAGACCAGCATCAGCCCCGCCAGCCAGGGGGTGCGTGCCAGCGAGAACAGGATGAGCCCTGAACCGAACAGCCCGCAGCACTGGGCGATGCGACGTCCCAGGCCCACGATCGAATCGCGTGAGGCCAGATAGAGCGTTCCCGCCAAGGCGCCCGCCGCTGCGCAGGACGTGAGCAGCCCCAGCGTGCGCGCATCGCCGTCCAGGACGTCTCCGGCGAAGACCGGCAACAGCACGGTATACGGAATCCCGACCATGGACAGCCCCGCCAGCAGCAACAGCAACGCCCGGATGGGCGCGAACCCGGCCGCGTAGCGCCACCCGTCCAGGAGGCTCCCCAGAATGGAGCCTCTCGCCGCCGCCGGCTGACGCGGAACCCGCACGGTGGCGAGCGCCACCAGCACCGCGGTGAAGCTGAGCGCGTTGATCAGGAAGACCGGTCCCTCCCCGACGATGCCGATCAGGACGCCGGCGATGGAGGGGCCGACCAGGCGCGCCGCATTGAACATCGCCGAGTTGAGCGCGATGGCGTTGGGGAGGTCCTCCGGATGCTCGACAAGACTGATGAGCATGGACTGACGCGCCGGAATGTCGACGCCCGAGATGATGCCCGACGCCAACGAAAACGCGATGAGGTGCCAGATCTCGATCCGGTCCAGCAACACAAGGGTGGCCAGCAACAGGGCCAGGCCCATGGACAGCGATTGGGCCGCGACCACCAACCGGTAACGGCTCCAGCGATCGGCAGCGGCGCCGGCCAGCGGCGCCAGGAAGAGCGACGGGATCTGGCTGGTGAAGGCCATGATGCCCAGGAGCACCGAGGAGCCGGTGAGGCGGTAGACCAGCCAGGCCATGCCGACCTGCTGCATCCACGTCCCCACCAAGGAGACACCCTGACCGGCGAGGAAGACGCGGAGATTGCGTCCGCGCAGGGAGCGCAGGGCGAAACTCAGCCGGTCCAGCAACGAGCGGGACTCCCGGTCCACGGGGTGCGTCGTGGCGGGGCGGAAGCGCCCCGGAGACGCAGCAGTATAGCCCCCGGGGGAATCCCGGTCAGTGCCTACCGACCGTCACTTGCTCCCGCCCATCGGGGCCCAGCACGTTCGGGTTGCCGCACGACTGGCCCGAGTCCTTTCACGGAGGTGCGATGAACCGCGCGTCGCTGCCCGTCCTGACCGTTCTGCTTACTGCCTCTGCGGCCGGACTCGCAGGGCAGGACCACGACCCGAACTACCTGGCGACGTTCTCGATCATCGCGCGCGATCCCGCCACGGGTGAGTTGGGGATGGGAGTGCAGTCGAAAGCGTTCGCGGCCGGGAATCGTGCCATGCACGCCAAAGGCGGCGTGGCCATCGTCGCCCACCAGGCCAGTGCCAACCCCATGTACGGCGGCGTCGGCATCGAGCTCATCGAGGCCGGCTATTCGCCGCGGGAAGCGTTGGACATGATGGTGGCCAGCGACGAAGGACGGGACCGTCGCCAGGTGGCCATCCTCGACATGCAGGGTCGGTCGGCCGCCTGGACGGGAACCGGCGCCAACGACTGGAAGGGACACCACTGCGGGGTGGGCTACTGCGCGCAGGGCAACATCCTGCTGGGCCCTGAGGTGGTCGAGGCCATGGCGCGCTCGTTCGAAGGATCCCAAGGCCCCCTGGCGGAGCGCTTGCTCGCTGCGCTGGACGCCGCTCAGGCAGCGGGTGGCGACGCCCGTGGCATGCAGTCCGGGGCGCTGCTGGTGGTGCGCCCCCGCGTGAATGGAGGCTACAGCGATCGTGCAGTGGACCTCCGCGTCGACGACCACCCCCGCCCCCTCGTGGAGCTGCGCCGGATCCTGCGACTGCAGCGCTCCGGGGAGACCATCACGGACGCGAATCGGCGGCTCGCGGCGGGGGACGCGGAGGGCGCCCTGGCTGCGGCCGAGCGCGCCTGCGAGCTGGCGCCGACCAACGACAACGCCTGGGTGGCCCTGGCCAACATACACCTGAGCGCGGGACGGAGAGCGGAGACGCTGGATGCGCTCCGCCGGGCGGTCGAGTTGAACCCGGGTCGCAAGCGGACGCTTCCCCGGGACCGGAACTTCGAGGACCTGTTCAACGACCCGGACTTCCAGCGGATCGTCGGCTCATGAAGCGGTACGACCGCGCCTACTACGAACACTGGTACCGGAATCCCGCCTACCGCATCGGGTCGGCGGCCGTGCTCAAGCGCAAAGTGTCGCTCGCGGTGGCGCTGGCCGAGTGGGTCATCGATCGCCCGATCAAGAGCGTTCTCGATGTGGGATGCGGGGAGGGACGATGGCAGCCGGTGCTGTATCGCCTGAGACCCAAGGCCAGCTACCTGGGGATCGATTCCAGCGAGTACGCCATCGAGCGCTACGGCGGCCGCAGGAACCTCCGCCTGGGGACGTTCGAAGAGTTGGGCCAGCATGTCTTCGACCGCCCCTTCGACCTGGTGGTCTGTTCGGACGTGCTCCACTACTTGACCCGTTCCCAGCTCGTCCAGGGGCTGGAGGCGCTGGTGCCACTGGTCGGGGGCGTGGCCTTGCTGGAGGCGTTCACCAGCGAGGACGACATCGAAGGCGACCATCACGACTTCCAGCGACGTTCGGCGGCCACCTACCGCCGGCTCTTCAGCGATGCCGGCCTCGTGCCCTGCGGCATGCAATCCTACGTCCGAGCGGATCGGGCCGTGGACCTGACGGCGCTGGAGTTGGGGCTCTGAGCCTCGCCGGGCCGGAAGGAGCGGGGCGAGGGTGCGGCTGAGAGGGCCCAGGCGCGGTGCATCGACGCAACGGATGTTTCCCGGGGAGTGTCCCCATTGCGGGTAACCCGCCTTGCCACGAGGTTCCCTGGCGCCGGATCGATCCGGCGTATTTTCCTCGCTTGAAGGATGGGCGTACTATGACGTACGAACGCCCCGAACTCGAGGTGTTCGGTGGGCTCCGCGACCTGACCCAGGTGGGACATTCAGGGGCCGGAGACATGTGCACCGTCATCAGCGCAGGCCGTGGGAAGGCGGTTGGCAACCCACACTGCCAGGGCGGCGGCACCGGGACCACCGGCCGGTCCTAGACCGGTCGTGGTGACGATGAAGCACGGGGCCCCGGCTCAGCCGGGGCCTCTTCGTTTCAGCCCCCCTACGCGGTAGGCCGAAGCCGGCAGGACGGGCGCCCCTCCTTCCCCTCTCACCGAGTGGCGCCGACCCGCGCAGAACCGCCATGTTCGGGGCGAACCCGTCGATTCCTCCCGCTGGAACCCCATCGTGCGTGCCGTCCGCCTTCTCCTCCTGCTCTGCTCCATCCCGCTGGCCCTGGAAGGGCAGCTGCCGACGCCCGAGTCCGTCCTGGGCTTCCGGCCGGGCGCCGACTTCAAGCTGGCCACCTACGAGCAGTCGGTGGACTACTTCCAGCGGTTGGACGCTGCTTCCGACCGGATCACCATGCTACGGGTCGGGCGCACGTCCTTCGGGCGCGACTGGTGGATCGCCTTGGTCTCGAGCCCGGAGAACCTCGCCCAGGTCGATCGTTTCCGAGCGATCGCCGACCGCCTGGCCCACCCCGAGACGTTGACGGATGACAGTGCTCGGGCGTTGGCCTTGGAGGGGAAGGCCATCGTCGACATCAGCGGCGGGCTGCACGCCAGCGAGGTGGCTGGCGCGCAGCAGATGATCCAGTTGGCCTACGATCTGGTGTCGGGGGAGGATGCCCGAACGGTCGCCATCCGGGATCAGGTCATCGCGGTGCTCTGGCCCTCGCTCAATCCGGACGGCCAGACCCTGATCGCGGACTGGTACATGGGCAACGTGGGCACGCCCTACGAAGTGTCCGCCATGCCCTGGCTCTACCAGAAATACGTGGGCCATGACAACAACCGCGACTCCTACATGGTGAACATGGTGGAGTCCCGCGTGCTGGCGCGCGTGTGGCAGGACTGGGATCCCCAGATCATCCACGTGCACCACCAGAGTGCGCCCGTTCCCACGCGCATCTGGCTTCCGCCCTTCGCCGAACCCATCGCGACTCAAGCGCCTCCGCTGATGTCGCGAACCGTGAACACGCTGGGCATGACCATCGCCCAGATGTTGGAGGCGCGAGGCTTGCCCGGTGCCGTCCACATGGGAACGGGCTTCGATGCCTGGTATCCCGGCTACGTCGACTACATGCCGCTTCTACAGAACCAGGCGGCCTTCTGGACGGAGACGGCGCTCTACCGCTACGCCACGCCGCACTTCTACACGCTGCAGGAGTTTCCGCAGGGTCGGCGGGACCTGCGCGCGGAATCGCTCTACCCCAGTCCCTGGGAAGGGGGCTGGTGGCGACTGGGCGACGCCGTCGAGTACATGCGGGTCGCCTCCCTGGCCGTGCTGGACTATGCGGCCAAGTATCGCGAGGACGTGCTCTACAATCGCTATCAATCGGGCCGGGATCAGATCAGGAAGTACCGGTCCACTGCACCCTACGGCTACATCGTTCCTCAGCAGCAGCATGACCCCGTGGCGGCTGTGGAGCTCTTGCGCCGGCTCGCGTTCAACGGCTTGCGCGTGCATCAACTGAGCGCGGCGGCCGAACAAGAAGGCATCCGCTACCCAGCGGGCACCTGGGTCGTGGCCACCGATCAGGAGTTCGGCGAGCTGGCGAGGCAGGTCTTGTCGGTGCAAGCGTACCCCGACCTGCGTGAGTATCCCGATGGCCCGCCCGAGCAGCCCTATGACGCGGCCGGATGGACGCTGCCCTATCAGATGGGGGTACGGGTGATCACCGCCTCCCAACCCCTCTCCGACGACTTCCGGGCCAGCATGACTGCGGCGAGCAGCGAGCCGCTCGCCTGGGACGCGGACGTGGAGGACGCAGCCCCCTTCGATCGCGTGCCCGGCGTTGGGTTCGACACCAATCCCGTGGCGGCTGCCATCGTTCCGCCAGCCGGTCGCCTTTCGGGCTCAGGGCCGGCTCTGTTGCTCGATCCGGCTCAGAACAACAGCTATCGCGCGCTCAACGCGGCCTGGGAGGCGGGCGCGAGTGTGCACCTCAGTCGCTTCGGCTATGCCGTCACGGGCCTGGGCAGTGGTGTGGTCGATCGACTGGTGCGTGACTACGCACTGCAGGCCGCACGCGGCGCGGCGGCCGGCGCCGCGGTCGCTCGCCCACGGATCGGACTCTACCGGCCCTGGGTCGCCAGCATGGACGAAGGCTGGACGCGGTGGCTGTTCGAGCAATACGGCTTCGCGTTCACGAACGTCCGGCCCATCGAGCTCCGCGCGGGAGATCTCAATGCCCGGCACGACGTGATCATCCTGCCCTCCGAGCGTGTGGCCTCCCTGCTGGACGGGCATGCGCGCGGTTCGGTTCCGGCGCGCTACGCCGGGGGGATGGGTGAGGTCGGGGTTCGCAATCTGGATGCATTCGTGCGTGGCGGCGGCACGCTCGTCTGCTTGAGCTCGTCTGCCGACCTCTGCATCGACGAGCTCCACCTCCCGGTGGAGAACGTGGTCCGGGGCCTGGACCGTCAGACCTTCTTCTCCGCTGGATCGATCCTGGAGGTCCGGACCGACACGGCCCACGCGCTCATGGCCGGAATGCCGGAGCGTTCGGATGTCTTCTTCGATCGTAGCCCCGTCTTCACGACGCTCGACGGGTTCGACGGGGCCGTGCTGGCTGCGTACGCCCCGGCCGGCTCACCGCTCCGGTCGGGCTACCTCCTGGGCGCGGAGCGCCTGCAGGGCCAAGCCGCACTGGTCGACGTACGCCATGGAGACGGACACGTCGTTCTGGTCGGCTTTCGGCCGCAGTGGCGAGGGCAACCCGCGGGCACGTTCCGCGTGCTCTTCAATGCGGCGCTGTACCACGGTGAGGTCGCCTCCGCCGCTGCCGGTAGTGAGGGCTTCTGGACGGTGCCCGAGGGACCGACCGCCGAGGAGTCGCGGCCCGCTCGCAGGCGGTGAGGCCGCTTGGGTGCAGGTGGGGTGGGGCAGCTGCTCACGCAGCAGCCGTACCGTGGTGTGCGCGGAGTCGCACGCACCGTTGAGTGTCGAGTCGGAGAGGTAGTCCCCCACCACGTAGAGCCCAGGAAGCTGTGCTCCACCCGGGCGCTGGGCCCGGTCGAGCGAGTGCGGCGCGTGCCCGCCCGGCAACCCGCTCACCGCGCCCGCCCAGCGGTGGACGCGGCTCTCCAGCAGTTGTTCCCGAGCGTGACTGCGCAGCACATGGGGAAGGGCGTCCAGCACGTGGGTGACCAGCGCCTCGGAATCCTCGTTCCCCAACCGCAGCGCTGCTGATCCTGCGAGCAACACCGCCAGGGTTCCGTATCCGGCGGACTCGTAGCGCGTATTCTCGGCGTAGGCGCAGGCGCCGCCGAACGCATCCAGGATGAACCAGGCACCCTCCAATAGGGACTGCCAGAAGGGCGTCCGGAAGAGCAAGGATACGCGAAGGTAGTGCCCGGGATGGTCGTAGTGGGCCAGGTGTCGGGTCATGGCCCGATGCAGTTCCGGGCCCCGCCACTCCAGCGCGCTGAGCTGCAGGATGGGAAGGGCCAACACCAATACGTCGAAGTCGAACCGGGTCGGGGTTCCATTTCGCACGGCGTGCACTCGGTAGCCGCCCCCCTCCCGCGTCTCGATCTCCGATGCCCGCGTGCGCAGATGCACGCGCGTCCGGCGCAGTCGATCTGCCAAGCGCTCCGCCATGCGTGACATGCCACCTTCGATGGCGTAGCACCCGATGTAGCCCGGCACGTCCATCACGAAGTTCTTGAGTCCGTTCAGGGCCGACGTTCGGTGCGGCTCGGTGGCCAGGTCGGAGTGGGCTGAGACGGTCAGGTAGCGCCGCGCGGTCGCGTCCTCCACCTCGCCCAGGAGGTCTGCGCAGGAGCGTAAGCCCCACGGGTGCGAACGGTCGAACGCCAGGTCGTCGGGGTGCCAATGCTCGAGCGGCAGGAGGCTCTGGAGGCGGTCGCGGAAGCGTCGTACGGCGTCGGCCGTGCCCGGTCCGCAATGCTGTCGCAGATCGTCCAGCGAACGGATGGGCACGCCGTCCATCATCACCACGTATCCCTGCATGGGACGGGTCGCGAGCCCCAGATCATCGACGAGATCGTGCAGGCGATCCTGCCCCACTGCGCGGTAGTCGTAGCATTCCGCCGCGCCGGCCTCGTAGGGGACCGGAGCGGAGCGGAACTGGCGGGTGTCCAGCTTTCCCCCGAGGCGATCGGACGCTTCCAGCAAGGTGACCTCGACTCCGGAGAGCCGCTCCCGCTCGAGAAGTTCGGCCGTGAAGAGGCCGCTGGGTCCACCTCCGACGATTCCGATACGTGTCATCACCGTGCCCGTTCCCACAGGGATTCCCTGACGCTCTCAACGGACTCGGCGACGATCGTTGGTAAAGTTGGACATCCGCTCCGGTCGGCATCGCTCAGGCGGGGTGGAGGGGTGCCCGTCGCCGCGTGCGTGGGCGGGGGAGGGGCTGAGACGGACGCGCGGGCGGTTGCACTTGTATTCCAACCCCAGGCCGGGCCAATTGGGCCCCGCACCCCGTTGAGGGGTTACCCCTTCTGAGTCCCGGACCGCGATGACCGACACCCACACGTCTTTCGACCTGACGGATCAGGAGTTTCGCTCCCTCGGCCAGGCCGTGATCGATCTCATGCTGGGCGCCACGCAGGCCGAGCGCACCGAGCCGGTGTTCCGCTCGATCAGCGGGCCGGAGAGTCGGGCGCTCCTCGATGAGCCGCTTCCGGCAGCAGGAACGCGCATGGACGAGGTCCTCCGCCTCTGGTCGGAGCGGGTGCTGCCGTGGTGCCGCCGGAACGGTCATCCCCGCTTCTTCGCGTATGTCTGCACCAGCGCCGATCCCTACGGGATGCTGGCCGATGCCATGGCGTCCGCCCTCAACCAGCCCGTCACCGCCTGGCGGTCGACCCCCGCGGCCGCCGAGGTCGAGCGCCTCGCCGTGCGCTGGCTGGACGAGCTGGTCGGGTTCGCGGGAGGTGGGAGCGGGCTGCTGGTCAGTGGCGGGTCCATGGCCAACCTGCACGGATTGGCTTGTGCGGTGGCCCGCAGCGAGCTGGAGCACCCGGGCGTCGCCCGGGAACGGCTGACGGCGTATCTATCGCCGGAGGGTCACGTCTCCATGAAGAAGGCCCTGCGGCTCATGGGCATCCCCGCGGCCAACGTGCGGATGCTGGCGATGGACGCGCGCCGCCGGATGCGCCCCGAGGCGCTGAAGCAGGCCCTGGAGGAGGACCGGGCTCAGGGCCTGCTGCCGACGGTCGTGTGCGCGTCTTCGGGCACGGCCAACACCGGCGCCATCGATCCCCTGCTGGAGATCGCGTCGGTCTGCGCGCCGCAGGGCGTCTGGCTGCACATCGATGGAGCGTACGGTGCTCCGGCAGCCATGACCGATGGCTACGCCTGGTTGCGGGAGGCGTTCGCGCGCGCCGACTCCCTGTCCCTGGATCCGCACAAGTGGCTGTTCGCCCCAGTCGACGCCGGCTGCATCCTGGTTCGGGACCCGCAGGCGCTGACCCGTGCGTTCGCGGAATTCAGCGAATACACCGAGGTCTCGCAGACCGAGGAGATCGAGCGCTTCGCGTTCTTCGACCAGGGCGTGGAGATGTCGCGCCGCTTCCGCGGCCTCAAGGTGTGGACCATCCTGAAAGCACGCGGGTGGCATCGGCTGCGCGACGCGGTGGCGCACGACATCGCCCTCAGGGAGTATCTGGACGAGCGGATCGATGCTGAACCGGAGCTGCAGCCCCTGGGCTCGGAACTCAGCATCTCCTGCTTCCGCTTCCTGCCGCCGTCCGAGAAGTCCTCCGACGACGTCAACCGGCACATCGCGGAGACGCTGGTTCGGGAGGGGCGCTGCTATCTCTCTCCCACCCGGCTGGACGGCGTGTTCGCACTACGGGCGTGCATCGTCAACTTCCGCACCACGCGAGCCGACATCGACCTGTTGCTGGACGAGATCCTGCGCATCGGTCGCGCTGCGCTCGGGTGACGCCCCCGCAAAACGGCGTCGCAGGTAGTACTCCAACATCATCCAGCTGAGGCCGGCCTGGATCGTCACCGTGGCCACCGACAGCATCCAGAGGTGTCGGAGCTGGAAACCGGCGAGGCGGGACATCCACATGGCGGGCAGGGCGAAGGTGAGCAGCCGAGTCGCGCTCGCCATCAAGGACGGCACCGTGTTGCCCAGCGCCTGGAACATCCCGGAGCAGGTGAAGATGATCCCCGTGGCCACGAAGTTCCACGAGATGATGCGCAGATACTCCGCACCCACGGCGATCACCTGCGGATCGGTGGTGAAGCCTCGCACCAGCACGCCGGGCCGGATCTGGCAGCCGAGTGTCAAGAGAAACATCATGGCACTGCCCACGAGTACCGCGGACGTGAACGTCGCGCGCACCCGTTCGGGATGTCCGGCGCCCACGTTCTGACCCGCCACGGGAGCCGTGGCGAAGGCAACGGCCATCGCGGGCAGAAAGATCGCCTGCATCACCCGTGATCCGACACCAAAACCTGCCTGCGCCTCCGCGCCGAATCCGCGGATGACCCAATAGATGACGCCCATGTAGACGAACATCAGCGCGAACTCGCCGCCCGGGGGCACGCCCACCCGCAAGATCCGCTTCCATACCTCCAACCGGGGGCGGACCAGGTCGGGATCGAACGCCACGAATCGCTCCAGTCGAGCGAAATAGAGCCACATCAACACCACGCCCACTGCGATCGAGATGGTGGTGGAGAGACCGGCTCCCACCACACCCAGGGGACGACCGGTGCCCCAACCGGCGATCATGATGGGAGACAACACCGCATTCAGGAGCACGGTGCTGATCTGCACGACCATGGTGGGCTTGACGATGCCCGTGCCCCGCAGAGCGGAACCCATGGAGATGAGCGCGAACTGCAAGCCGAGACCGGGCAGGAACCACTGCATGTAACGCGTCCCGGCCAGAACGGTGGCCGCGTCCGCGCCCAGCGTGCCCATGTAACGGCCGATCAGGAGGTAGCCGGCCAACAGGGTCGAGACCGAGCAGACCGCTGCCAGGGTCAGGCTCTGGTTGAACACCAGGTTGGCGTCGTCCCGGTCCTTCCGTCCGCTGGCCTGCGCGATCAGCGCCATGGTGCCGACCCCCAGGATCTGGGTGATCGACATGATCAAGAACTGGACGGTGCCGGCCGCACCCAGCCCGGCGATGGCGGCTTCCCCCAGCCGGCCCACGAAGTAGAGGTCGACGAGATAGTACAGCGTCTGAAACACCATCCCGATCGCGATGGGGACGGCCATCGCGACGAGATGGCGTAGAACGGAGCCCTGCGTGAGATCCTGCACTGGACGCGTTCACCGGGACAGGCTGGGGCGCCGGGCGCGCTCGCTGCCACCGGACGTCCGCGACGGGAGTGCCTGCCCTTCTGAGCGCGCGGAAACCTAACGGCGGCCTGGGTCGGGGCAACGTCGCCCCGACGCCGCGTCAGTCGTCGCGCAGCACGGTCGCGGGGTCGACCTGGGTGGCGCGTCGCGCCGGCACGTAGACGGCCAACAGCGCCGTGAGGGCCAGAAGCACGGGGACGACCACGAACGTCACGGGATCCAGGGGCGCCACGCCGTAGAGGATGCCCTTCAGCGCCCGCGCCGCGGGGACGGCCAGCACCAACCCCAGCAGCCCACCGGGAAGCGCCAGCCGCAGGCCGTCCCCCAGCACCGAGCGTCGAATTCCCTGCACCGGGGCCCCCATCGCCATGCGCACCCCGATCTCCTTGATTCGCTCCCGCACGGAGAACGCTGCGACCCCGTACACACCGACCGCGCCGAGAGCCAGCGTGGACGTCGCGAAGATCAGCAGGAGGAATGCAAGCAGTCGGGTGCTGGCCAGGGAGGTGGCCAGGAGGTCCGAGTAGTGCGCGAGGTCGCTCAGTGCGATGCGGGGATCCGCATCCCGCGTGCGTGCCGTGACGGCGTCCAACGCAGCGTCGAGGTCGCCGGACGCGTGCAGGACCACCACCGCGTGGCCAAGGGCCCCCATGCCCATCTGGGCGAGCGGCACCCACACGGTGGGTTCGGCGACGGCAGCCAGGTCACCCTGGAACGTGGGGCCCACCACGCCGACGATCTCGATCGGTGGAGCGCCGCGCCACGGATAGCGGACCACGCGTCCGATCGGATCGAGGCCGGGGAGGAAGCGGTCCACGAAAGTCTGGTCGACGACGGCTACCATCGGCGCACCGAAGCGATCCGACGCGCTGAACCCCCGTCCCCGCAGGAGTGGGATGCCCGTCACGTCGAAATAGGAGGGCGATACCCGGTGGTGCGGCATGACGGGGAGGTCGTTGGGGTCGGTCGTGACGCCGTCGATCGACATCGCGATGTACTCGTCTTCCATGCCGAACGGAATCGTGCTGGCCAGGGTCACGCCACGACTGGATGGGTCGGCCTCCAGGTGCGCCTCCAGTTCCTCGAACCATGCAGCCCGCGCCTCCCGTTCGTCCGTGAGCCCGGGTGGCACGTGCACGAGCGCGATGACCCGGTCTTCCACCTGGAACCCGGGATCGACGTTGCCCAGCGCCAGGAGGGTACGCGCCAGAAGACCCGCGGAAGTCACCAGCACGACGGCAGCGGCCAGTTGGGCCATCACCAGGCCGCGCGTGGTTCGGCGCCGAGATCTCGACGCGGTACCTGAGCGCCCGGACTCCTTGAGTTCGAGCGCCAGTGCCCGGCGGGCCGTGCGCAGCGCCGGCAACAGACCCGCGCTCAACCCAGCGCCGAGCGCCAGGAGCGCCGTGATCATGATGATCCGTAGGTCCAGCGTGGCGGAGCTAGCGCCAGGAAGGTCGGACGGCAGGTGGGGCCGCAGGAGCTCGAGGCCCAGCGCCGCGATGGAGAGTCCGACGATCAGGCCCATTCCCGCCAACACCAGGGATTCCAGGAGTTGTTCGCGCGCGAGGCGGCCGGCTCCGGCGCCGAGCGCCGCGCGCACCGCGTAGTCGCGTCCCCGGGCCAGAGCTCGCGAGAGGAAGAGATTGGCGACGTTGGCGCACACGACCAACAGGACGACGCCTACTGCGATGAGGAGGATGAGCAAGGGGGCGCGTACCGCCTGTGCTCGCGCCTCCACCAGCGGTGTCACGCGTGCCTCGTCCCAGAACCCCGGATTTGGTGTCCAGAGCGGGTTGGCCGTGCGCACCTCGTCCTGAACACGGAGCAGCTCCTGCCGCACTGCCTCCGCCGTCGCGCCTGGCGCCAAGCGGCCCACCGCGGTGTAGTTGCCCGTTCCCCAGAGCAGTCCAGGGTTGGACGCATCCAACACCGCCGGACGCCAGACGTCGTTGCGTGACGATGGCATGTCGAAGCCGCGAGGCAACACACCGACGATGCGATACGCCTGGCCGTCGAGTGTGAGCGCGCGATCGAGTGCGCCGGGATCAGCGCCGAAGTGCGTGCGCCAGAACTCGTCGCCCATCAACACCACGCGCTCGGCGCCCGGGCGCGACTCTGCGGCAGTGAACGTCCGCCCTATTTGGGGAGTGACGCGCAGCGCCTCCAGATACTCGGGAGAGACCGCTGCCGCGGTGATGCGGCGTGCGGGGACACCCTCCGCCTCCCAGGTCATGCCGGTGGCGTTTTGCGCAGCGCCCACGTCCGCGAGCGTGGTCATCTCGCGCTGCAGGATCTCGACCGACCCGAGGTTCGTGCCCCAACCGGCCAGCACGGCCACCAGCCGATCCGCATCCGGGTACGGAAGCGGCCGCAGCAGCGCCCGGTCGGCGATTCCCACGATCACCGCGCTGGCGCCGATGCCCAGCCCCAAGGTCGCGATGGCCACCAGAGCGAATCCGGGGGCACGCCACAAGCTCCGAATCGTTCGCCGCACCAACCGCACCAGGTCTCCCACCTCCACCTCCGTCTTCTTGCGGGCATCGCGCAGGCGCTCGGCCGGTGCGCGTGTGACGAACGCCATCACTTCTGCTCGGTACCAGCGGGCCGCGGCGCGAGCACCTTCGCTCTGGGCGCGGCGGGTGTAGAGGCGATCGAGCTCATCGAGGAGGACGTCCCGGTCGTCCTGCGGGAGCACCCGCGCGAGGAACGCGCGCCAGCGCCGGGGAGGCCTCAACGGCCCTCCTCGGGGGCGAGCTGCAGGCCGCTCCAGAGCGCCTGATAGGCCTCCTGCGCCTGCCGCAGGCGCTCCATGCCCTCGGGCGTCACCTGGAAGAAGCGGCGGTCGCGCCCGCCTTCTTCGCCGGGCCCGCGCATCTCCGAACGCACCAACCCCTTCTCCTCGAGACGTCGCAGCACCACGTATACGGCGGCCACTGTGGTGTGCCGGCCGGTACGGCGTTCCAGCTCCTCGACGATGGGGGCGGTGTAGGTGTCCTGTTCGAGATGGAGCAGCGCCAGCATGGCTTGGTGCTCCAGCTCGCCGAGTCCTTCGCGGCCCATGGGGGTGCCTCTCTCGTTCGGTGCGTGACGCGGTTCTGACAAAGTCAATATCACGATACTGACAAAGTCAGAATCAGGGAAGGGAGACAGGCGGCTTCCAACCTTCGGCGCATCGGGTCGATCCAACGTTGCACTGATGACTTGGTGTGCATACTATGTCATACATAGTACCTGCAGATGGAGGCACCTGCCTTGGACCTGGATCGGGAGTGGGTGAGGGGGGCCGCGCCGCTGGCGGTGCTGACCCTCCTGGCGGAGGGCGATCTGTATGGATACGCCTTGGTGGAGGCCTTGGAAGCCCGCTCCGGAGGGCTGTTGGAGTTGGGGCAGTCGACGGTCTACCCGCTGCTCTACAGCCTCGAGAGCCGGGGGCTGGTGAGCCCGGTTCGTCGCTCCGCGCCATCGGGGAAGGTGCGGAAGTACTACCGGATCACGCAGGCCGGGCGTGAGTGGCTGGCCAGCCAACGCAGCCAATGGCGGACCCTGGTGACGGCGATGCATCGACTGGGCGTCGATCCCGATGCGCCGCGCCCGGCCGGAGAGGCGCTCGCGTGAGGGCGGGGGATGGGTTGCCGCCGGAGGTCGATCGCCTGATCGAGCAGGTGCTCTCCCATGCCGATCTGGAGGGGGCCGGCCGGCGCGAGGTCGAGAGCGACCTGCGGGAGCACTTCGAAGACGGACTGGCTTCGGGTCGCAGTGTGGCCGAGCTGATCCGCGTCTTCGGAGACGCAGAAGAGGCGGGACGTCGCATTGCCGCCGCGCGCAGGCGCCGCACGCCCGAGGGCCGAGCGGGGAGGCGGTCTGGGCTGGACTGGACCGGCGAGCTGGGGCGAGCCGCCCGCGGTCTGAGGAGGGCGCGGGGGTTCAGCGCGCTCGTACTGGGCACGCTGGCCCTGGGTATCGGCGCGACCACCGCCGTCTTCACGGCGCTCGATGCCGTGTTGCTGCGGCCCCTTCCCTATCCGGACGCCGGGCGCCTGGCGCGCATCTACGAGGTCGGCGAGTGGTCCAATGCGCCACAGTACCTGCGGGCTCCGGTGGCCGAACGCTACGCCAGCTGGGACGACGTCTTCGAATCGGTGGGCGTCGTCTACACCTACCGGGAGACCGGTGGGGACCTCACGGACGGCGACGTCGCCGAGCGCGTGGTGCTCTCGTACGCGGACGCTGGCTTCTTCCGCGTGCTGGGCGTCCAGCCCGCCCTGGGCCGGGTGTTTGTCCCGGAAGAAAGTGTCCGCTCCGCGGACGACGTTGGGCCCGGACCGGCAGCGCCGGTGGCCGTGCTCTCGTGGGACCTGTGGGCACGACGCTTCGGCTCCGATGCGAATGCTGTTGGGAGTACGCTCCAGGTCGATGGAATGACGATCGAGGTCATCGGGGTCATGCCCAAGGGGTTCACGAATCCCTTCGGAAGCTCGCCGGATCTGTGGGTGCCACAGAACCTGACACCGGGCGGTGGCAACAGCTGGGGCAACTACTTCCTGTCGTCCGTGGCCCGTCTCGCACCTGGTGTTTCCGTGGAGGACGCCCACCAGCGCGTACTGGCGCGCTTCGACGCCTGGGCACTGGAAGAGCCCGAGCTCGGCAACGTTCGTCCCCTCGTCGTCCCGCTGCGGGAGGATCTGGTCGGCGGCACGCGCCGCACCATGCTCTGGATCCTCGCCGCCGCCGTCACCCTCTTGTTGATCAGCACCTGCGTCAATGCCGGGAACCTCGTCTTCGCCCGTTCGCTAGGTCGCGTTCGTGACCTCGCCGTGCGAGGCGCGTTGGGTGCGGGCCGCCGTCGCCTGCTTTGGCATCTGATGTTGGAGAGCGCGCTCCTGGCCGGAGCGGGTGGACTGCTCGGCGTCGCCGTCGGATGGGCGGGACTCGAGGCGATCCTCGCGCTCGCGCCGGACGCGCTCCCGACACTCACGCAACCCACGCTCAGCGGCCGCGTGCTCGTCCTGTCGCTGTTTGTCTCCACGCTCGCGCTTCTGCTGTTCGGGCTGGCTCCGGCGTGGCATTTCTCAACAGTTGCGCCGGCGAAGGCGTTGCGAGCGGGAGGTCGAAGTGGGACGGAGAGCCGGCGCCATCGCTCGCTGCGCGATGGCCTGGTCGTGGTCCAGATGGCCGTGGCGCTGGCGTTGGTGGTCGGGGCCGGGTTGTTGGTCAAGAGCTTCGCTGCGCTGCGAGCGGTGGATCTGGGGATCGATGCGACGGGCGTCGAGACCTTCGAGGTCCACCTGCCTCGATCGCGCTATCCGGCCGGCGAGGACCGCATCCGCTTCCATCGTGCGTTCGAGGATCGCGTGCGCGCCTTGACCGGGGTGCGGAGCGTGGGCGCGACCTCCTGGCTCCCGGTGAGCGGCCGGTACCACGTCTGGGGCTATGCGACCGATCCCGCCGATCTCCAGAACGACGAGGTGTGGTCCTCTGCGGACATCCGTGTCGTCACGGGCGACTACTTCGAGGCCATGGGTGTCCGACTCCTGAGCGGGTCCGGTCTGGCGGAGATCGATCCGGGCGGCCCCCCTGTGATGTGGATCAACCGGGCACTGGCCGAACATACCTTCCCCGGAGAAGATCCCATCGGGCGGATGCTGTTCGCGGCGGACGAGATTCGCCGGGTCGTCGGCGTTGTGGGCGACGTCGCCCACGAGCCCCGCGGTGCAGTGGCTCCTCAGATCTTCGTGTTGCACGACCAGTTCGCCGACGAACGCAACTGGGCCCTCATCCAGACCGTTCGCGCTGATGGCGACCTTGCGGATCTGACGGAACGCATCACGGCGGAACTGAAGGCGGTCGACCCCGACCTGGTGCTCTTTCGCGCCGCACCCTTTGCCGAGCGGCTGGCCGGGGCCCGCGCCGAAGACCGATTCGCGCTGGGGCTCATGGGCGCCTTCGCCATCCTGGCGCTCACGCTCTCCGCGGTGGGTACCTTCGGCGTTCTGGCGGGCTCGGTGGCACGCCGGCGGAAGGAGATCGGGATCCGCATGGCCCTCGGTGCAGATAGAGCGCAGGTGCGCCGCGGTGTCCTGAGGTCGGCGTTTTCGCTGACGGGTGGCGGCGTGCTGCTCGGGGCACTGCTGGCCTGGATCGGCGGGCGCTGGCTGGCCGTGATGCTCTTCGGCGTGCAGGCCCACGATCCCGTGGTCTTCAGCGGCGCCAGCCTCTTGCTTCTGGGATTGGGGGCACTGGCCGCCTGGGTTCCGGCGGCGCGTGCCAGCGGAGTCGATCCCGCGCGGACCCTGGTGGAGGAGTGACTCAGCGCTCGCCGCACCCCGGCATGCGGAACGCACCGATGCGGGTCGAATACGTTTCGGCCTCCCGCTGGTAGTAGTCGCCCACGTACCAGATCGTGCAGTCGTCGAGCGGGTCGACCGCGGTCTGCGTGTAGTCCTCCCAGCGAAGCGTGGCGGTCTGCGATCCTTCTCCGTCGACCAGGACCGTCTCGGCGAATGTGAGCTGGCCCGCTGGGTCGCCCGGAGCGCGACCCGCGAAGCGCTGCCCGGGGAAGTGCGGTGTTCCGCCGAACGAATAGCCGATGCCGATATTGCCGAAGCGATCGAGGGCAGGGCTTGCCATCCACCGGTAGGACGTGTCCGGTGCGAACGTCCCTTGTTGACGCAGCGAGAGTGTTCGGTCGGCCCGGACGTCCAGCTCGTACCAGCGTACCCCACCCGAGCCCGCGCTGGTCGCCACGGAATGCACGGCCACGATGCTCTCCCGGTCTCCCAGGTTCCGGTAGACCACCCGCGCCATCAACTTGTCGCCCTGGGAGTCGAGGTGGCGGTCCGTGCCGGGCTGGCGCACGCAGGTGGTGAGCTGCCCGTCACACAGGAAGTGATAGGGCGCGACGTTCACCTTGGTGGGGCCCCGCAACCGCGTGTTGGCCGGGTCGTCCCAGTCTACATGAAAGCTCCACGCGTACAGGCCGTCGTCGTCGAAATCGCCTTGGAGCTGCATGCCTCCGGTGGCCAGCACCGGGTTGGGCGCGCCCGGGGGAGGAAGCGCACTGCCATCCAGATCGGCATTGTTCAGGAATGCCACGTCGGCGATCACCAGGCACTGCTCGCTGGCCGGCTCTCCGCGCAGCATGCGCGTCCGGTCCGCCACGCACGCGTGCTTTTCGATCACGTCATCGCCCGTGCTTGTGGGAACGTACCACCCGTCGGGCCACACCGCCGGCCGCGGATAGTCGGGAAAGAGGGGGCGCAGGAACTCGTAGCGGTACCAGGCCCCGAGCGGGTCGGACGTGGCGCTCACGGCATAGCACATCGCGTAGGGACCCTCTTCCGGAGGCGGACGCTCCTGCGTTCGCTGCTGCTCGGCAGCGGGAGGCGGCGGAGGGGGCACATACAGCGGCACCGCCGGCCCCGGTTGGCCGACCACGCCTGGCGGGCTGACGTAGGCTTCCTCACGGGCAGTCCAGAGCGGCGGCTGGTCCGGCCGGGAGGGACCCCGCCGGAAGAGGGGTAGGACGAGCAGCCAACGCTCGGCCAGCTGGTCGTAGCGCACCACCGCGTCGCCCGAAAGGATCTGTTCGCAGAGGCCGCCCTGTCCGCGGAACACCGTGTTGGTGGGCACCGCTCCATAGAGCACGGTGCCGCTGCGATCGAAGACGGCCATCCGCGAATTGACCGTTTGCACGACGTGTTCCGGGCCAACCGCGAGGCTGTTGTCCGAGGGATTGCGACCCGCGTACGGGCCCTGCGGTCCGTCGAACCCCACGCCCAATCCGTCGAACGCGGTCACCAAGCGGGCACCGGGAAGCGTGCCCGGCCGGGTCTGCTCGATGGCGGCCGTCGGGTCGGGGGGCAGCTCGGTGCCGGAGCACGCCACGGTGAGCGCGGCTGCTGCGATCATAGGCGTTGTGGCGAGAGTGCGCATGGCGAGCTCGGGACAAGGGAGGGCGGCTCGGGCAGAGTGCGCGCCAGGGCTGGCGGCCGCCAGGGGCGCCCAGCGCACACCAGAATGCGTCACGAGCGCATGAACGCGAAGGGGGTGGCGGAGTCTCCTCCGCCACCCCCTCGTGGACCGTCTTCCTGGTGAGCTGCGATCAGCGCGTGATCGTCACCGTATTCGTGCAGACGCTGCTCCCGGCCTCGCAGACCTGATACGCGTGGCTTCCAGGACTGGGCGTGTCCCGGTAGCTGCTCCCGCTCACGCCATTCATCAGGGCCGCTCCGTCCCGGAAGACGTCGAACAGGCTGGCCGAGCTGCCGGACCAGTTGAGGCGGACGCCCGTGCGGCCCTGCAGCGACGCGCTCAGCTCGAACGCGGCGGGCGGTGGAGGCGGCGGGGGCGGCGATGCCGAGGGGCCGTCGCAGGACTCTGCGTTCGCGCTCGCATCATACACCATTCCCGCGCCCGCGACGGACGTCACGCAGAACACGAGCGCGTCCGATTCACGCACGTTGCGCAAGCCGCCGGAGCCGACAGACGCCGTGCCGCTTCCGTCCGTCACACCCGAGGTGCCGGCCTTCGCGCTGGTACCGTTCACCTTCCAGTCCCCGGTGACCGTGGCACCGCTGGCTGCGTTCCCGTCCGCGTCCTCGATCACCACCGTGGCGGTGCCGCTGGCGTTCTTGCGGCTGTAGCTGGCGCTGACGTCGATGCTGGCGACGTGTACCACCTTGTCTGCCGGAGGCGGTGGGGGCGGCGGCGAGCCTCCCAGCAGCGTGTAGAGCAGGAGGTTGGGCGATCCGCTCCCGATTCCCGAGAGCACGCCGCTCGTCGCATTCGTAAGGATCAGCGAGGAGACCTGCGAGGCACTCAAGCTCGGGTCGGAAGCGCGCACCAACGCGGCGGCGCCCGCCACGTGCGGTGTCGCCATCGACGTGCCGTTCCAGGTGCCGGTGGAGACATCCGAGCTGTTGGTGGACGACGTGATCGCCGAGCCCGGCGCGAACAGATCCACACAGGTACCGTAGTTGGAGAAGCTCGAGCGCTGGTCGGCGGACGTGCTGGCGCCCACCGTCAACGCCGCGCCTGCCGAGGCAGGTGATTTGGTGCAGGCATCGGTGTTCTCATTTCCGGCTGCGACCGCGAAGACCACGCCCGAGGCGACCGCGTTGGCCACGGCGGTGTTCAGCGCGGAAGAGACGCCACCGCCCAGACTCATGTTGGCCACAGCGGGGTCGGTGCGATTGGCGGCGACCCAGTCGACACCGCCGATCACCGCGCTGTAGGAGCCGCTACCGTTGCAGTCCAGGACGCGCACCGCGTGCAGGCGCACGCCCTTGGCGACCCCGTAGGTGGATCCCCCGATGGTTCCGGCCACGTGCGTGCCGTGTCCACCGCAGTCGCCGTTGTTGGTCATCTCACGACCGTCGAGGATGAAGTTGGCGTCGAAGGTGGCGCGCCCACCGAACTCGCTGTGCGTGGTCCGAATACCGGTATCGATCACATAGGCGTGCACACCGGACCCGTCATTCTCGTACGTATAGCTTCCGTCGAGCGGGAGGTTGATTTGGTCCACGCGGTCCAGCCCCCAGGTTGGGTTCAGCTGTGTGGCGATGCTGAAGGCAACTTGATCGGGCTCGATGGAGACGACGTTGGGGTTCCGACGCAATGCGTCGACGGCCGCATCGGACAGGGGGGCGGCGAAGCCCTTCAGTGCGGTTTCATATACGAATGTGGGAGCCGAACCATGTGGCCCGGTGAGTCCGCGCGCGAGGCCTGGAACGTCCCGCACGGACGGGTCCAGGACCACGATCCAGCGGCCCGGGATGGTGGTTGCCACTGCCTGACCCTGGGCGGCGGACGCGGCCGACGTCGTCAGGTCGAGGCCGGTGTGCCCCGGGGCCGACGGAGAGTCCTCCGTGGCACAAGCCGCGAGCGTCAGGATGGCCGCGCTTGCCCAGCGGGTCCAGCGCAGACTCGACCTGAGGGGAATCCTGCGGTGACGAGAACGAACAGTCATGCGAAATCGACTCCAGCGGTGTGGCGCAAATGCACCGGGGAAAGAACGGGTCGCCCGAGGGGCAGCAAGAAGCGCGCAGGACAGGGAGTCTGTCGGGGGCGTGCCTCACGTGGGCGATGGACACCGGGCGCGCTGCGTCACGAAGCTCCCGACGCCCTTACCACACGACCGCCTGAGCGGAAAGCAGGTCCCCATGCGGTCACCTTGTACCTGTTGCTGCGGAGCCTCATGCCCCGGGTGCCGCGTCGTCGGGGCCGCTCAGTGTGGGGGAAGCGTGTAGAGGTCCAGGTATTCGACGTCGAGCTCGTCGGTGGAGACGCCCAGGATCCACTCGTCGCCCAGGGCGAGGGGTTTGAATCGGCGAGGATGTCGGGCTCGTGCCACCACGTCAGTCCCGTCCGGCGCCAGCAGGAGCCACTGCGCGTCGGCATCGGGGAGATCCTCCCGCAGGTAGTCCTGCAGCCAGATGCGACCGCCGGGGTCGACGAGCATGCGGGAGAAGGGTGCGAAGGCGGGGGAGACCGGTTGGTAGCGGAAGAACTCCTCGACGTAGTGCCGGGCCTGTGCGTCCGCTGCGGCGCCGGCGAGATGCACCGACTTCAGCCGCTCGATGTCTTCCGGTCGAATGGTGCGATCGGGCCCGCTCCAGCGCACGATGCGTTCGAGGGCCTGGCCGGGACCGTAGCGTTCGATCTCGTAGGCCTCGTTGGCGGAGAACCAGACCGCGCCGTCCCACGGTGCGAAGAGGGCCAGGTCGTCGAAGAGGGCAGGGGAGAAGGCCGTGTTGGGGTCGTTCCCCTCCGCGTATTGCGTATCCAACACAAACGTGCCGAATCCTCGGTTCGACTCTCCTTCGGTATTGACGGCGCCCAGGCGAGAGTAGGCTTCGAGGATCAGTGGATCCGCCTCCCGAGACGACGAGCGCACTTCGTACAGCACCTCATCCGACGCGAGCAGTCCCCAGGTGAGCAGTTGGCCCTCGACTCCAAGCACGGACGCAGTGCGCACGAACTCGCCTCGCGGCCCCAGCACCGTCAGCCGGCCCGTCCCCGGATCGGAAACCAGGATGGAATCACCAGGCAGCACCGTGAGTGCCCACGGAAAGCGGAACTCCCCGGGTCCCTCCCCGTTGCCGCCAGCGGTCCACAGGTGCGCTCCGCTCTGCGTGAACGCCCGGACCTCGCGGGAGCTCTTGTCGAGACCGAGCACCGTGCCATCGGACAGCCGACCCGCGCCGTCCAAGCGACTCCACTGGCGCGCGGGATCCCCTTCCACCACACCGATCCGCAGTCTGGGCTCGTCCTCCAGCACCCAGGTCGGTAACGCCGCATAGTCCAACACGCCCAGGTCCACGATCGTGACACCGGCGCTGTCGGTCACCGTCGCGTGGGAGCGCGCTGCCTCTTCAACGCAGGCGGCGGACGCGAGACACGTCAGCGCCACCCGCGCCACACGGTCCCCCGCCCGCCGCCGTGACCTCACGACGTCGCCACCTTCCGCGCTACATCACCGGGCACGGTCCTTCCGGTTTGCAATTGGGGTTGATGGCGGGCAACCCCAGTCGTTGCAGCTCGCGGTTCACGGCGGCCAGATCGGTGGCCCAGATCTGCTCCAGCCGGTCCGTATAGCCCTTCAGCTCATCGGTGAGGATCCCCAGGATCTCCGGCATCATGTTGCCCGGCCGACCATCTCCGCGCTCCGCCATCGACATGAGGTTGGCCAGTCGGTTGTTCACCTTGATGGGGAAGTTGAGCGGATCCTGGCCACTGCGGTTGCGGACCTGGTAGATGTTGCCCTCCACCTCGGAGGCGTTGCCTTCCAGTGTCTCGGCTGCCGAATGCAGGCGTCCGTCGTCCGAGCGGCCCAGGCGGTCCTCGAGCTGACCCTTCACGTTGCGGATGGCGATCACGGAGCGGTTGGCTTCCGTCACCTTGTTCCGTACCTCCTTGGAGAACTGGTACTGCGCGATCAGGTCCGCGTCCGTGACGTCGGTGATCCAGGGGTTGCGCTCGATGGTCACCGGTGCGGTGACCGTGTGATTGTCCGCCGTCAAGCGCGCCGTATAGCGCCCCGGAGGAAGTGCGGGTCCACTGGAGCGCACACCCCAGTAGATCATGCCCGGGAACACTTCGAAGCCGTCCGCGCGCAGATCCCAGGCGATGTGGCTGATACCGGCCTTCAGCGGCAGATCGGGCCCGCCGCGGTAGCGCGCCGCGGGGTCGGGCGCAGCGGTCGAGTCGGGCGTGGTCGTGTCCGCCTGGAACGTCCGCACCACCTCGCCGGAGGCGTCCAGGATCTCCAGCGTGGCCCAGCTGGGTTTGTCCTTGAGCCACCAGCTCAGGATGAGCGGCGCGCCCGAGCGAATCCCTGTGGCGGGTGTGAACAGCTTGGCCGGCGCATTCGTCAGGTCGGCAGTCATCTGCCGCAGGGGCGCGATGTTGTCGAGGATCCAGAAGCTGCGGCCGTGGGTGCCGATGACCAGCTCGTTGTCCTCCACGATGAGGTCCGCCACCGGAACGTCGGGCAGATTGGGATTCAGCTCCTGCCAGTGGGCGCCATCATCGAAGGAGACGTACACGCCATGTTGGGTGGCCGCGTAGAGCAGCCCCGCTCGAGTGGGATCCTCGCGCACGGCGTGCACGTAGGCATCGGCCCGGATGCCATTCACGATCTTCGTCCACGTCTGCCCGTAGTCGGACGTCTTCCAGATGTAGGGCGCGCGGTCGTTCAGCAGGGGCCGGCGCATCGAGACGTAGGCCCGCCCGGTCTCGAAGGCGGATGCGTCGATCTGACTCACCCGGCCGAAGTCCGGCAGGTCGGGCGGCGTCACGTTGGTCCAGGTGGCGCCGCCATCCCGGGTGACGTGCACCAGGCCATCGTCCGAGCCGGTCCAGATCACGTTGACGTCCCGCTTGCTGGGTCCGACCGCGAAGATGGTGGCGTAGACCTCGGGCCCGTTCATGTCGCCCGTGATCGGACCGCCCGACTTCTGCAGCGTCATGGGGTCGGCGCGGGTGAGATCGTCGCTCAGCCGCTGCCAGGTGGTGCCGCCGTCCTGCGTCATCCACAGCCGTTGGGACGACACGTAAAGGCGCGTGGGGTCGACCTTCGAGAACAGGATCGGGAAGGTCCACTGCCAGCGCTCCCGGATCTCGATGGCGGGCTCGCCGGAGTAGAACCAGGGATAGGGGTTCACTTCCCGGGAGGTGCCCAGGCGCCGATTGAACTTGTCGACGTAGGATCCGTTGTTGGTGCCGGAGTAGAACTGGTCCAGGTCCAGTGGATCGGGGGCGATGTAGCCCGGCTCACCTCCGCCGGCCACATAGGAGAGCGCAACGGAGCCGGCGGTCATGTCGCCGCCGCGACCTCCACCCCCGCCTCCGCCGAAGCCTCGATTGGCCGCGAACCCGTACCGTCCGGCATTCCAGTCGGACGGCGTGCACATGGTGCTGTTGTCCTGCTGTGAGCCGCACACGTGATAAGGGATGTGCTCGGTGGTGATGGCGTGGTAGAACTGTGCGGTCGGGTAGTCCTCCGCAGTCCAGGCGCCCCCGGTGTTGGTGGAGACCGCGCCGCCACCGTCGTTCCCCACCACCAGATGGTCCGCGTTGTCCGGGTCGATCCAGAAGTCGTGGAAATCCCCGTGCGTGCCGTTGTTGATCGTCTCCAGCGTTTTTCCGCTATCCGTGGACCGGAAGAGGGAGGTGTTCTCGAGGTAGACCACATCCTCGTCGTGGGGGTCGGCGAAGACGTGCGTGTAGTAGAAGGCCCGCTGGCGGATGGAGCGGTCGTCGTTCGCCAGCGTCCAGGTGGCCCCCGCGTCGTCGCTGACGAACAGGCCGCCGTTGTCGTTCTCCACCAGGGCGTAGACACGATTGGAGTTGGCGCGCGAGACAGACACGCCGATCCGCCCCACCAGTCCTTCCTGGGGCAGGCCGGAGTTGCGGGTGATCTCCGTCCAGTGCTCGCCGCCGTCCGTGCTCTTGAACAGGCCGCTGCCAGGGCCACCGCTCGACATCTGGTATTCCTTGCGGTAGGCCTCCCACAGGGATGCGTACATCACGTTCGGGTTGTTGCGGTCGATGCTGATGTCGATGGCGCCGGTCTTCCCGTTGCGGAACAGCACCTTGCGCCAGGTGGTGCCGCCGTCGGTGCTCTTGAAGACACCCCGCTCATCGCTGTCGACGCTGTACTTGCCGAAGACGGCTGCGAAGACAATGTCAGGGTTGGTGGGGTGGATGCGGATCTTGGAGATCGCGTCCACGTTCTGGAACGCGACGTGTTCCCATGTCTCCCCGGCGTCGCGGCTCCGGTAGATCCCGTCTCCGGGCATGATGTTGCCACGGATGCAGGTCTCACCGGTCCCGATCACCACGAAGTCCGGATCGGTTTCACTGACCGCCACGGCACCGACGGAAGCCGAGGTGATCTTGTGGTCGGTCACCGGGGCCCAATTCTCACCCCCGTCGGTGGTCTTCCAGAGGCCGCCGCCCACCGCGCCGAAATAGGCCTCGTCGGGCCGGCCCCGGACACCGGTCACGGCGATCGAGCGCCCGCCGCGGTCGGGCCCGATGTTGCGCCAGCGGTAGTAGTCGAGAACGGTCTGGTCGAGGGTCACGGCCCCGGGGGCCTGCTGGCCCTGCAGGGCGGGCGCGGCGAGGAGCGTGAAGCCCCCGATCAGGGCCGCTGCTGACAACGGGAATCGTGCGCGTCGCATGCTCGTATTGTCCGGATTCACGGGTGGGTCGAGAAGACGGGGGGCAAGGTAGGGACCGGAGTGGGTCCGTGCACGACCCCGGGGGACCCCAAGGGGTAGGGAACCGCACCGGCGCGGGAC
This sequence comes from Gemmatimonadota bacterium, assembly GCA_041390105.1. Lineage (NCBI taxonomy): Bacteria > Pseudomonadati > Gemmatimonadota > Gemmatimonadota bacterium. Next base: position 618,718 of record JAWKQO010000002.1, read on the forward strand.
GGCAGCACCGCATGCGGGTGGCACCGGGGCCTGCGGAGGGAGCAGCACAATGGAAAGGCCAGCCAATCCGGGGCGGGCGTGCCGCGTGGGCCCGTCGGCGGTGGGGGTCGCGCTCACGCTTCTGGCTCCCGTCGCCCTGTCCGCGCAGGGCGCGGGCCCGCGCGTCGAGATTCACGCCTACGGGGGTCGCTCCTGGACCCAACCTTCCGATCTGGTGCTGTCCTCCGGGCCGCGCCGCATCGAGCTTCGCGATGTCGCGTGGAGAGAGGAACCCTTCCAGCAGCCCCTCTACTGGGGCGCTCGCCTGCTGCTCTGGTTGCCCGGAGGCGCCTGGGGCGCCCTGGTCGACTTCACGCACGCGAAGCTGACCGCCACTGCGAGCCAACCGGTGCGCACGGTGGTGCGTGGGGAGGGGGCACCACTCGATCTGGTTCAGCCGCTCGGTGAGACGATCGAGCGCTTCCGGATGACACACGGCTACAACATCGTCACGCTCGGGGGGCTGGGACGGTTCGGCAACGGGCGACGGGTGAGTCCCTATGTCGGGCTGGGCGGCGGCGTAGTCATCCCTCATGTGGAGGCGCTCATCCAGGGGGCTGCCACGAGCAGATACCAGTGGGGCGGCTTTGCGGCCCGGGCCACCGCGGGCCTTGGGATCGGCGTGGTGGGGAGACTCCGACTGTTCTGCGACTACGGCGTGGTCCTCGCGCGCAGTGAGCTGGTGGTGGAACCGACCAGCACGCTGGAGGTGCCGGCCCTCACCCACACGCTGAATCTGGGGCTGGCGGTACGGCTCCTCGGGGCCGACTGACCGGTCGGAAGCGTCGGTCGGCCACGGGGGGACCGGCGAGCTGACCTTGGACGGCGCACCAGGGCGCTTCCCGGCCGCCAACTCCACCTTGCGGACCCCTCCCCGGGCCAGTAGTCCAAGAAAGGCCGGTCCGCTCCGGTCCATGCACACCTCCAGGGGGGTTCCATGTCTCGCTGCATCCGTCCGGCGCGCGCACTTCTCCGTGCGCTCGCCGTCTTGGCTGTCTTTCCGGCTTTGGGCCAAGCCCAGCAGGCCGTCGACGAGGAGTATACGCGGCTGATCGCCGAGCACCTGAAAGACAGTCGCATCACGACCGAGCTGGTGGACTATCTGCCCGCCTCGGCGACCGTGCCGACGCCGCTCGCTTTCCATGGCCGCATCATTGGTACCCCAGGCGAGTTGACCTACGCCGCGGACATCCATCGCTACCTCCGGGCCATCGCCGACGCCTCGCCCCGCGCCACCGTCTGGTCGATCGGTCAGACCGAGGAGGGGCGTGAGATGGTGCTCATGGCCATCGCCGATGAGGCCACCATCCGCGATCTCGAGCGCTACAAGGGCTACCTGCGGGAGCTCACCGATCCCCGGGTCACGTCGGAGGAACGGGCGCAGCAGCTGGTCGAGAGCATGGCCAAGCCCCTCTACTGGCTGACCTCGGGGATGCACTCGCCGGAGACGGGCGGACCGGAAATGCTCCAGGAGCTCGCCTATCGGCTGGTGGTGGACGAGAGTCCGTTCGTCCAGTCCATCCGTGACAACGTGATCACGTTCATCACGCCGGTCATCGAAGTAGATGGGCGCGAGAAGCAGGTCGACACCTACTACTTCAACAAGGAGCGAGGAGAAGACGAGGTCCGGCTCCCGTTGATGTACTGGGGCAAGTATGTGGCCCATGACAACAACCGTGACGGCATGGGCATGCTGCTCCAACTCACGCGCAACGTGCTCGGTGTGCAATTGGAATGGGCTCCGACGGTGATGCACGATCTGCACGAGGCCCAGAACTACCTCTACACCTCCACCGGGACGGGTCCCTACAATGAGGCCTTCGATCCCATCACGGTCGGGGAGTGGTGGGTGCTGGCCGAGAACGACGTCATCGAGATGACCAAGCGCGAGGTACCCGGCGTCTGGACCTACAACTTCTATGACGGTTGGACTCCCAACTACATGTTCACCATCGCCCACGCCCACAACGCGACAGGGCGGTTCTACGAAGTGGCCAGCTATGGGCCCGACACGCGGACGCTGCGCCTGAACGGCAGCGCGATCAGCCGGGAGTGGTTCCGCCCCAATCCCCCGCTGGCCGAGATCGAATGGGGTCCCCGCAACAACACGAACATCCAGGAGTCGGCCGTCCTGTTCTCGCTCAAGTACATGGCGGACCATCGTTCCTGGTTCCTCGAGAACTACTGGCTCAAGAACAAACGGTCGGTGGACAAAGGAAAGGAGGGGCCGGTCTTCGCTTGGGTGATTCCGGCGGAGCAGCGCCGCCGGGCGGACGCTGCCCAGGCGGTCAACGACCTGAGGTTCCAGGGCCTCGAGTTCCACAGGGCCGACCGGGACTTCGAAGTCGGGGGCACGACGGTAGCCAAAGGGGACTACATCGTGCGCGCGGATCAACCCTTCCGCACGCTGGCCGACATGTACTTCTCGCTGCAGGCCTTCAGCCTGGAGAACCCGCGGCCCTACGACGACACGGGATGGACGTTCCAGTTGATGCGCAATCTCGAGCTGAAGACCATCGAAGATGCCGGCGTCCTGGAACAGCCCATGAGCAAGGTGACCTCCGACGTGCTCGCCGCCGGCGGCGTCAGCGGCAGAGGCGACGTGCTGGTCGTCGATCACACGACAGACGCCAACCTCATGGCGTTCCGCTATCGTCACGCCGGTGTGTCCATGCAGGCGGCGGAACGCGACTTCGACCTGGACGGCCACAGCTTCCGGGCGGGTGCGTTCATCATTCCCGCCGCCGATCGGACGGTGTTGGAGCCGACGCTTCAAGAGTTGGGACTCTCGGCCTGGGCCACGCGTGCCGTTCCGGACGTACCCATGCACGAGCTGGACCTGCCCCGCATCGGCTATGTGCACTCGTGGCAGCGCACGCAGGACGAGGGATGGGTCCGGGCGGCACTCGACACCTATGGCGTGCCCTACACCTACTTCTCCGATCAGAAGCTCAAGGACGGCAACCTACGGTCGCGCTACGACGTGATCATCTATCCGCACGTGGGCGGGAGCGCGCAGTCCCAGGTGAACGGCATTGCCAAGACGGGTGAGATGCCGCTCCCCTACAAGCGGACGGAGTCCACTCCGAACCTGGGCGGGATCGACGAGAGTGACGACATCCGTGGTGGCATGGGGTGGGAAGGGTTGGTGGAGCTGGCGCGCTTCGTTCAGGACGGTGGCACGCTGATCACCGAAGGGGCCACGGCGAGCATCTTCCCGGAGTACGGGATCCTGAGCGGCGTGCGCGCCGAGGACGCGGAGGGGCTGATCGCACCGGGTTCGGTCCATCGAGGGATGATCACCGACAAGAGCAGCCCCATCATGTACGGATACACAGGCGATCAGCTGCCGGTGTACTTCAAGGGTGATGTGGTGTTGGCGGTGGGAGGGAACGCGGGCGGCTTCGGCTTCGGTCGGGGCGGCGGACCCTGGCAGAATACCACGCCGATGGCGACCAAGCCGCGCCTCTCCCCGTACGAGCTGCCGGCCGAGAACGCCGGCACCGACCGGCGTGAGCGGCCCCAGGCCGACGAAGCAGCCGACTTCCGGCGCCTGGCCCGTCAGTTCGGCGTGGGCGGCGACGACGAAGAGAGCAGCCCCCGGGTGGTGATGTCATTCCCGCAGCAGGCGGACCGCATGCTGTTGAGTGGCGCCTTGGGTGGGGGCCAGGCACTTCAGGGTAGGGCCCAGATCGTGGATGCCCCCCTCGGCGCCGGGCATGTGGTGATGTTCGGGATCCGGCCCTTCTGGAGATGGCAGACGCAGGGCACCTACTTCCTCGGGTTCAATGCCATCCTGAACTGGAACGACCTCGACGCCCGTCCCGAGGCGGTGACGGCGGCCGAGGAGGGTGGGAGAGGGAACTAGCCGGTCGCGGAAGAGGGGCTAGGCGCCCCGCCCGCGCCGCCGCAGAAGGCGCGAACGGCCCGCACCCCCCGGTGTGGGCCGTTCGACGCTATCTGCCTCCCTTTCGAGGAGGCCCGCCGCGCCGCACATTGGCGGCTCGACCCACGAACCACAGGAGGGAGCATGGATCGCCGCGGCTTCGTCACCACTGGAATGGCAGCCGGTCTCACCGGTGCCACGGCTTCCGGGAACGCGCTCGGTGCCCTGTTCTCTCGGTCCAGCCTCTGGCGGGTGGGGAAGACGCTGCCCAACGGTACCGTCAAGCTGTCTTCGAACGAGAACCCGCTCGGGCTCTCGCCGTCGGCCCGGGAGGCGTTGGTCGAGGCCATCGTCGATGCCAACCGCTATCCGCAGTCCGGCCCGCTCATGGACGAGCTGGCCCGCTACCTGGGCGTCCGGCCGGAGAACCTCACGCTGGGCTTCGGCTCGACCGAGATCCTGCAGGTGGTGACCCAGGCGTATCAAGGACCCAACGTCCCGCTCATCATCGCCGAGCCCACGTTCGAAGACATCTCCGACTATCAAGACACGATGCCGTTCGAAGTGGTGGCGATTCCGCTGACCAGCGATCTGCAGCACGATGTGGGGCGCATGCGGGAAGCATCGAGGCGGCGGCCTTCGGTGGTCTACTTCTGCAATCCCAACAACCCTACCGGCACGGTCACCTCGGCCCGCGACATCGATGCCTGGATCGCGGATGCGCCCGAGACCACGACCTTCGTGATGGACGAGGCCTATCTCGAGTACGTCGACGACGCCGCCTATGCGCACTGTCTGCACTGGATCGACAGCAAGCCCAACGTGATCGTGGTGCGCACCTTCTCGAAGATCTTCGGAATGGCCGGCCTGCGGCTCGGCTACGCCGTGACACATCCCGACACGGCCGTGCGGCTGCGGGAGCACACCGTACAGAACAGCCCCAACGTGCTGGCCAGCGCCGCCGGGATCGCATCGCTCAAGGATGCGGGCCTCGTGGAACGGGGCGTGGCGGTGAACGCCGAAGCCAGGGCCATCACCCAGGCGACCCTGGACCAGTTGGGGCTCGAATACCTTCCCACCAACACCAACTTCATCATGCACCGAATCAACGGTGACCTGACCACCTACATCAATCGGATGCGTGACGCGGGGATCCTGGTGGGTCGGCGCTTCCCGCCCATGTTGGAGTGGAATCGCGTCTCGTTCGGACTTCCCAACGAGATGGACCGTTGGGCGGAGACGCTCAAGGATTTCCGGAAGAAGGGTTGGGTGTAGGTTTCAGGGCCCCACGTAGACGCGCGAGCCCAGGCGCTGCTGGAGCCGCGGCACGGACGCACCGTGCCGCGGCTTTCATTTGTGCACCCGCCCTCAGTGGATCCGTTCGTACGTCGCCTGTGTGAGCCGGTAGTTCCCTTCGCCGTCCCAGTTATGGTAGTCGTTCAGGATGGTGTTTCCGTCCTCGGACAGCTTGTTGATGATCATCTGCGTGACACGACCCTCGCGGCGCGTGACGATCTGGGTGACCCGGTCCGTCAGGAACACCACCGAGGTCTCGGTGCCATCCCGCCCCTGCACGGGCCGGAATTCACCATCGAAGAGGGTGGCGTAGCCCCATGTGGAGGTCTCCCCCCGCGCGTTGGTGGACTCCACCGTGATCTGCATGCCGCCGTCGCCCCAGGGCTGATAGGTCATGATGTTGAGCGCGGGCGGCGGTGCTTCCGACTTGAGCTTCCACCGGCCGAAGCGGGCCTCCGGGGATTGGGCGGCGGCGCTGGAGGCCACGGCCAGGGTGGCCGCGAGTACGGCGTTGACGACGACGGCGCGAGCGCGCATGGAGCATCTCCCCGTGGGGTGTGGGTCTGGGATCGGCAGGTGGGCAGGAGCGACCGCCGGCCCGCCGTGGGTCACAGTAGGGGGTGCGAGGCCGGGCGGCCAACCAGGGGATTGCAGAAGGATTCCCGGGGTGCTACCACAACGTAGGCACACCTGAGTGGAGGTTACCCCCATGGTCCGCTGGACAGCGGTCGCGGTGAGCTCGATGGCCCTCCTGGCCATCGGGTGTGGACGGGCCTCGGAACGGTCCGCCGAGCGCATGGTGGAAGAGGCCATGCGCGAGTCGGGAGCAGACGCAGCGGATGTCGACGTTTCCGAAGGGCGCATGCGCATTTCATCCGAACAGGAAGGACGGAGCACCACCATCGAGATGGGAGGCGGTTCGCTCCCGGAAGGATTCCCGGATGACGTGCCGATTCCGCCCGGAGCCCAGATCGCGGTCTCGATGATGTCGCAGGGGGAAGGCGCTTCCGTCACCCTGACTACGGACGACTCCGTACGGTCGGTCTACGACTACTACCTCGAGCATCTCGTGGACGAGGGGTGGGAAATCGATCAGAAGATGGAGGCGTCCGGGATGTTCATCCTCCACGCCACCAAGGACGAGCGCGAGCTGGCTGCCTCGATTGCCGGTGAAGGCGACGAGACCACGGTGACGCTGACCGTCTCGGACGGGTAACAGGGGCGGATCCACGGTTCTGTGCGGATCGAAGCATGGCGATCCGCTGGACGCTCCGCCTCCCGTTCCGCACCGATCGGGGGAAGCTGTGGGCTGCGCTGGCCGCGGTCCTCGGCCTTGCACTCGTGCGGCGACTGGTTGGAGCGGCGGACGCCGCCGAGGCGATTCGCGAGGCGTTGGTCGACGCCTGCATTCTGATCGGAATGGCGCTCGCCTGCGCCGGTGCCCAGGGTGCGGGGCGGCGAGGGGATCTGCGCGCGCTCCTGTTCGCCGCTGTGCTGGGCGGCTATGCGTCGGTCGTGTTCTGGCACGCGTACTTCTTCGGCATCGCCGCAGCGGATCGCTTCTCGGTGCTGGGCCTCTCGCTGGGGACGGTGGCTTTCTTCGTGCGCCATCTCGTCCCCCTGCGCGCCTGGCCACTCTTTGTCGGCTTCTGGGCTCTCGTGCTGTTCGCCGGAATGTCTGCTCGGTCAACGGGGCGCTCGGTTCCCCGATCGTGGCACCCGCGTGGACGGGGGGTGGCCCTGGTGGGTCTCGGCGTGATCGGGGCATGGGCTGCAGTGGAGCGCCATCCCTTGGCGGTGGCGCTTGAGGACGCGCGCTGGGTCCCGGCCCGTGCCTCGAGCGCGGAGGGACGGGTCTACGACACCGATGCGCTCGCCCCGGGGCTGCCTGAGCGGATGGCCGGCCCCGGCCCGTTCAAGAGGGTCCTGGTCTTCGTCATGGAGGGCGTGGACCTGAGCAGCTTCGAGGCCGCCCGCGTGCGCCTCGATCCAGCGCGCAGCTTCTTCGCCCGCGTGGAACCCTTCGCCACGCGCTATCGTGGGTACTTCACCGTCGATCAGGAGAGTCGCACGGCGCGCATCGCCATGCTGCATGGCCGCATGGTCCCCTACGAAGCGTACGACGCGGCCTGGAGTGAGCACTTCGGTCACCTGCTGCGCCAAGCGAGCCTGGTCGAGCGCCTGCAGGCAGCGGGGTGGAAGGCAGCGCTCGCCACCCCGCTCGCCGAGCTTCCCTGGGATCTGCGGGCGCCTGCCTGGGATCGTACGGTGGGCGCGGACGCGTCCGATCTACAGCGATCCGACGTCGTCTGTCTGGAACCCACCCGATTCGACCGAGGGTGCGAGGATCGCGTGCTCCTGGACCGGCTGGGCGCCATCCTCGCCGGCCCGGAGTCCTGGTTCCTGTTCCAGCCGTTCCTTTTCGGGCACACCGATGCGTGGGAAGCACGGACCGGTATCGAACGAGTCCGTTACTACGATCAGTATCTTGCGGAGATCCTCGATCGACTGGGAGCGGAGGGTGGTCTGCGGGAGACCTTGATCGTGGTGACTGCCGACCATGGCCCTCGCCGTCCGGAGGCGTTGCAGCACCGCGATGCCTACGAGGTCCCGCTGTGGTTCGTCCATCCTGGCTTCCCCTCTGAAGAACGTATGGGTCACTTCGCCAGCACCGAGCTGGGCGCCCTGTTGGCCGAAGCACTGGAGTCTGGCCGCCCGCCCGCGGCGCGGCACCGACCCCTGTTGATGGCGATGGGGCCCACCACCCGCTCCCTGTTCATGTGCGCCCGGTCGGATCAGGAGTTTGCCGTGCTGCAGATGTCGCGAAACGAGCGCGTGCAGGTCATCACCGCTTCCGGGGCCGATGGGGGCTTCGCGGTGGATTGCGCGCGCACGTTCTTCGACTACCGGGCCGGGTTCGACAAGGATCGCGACGGCATCGACTTCTAGGAGGCATTATGAGGGTGCGAGTACGCTGTCCCCTGCTGGTCGCGTTCGTCCTGCCCTGGCTCGGCGTGGGCCTGCAAGCGCAGAGCACACCATTGGCACCCTGGCTGGACGTCCCTGTGACCTGGATCCGATCGGGCACGCCCGAGCGCGTCGAGGTGGTCCCAGCCGACCTTGCTCGAGGCAGGACCTTCCGTCTGACCGTCCT